>CAZZVR010000130.1:0-11250 GCA_964657595.1 Burkholderia sp. PAMC 26561 | reverse complement strand
AGGGCGCCGCGTGAAGTTCGGGGTCCTGCGTTTTCCCGGCACCTGTGATGACACCGACGCGCTGCTCGCCGCTCGGCGGGTCCCGGGCGCGGAGGCGGAGATCCTCTGGCATGGGGACCGGGATCTCCGCGGCGTCGACGCGGTCATAGACCTCCCAGCCGTTGGCGTAGGCGGACGGGCTCGCCGCGTCCGCGGGAGCGACCCGCGGGGCGACCTGCTTCCACACGACGATGACCCGGATGCGATCGGCCCCCAGGGCCTTGAGCTTGGCCAGGGTCTGGCCGACCACCGCGTTGCCCGCCGGAGTGAGGGGCTGGTCGACCAGCAGCTGGTCGTCCTCGAAGATCGACTCCAGCGACCGGCCGCGCACGCTGGTCGACTCACTGAGCAGGAGGACGGCGGCGAGGGTCAGGGCGACCACCGCGAGAACCGCGAGGAGGGCTCGCCCGCCGGGCCGGGACCGGCGCCGGACTGACCGCGGGGGTGGCTCGCTTGCGCTCAGGAGCCGACGGTCAGGATCGCGGCGGAGTGCGCCGGCACCTTGACGGCGTAGACACCCCGGGCGTTGGGCTTGATGAACCGGTGACGCGCGCTGCCGCTCAGCTGACCGCTGCTGGCGGCGATGCTCTGGCCCGCCAGGGTGGTCCCCGACGTCGCGGTCAGCGACCCTGCGGTCAGCACCGATTCGGTGCCGGTCCCCCTCACGCCCCGGGTGGAGACGCCGATCGTCGCGGGCCGGGCGGTGATGTTGGTCAGGACCACCGATTCCCGACCGTTCGGCGCCTTGACCGCGAACTCGTAGAAGCCCGTCCGGCTGGGCGCGGTCAGCCGCACGAGGTGGGATCCGGCCGGGGCGACGTCGGCGAAGGCGAGCAGGCCGTAGTACTCGGGCTGCACCTCGACCTGCCAGCCCGAACCGGTCTGCCGGGCGCTGATCATCTGGTTGAGGTTGCCGTTGATCGTCTGGAAGTTGACCCCCTGGGCGCCGGCCTGCCACAGCGCGGGCAGCACGTTGAGCGCCCACAGCGCCTCACCGAAGCTGTTGGACACCCCGGCCTGGCCGCCGCAGGAGATGCCGTTGATCTCGTCCACGCGCAGGGGCTTGTGGTGCGCGCCGGCCGCCTCCACCATCGTGTGGATGTTGGCGGCCAGGCCCTGGATGGCGGCCTCGGTGAAGAAGCCCGACTCGGGGATGACCGTGCTGGCCGAGCAGCGCTTCTCCGGGTACTGGTGCACGGTCACCACCTTGAGTCGCGAGGGCAGCTCTTCCAGCATCGTGCCGAGGTCCGGCAACCAGGTCGGTGAGCCCGAGCTCGGTCCGACGATCGGCACATTGCCGAGACCCGAGGCGAGCTTGGTGAAGTCCCGGGCGTAGTCGGCGATCGTGTAGTGACCGGGGACGCGGCCCTTGACCCCGGTGCCGTTGGCCAGCTTGTAGTAGTTGAAGGCGCCGTAGAGCTCGGGCTCGTTGCCCACCTCGAAGCCGTCGATGAGGCTGGCGCCGAGGTACTTCTCGTACTGCTTGACCTCATAGGCGGCGACCCGCTCGGAGTCGAGTTCCAGGTTGACCCCGACGAAGGCCTTGCCACCCAGCGCGGTCAGCAGCGCCTTGACGTCAGCTCCCCACTTCGGGGTGATCGTGTAGCGGATGCCGGCCGGCGGCTTGACCCCGGGCAGCGCCCACCACGCCCAGTCGGCTGAGTCACCCCCCATGCGCAGGAGGAACGGCGCGCCCGGGGAGAGGGCTTTGAGCAGGTTGACGAACGGCGTGTCCAGGTGCTCGGCCGTTCCCGACAGCGCGGTGATGGTGCTGATCTCGCTGGCGATGCCGAGGAAGCCCTGAGCGCGCGAGGTCGGCGCCACCGAGGCGAACGTGCCGGCGCGCACCGTCGCCGCCAAACCGGCCGGTGTGCGAAGGGTCGGGCCCGTCAGGGTGGTGGTGGTGTCGGCGGACTCCGCACCGTTGAGTGACCGGCCGCCGCTGCCACAGGCGCCACACAGCACGGCGACCAGCGCCGCCGCCAGCGCGCCCAGGACAGCCTGAGACCGGCGCCGGGGGCGCCAGGTTTCACACGGCATCGGATTCAGCCCTCGTCGGGAACGAAATCGCGCTTGCTCGCACCACACACGGGACAGAACCAGGTTTCGGGGATGTCCTCGAACTGCGTACCCGGTGGGATACCCCCGTCCACGTCGCCCTCGGCCGGATCGTAGATGTAGCCGCAGGACTCACACAGGTACTTCATGTGGCCATGAGACTAGAGGACTAATGTCGAGGTATGCGCCCCGCTCTGGCCGCCACGGTGATCCTGCTGCGTGACCCCTATGAGGTGCTGATGGTCCGCCGCAACCCCGAGCTCGTCTTCATGGGCGGCTTCTGGGTCTTCCCCGGCGGCAAGGTCGAGGCCGCCGACGCCTCACCCGAGGCCGCCGCCCGCCGCGAGCTGGCCGAGGAGGCGGGGATCTGGCTGCGCGCGGGGGCGGAGATGATCCCCTTTGCCCGGTGGATCACCCCCGAGGGCCTGCCCCGGCGCTTTGACACCCACTTCTTCCTCGCCGACGCGGCCGAGGCCGTGGACAGCCAGGTGGTGACCGTTGACGGCTCCGAGATCGTCGCGGCGCGCTGGGTCGACCCCCGGGCGGTGCTGGACGACGGCAGCGCGCTGGCCTTCCCCACGGTCAAGCAGCTCGAGCAGCTCAGCGCCTTCAGTGACAAGGACACGCTGATGGCCGCGAGCCGCGGGCGGGAGATCACCCCGGTCCAGCCGGTGATCGTCCACGACGGCGGGACGGCCGCGGTCGTCCTCCCCGAGACCTGAGCGCCGGCGCCGTCAGATGTGTCCGGGCTCGCCGAGCCGGGTCGGCTCCGGCCTCTAGCGGGGCTTCTGCTCGTCGCCGATGACGTGGAGCACGGCGTTGATCAGGGCCAGGTGGGTGAAGGCCTGGGGATAGTTGCCCAGGTGCCGGCCGGTCGCGGCATCCAGCTCCTCGGCGTAGAGGCCGAGTGCGGAGGCGTGGGCCAGCAGCCGCTCGCACATGTTGGCCGCGTGCTCGGTGTCGCCGGTCTCCGACAGGGCCGAGACCATCCAGAAGGAGCAGATGAGAAAGGTGCCCTCCTCACCGTGGAGCCCGTCGTCGGTCTCCCCGACCCGGTAGCGCAGGACGAAGCCGTTCTCGGTCAACCCCTCCCGGATCGCCTGGACGGTGTTGATGATCCGTTCGTCAGTCGGCGGCAGGAAACGGTTGATGACCAGCAGGAGGGTCGAGGCGTCGAGTGCGTCGGTGCCGTAGTGCTGGCGGAAGACCCCCTTCTCCGAGACGCCGTGCTCGAGGATGTCGTCGCGGATCTCGTCGGCGACCGCCTGCCACTGCAGCGCCAGCTTGGCCTCGCCCTGATGCTCGGCGATCCGGGCGCCGCGGTCGAGCGCGACCCAGCACATGAGCTTGGAGGACACGTAGTGCTGGGGCTCCCCGCGGGCCTCCCAGATGCCCTGGTCGGGCTTGCGCCAGCTGTCGATGGCCACCGCGACCTGGTCCTGGAGCACGGGCCAGAGTCGCTGGGGGATGTGGCCACCCGCCTTGGTGTGCAGGTACACGGAGTCCAGGACGGAGCCGTATACGTCGTTCTGGCGCTGGGTGTAAGCCGCGTTGCCGACCCGCACCGGGGAGGCGCCCTCATAGCCGGTGAGGTGGTCGAGCGTCCGCTCGGTCAGGTCCGACTCCCCGCCGATCCCGTACATGATCTGCAGGCCGCCGTCCTCGCCGCGCTCGAGGTCGGCGACGAACTGCATGAAGTCGTCGGCCTCCCAGTCGAACCCGAGCGCGTGCAGGCCCCACAGGGTGAAGGTCGCGTCGCGCATCCAGCAGTAGCGGTAATCCCAGTTGCGCTCACCACCGGGGGTCTCGGGCAGGGAGGTGGTGGCCGCCGCCACGGTGGCGCCGGTGGGCGCGTAGATGAGTCCCTTGAGGGTCAGCGCGCTGCGGTGGAGGAAGGTGCGCCAGCGGTGATCGGGGAAGCGGCCGCCCGCCAGCCAGCCACGCCAGTAGTGCTCGGTCGCCTCGATGCGGTTGACCGCGTCCTCGAGATCCTCGGGGCCCTCGATGCCGTGGGACCAGCCGACGGCGGCAAAGCGCCGCTCGCCCTCGACGAGCGTGTGCCGGGCGCGGGCGCGTGAGCCCTCGATCCCCACGCGCATGTCCGAGTGCAGCTTGATCGTGGTTCCCTCGGTACAGGTCGCCTGGGCGGTGTTCCAGGAGTTGCCGATGGTCGCCCACTGGGCCGGATCCGCGCCGTAGTTGAAGATCGGCTCGCACACGACCTCGACCTCGACCTCGCCCTGCACGCACTCGACCACGCGCACCAGCATGTGGTCGGCGTCATGGTCGGTGGGCGGCCGCGTATGGGACGACTCATCGGCATGATCTCCATGCCAGGGGCCGATGGTCAGGCAGTCGTAGACGACCAGCCAGCCGGAGGGGCACATCCAGGTCGTCTCCACGATCATCGTGCCGGGCAGGTAGCGCACCGACAGCGGCACCTCGATCCCGTAGGGCCCGACCCGGAAGTTGCCCGCCCGGCGGTCCAGCAGCGCACCGAACAGCGACGGTGAGTCGAAGCGGGGGATGCCCATCCACTCGATCGACCCGTCCGGGGCCAGCAGCGCGCCGGTGTGGCAGTCCGACAGGAACGCGTAGTCCTGGATGGGCGGGAACGGCGACGTGCCCATGAGGGGGGTGTCGTGCGGGGGCAGCGCGATCGAGGGGGTCATCGCGGGGTGAGGCTACTGGACCCCCACCCACCCGCCGGACCCCCGACCGGTCTCGATGCCGGCCCATGAGGCCGGCAAATGGGCCAAGGAGCAGACCAAAACACCCTCAACGGGACCTCAACACACGCGGCCGGACGCGCCTGTACTGTCGGCCACAGTTGGTGTCTGCGGACACACAACCGCCGACTGCGCAGTAACTGGGGCAGCGAGGCCGGTGATCAGGCAGTGACTACATCGTTCTGGGGGTACTGGGTGTCATTTGGGGATTTCTCACGCGCCGGCGGCAGCCGGCGGCGTTTCGCGGCGCTGGGCGTCGTGCTGGCCGGGCTCATCGTCGGCGCACTGGCGCTCGTCACCAGCGCCGGCGCCTCCTCGAGCGCGCCCAAGCTCGTGCAGGTCGCTCGCGCGGACGTCATCCCCGCCGGCGCCCAGGCCCTCGCCGCCCCAGCGCCCAGCAGCGCCCAGACCGGTGACGTGGCACTCAAGCCGCGTGACCCCGCCGCGCTGAGCCAGTTCCTCGCCAACGTCACCAACCGCACGTCATCGGGGTACCACAAGTACTTGGCCGGCGGGCAGTTCGCCGCGAAGTTCGGCCCCACCCAGGCCACGATCGACGCGGTCAAGTCCCAGCTGAGCAGCGACGGACTCACCGTCACCGGCGTCGCGAGTGACGGCATGCTGGTCCACTTCAGCGGCACCACGGCCAAGGTCGAGTCGGCCTTCTCCACCCAGCTGGCCCGCTACACGACCGCGGCCGGCGTCACCGGTGAGGCCACGACCTCAGCCGTCAAGCTCCCCTCGACTATCGCCTCGGACGTGAGCGGCGTCATCGGCCTGGACACACTGATCAAGCCCACCACGAGCGCGATCCGCCCACCCGCCTCGGCCTACGCCGGTCGCGCCGCGGCCAAGACGGCCAAGATCACCGACTACCCGAACGGTGCCCCTCAGCCCTGCGCGGCGGCCACCGCGGCCGCCAACCAGTACGGCGGACTGACCGACGACCAGGTCGCCAACGCCTACGGCGCCTTCGGCCTGTACCAGGCCGGTGACACCGGCGCGGGCGTCAACGTCGCCATCTATGAGCAGGAGCCGTTCGACCCGGCGGACCTGCAGCTCTTCGATCAGTGCTACTTCGGCGCGAATCAGGCCCCCGGCGGTCTGACCATCCACAACGTCGACGAGACGAGCAACCAGACGGGGACCGGTGAGGGCGAGGCGATCCTCGATGTGGAGGACGTCTCGGCCATGGCGCCGGGCGCCCACATCGACGTCTACGACGCGCCGCCCTCCCTCGAGGCCGGCATCGACGAGTACGCCCAGATGGTCGATCAGGACACGGACAAGATCATCTCCTCCAGCTACGGCTTCTGTGAGCAGGACGAGTCACTGGTCCAGCCGGGGTCGCTGCAGACCGAGAACTACATCTTCGAGCAGGCCGCGGCCCAGGGCCAGACGGTCCTCAACGCGACCGGTGACACCGGCAGTGACGCCTGCAACGAGGTGCGCTCGGTGCCGGCTCCGACGGACCAGAACCCCCTGTCGGTCGGTGACCCCGCCAGCCAGCCCTATGTGCTGGCCGTCGGCGGCACCACCATCCAGGACGCCGATCCCGCCCATTACGACGAGACGACCTGGAACGACGGCGCTGAGTGGGGCGGCGGCAACGGCGGCCTCTCCTCCGAGTGGGCCGCCCCCAGCTGGCAGCTGAATGCGCCGAACTTCCCCCAGCCCGGCAGCGCCGACTACACCAACGCCAATGACGTGGAGACCACGGCACAGTCCCAGGGCATCTCCGACCAGAACTGGGCGCCCGGCTTCTGTGCCAATAACACGACCGCCGGGCTGGGCACGAGCACGCCGTGTCGCGGCACCCCGGATGTCTCCGCCGACTCAGATGAGTTCACCGGCGGGATCACCATCACCTACGCCGGCGCGTTCATCACCGAGGGCGGCACATCCTCGGCCACCCCGCTGTGGGCCGGCCTGTTGGCCCTGGTCGACGCCTCCCCGGCGTGCCAGACCAGCGGCGTGACCACCGCCGACGGGATCGGCTTCGTCTCACCGCTGCTCTACGCGGTGGCGGCCAACCCGACCGAGTACGCCGCCTCGTTCCACGACATCACCTCCGGCAACAACGACGTCTACGGCTATGACGACGGCAAGACCTTCCCGGCGGGGATGGGCTATGACCTGGCCACGGGCCTGGGTTCACCGATCCTCACCAACGCCGACGGGACCCCCGGCCTGGCCGACGACCTGTGCGCGCTGGCGGGCAACACCAGCACCGCGCCGAGCATCACTGCGCTGAGCCCCACCGCTGAGTCCACTGCCGGCGGCACCCTCAAGATCACCGGCACGGGCTTCAACCCGACCAACATCAAGGCGGTGAGCATCGGCTCGGACGTGATCTCGGGATCTGCTGTCACAGGATCTGCGGTCACCGCCAACGTCGACGGTACGGAGACGCTGACCCTGACCGCCCCGCCCGCCGCCAAGACCCTGGCCACCGGGACGAGCACTCAGACGGACCCCACTAACGGGAACGAGTACACCACGGGCGGATCGACAGGTACCCAGGACGGGGCGGGTCCCGCAGACGTCGTGGTCACCCTGACAAACGGGCAGTCGACCCGGCCCAGCCAGTTCAGCTATGTCGATGAGACGAGCGAAGCCGCGACCCCGTCGGTCTCCTCGATCTCGCCCTTCGCCGGGGCCCAGGCCGGCGGCCAGACGGTCACCGTCTACGGCTCGGGCTTCGCGAACGGCGACACGGTCACCATCGGCGGCATCAACGCCCCGAGTCAGTTCGTCTCATCTCACGAGCTGAAGGTGACCGCGCCCGCGTACTCCAAGACGAGCGGCAGCGCGACGCAGTGCACGACCACCACCGCCATCGAGAGCGAGACCGCCAAGGCGGATCCCGCGGGCGTCGGGGAGACCGACCCCAACGACGACGACATCTGCCAGACCAACGTCGTGGTCTCTAATGGCACTGACGTCTCGGCCACCGACACACCGCTGCCGGTGTATGAGGGGGCGGCCCCGACCACCAACCAGGACGGTCTGGCCGAGGTCCCGACCGGCTATGAGGAGACACCGACCCCAACCGAGTTCGACTACGCCCCGACCCCGACGATTGCGACCGTGTCGACCGACACGACGAAGCCGGCCACGCTGGCGGATGCCTCCGGCGGCACCATCGTCGAGATCACCGGAACCGGGTTGGACCTCCAGACCCTCGACGCGGTCACGGATGGCGATCCGACCGTCTATGACTCCGACGACTACTCGGTGCTCTACGCGACCGGCACTGTGCTTGAGGTCAAACTGCCGGCGGACCCGAACGTCCCCGCTGGCGGCACTGTCGGTACCTCAACCGACCCGGTGCCGATCGGTGTGCTCACCGCCGCCGGGCAGTCCGCCGCAGGCACGAACGTGACCTACGCCGGGATCCCGGCGATCACCGCGGTGTCGACGGGAGCCTCGGATGAGGGCTATGCGGTGGGTCCCGACGCCGGCGGCACGCCGCTGACCATCACAGGTCAGGGCTTCAACCAAGTCCTCAAGCCCCTGGAGTTCAACGACAACGTCAGCGCGGCTGCGAACGGCGAGGCGTTCTCAGACGCCACCCAGTACCAGTTCAACGTCGCCTCTGACACCGAGATCGACACCCAGACGCTGCAGGCCAACCCGGCGATCCTCGATACGAGCGCCTGCAGCGTGTCGGGATGCTCGACGCCGAGTTCCGCCGATGAGCTGATCGAGTACCCGCCCGGTGACCCGGTGATCTCCAGCATCGATGTCTCCGACGGCCCCGCCGCCGGTGGCACGTTGGTGACGCTGACGGGTGAGAACCTCGGATGCGTCACGGCGGTCGACTTCGGCACCACGCCCGCGCTGACGGTCGCCAACGCGCCCGCGCTCCTCGACTGTGGTTCGACCACCCAGGTCACGGTCGTGGCCCCGCCCGGCACGCTCGGCAGCTCGGTCCCGATCAGCCTCCGCACCGTGGAAAGCGATCACGACGCGGTGACGCCCGCGAGTAGTCCGCAGGACTTCACCTACACGCCCAACCCGACCCTCTCAGCGGCGTCCTTCGGGTCCGTCGATCTCGGGTCCAGCCAGAGCCAGACGGTGACCGTGACGAACCCCGGTGACGGGGATCTCGACCTCGGCGCCGCCACGGTGATCGGAACCAACCCGGGCGACTTCAGCATCGGGAGCGACTCCTGCTCCAACGCGACGGTCGCCACGGATGAGAGCTGCACGGTCCAGGTCACGTTCACGCCGGCGACCAGCGGCTCGCGGAGCGCGACCCTGGACATCCCGTTCAACAGCTCACCGACCGACCTCACCACGCCGCTGACCGGGACCGGGGCGATCCCGAGCACCACGACCACGGTGACGACGCCGGCCACCACGGTCACCCAGACCGTCACGACCCCGGCGCTGACCCAGACGGTCACCACGCCCGGGACCACCGTCACGGTCGTCACCCCGCCGGTGACGTACACCAAGGTGGTCATCTGCACCGTCTCGGTCCATTACCGCTACAAGACGGTCACGGTCAAGGTGAAGGTCCACGGCAAGACCGTGACCAAGCGGGAGCGCAAGAAGGTCAGTTACACCACCAAGACCTGCAAGACCGAGACGGTGACCAAGAACCGGGCCGAGGCGATCGCCCGTGCCAAGGCACACGCCGCCGCCAAGGCCAAGGCCGCCGCGACCGCCAAGGCCCAGGCGACTCCCAAGGTTAGGAAGAAGTAGGGCTCCGCCCTGCCTGGTGGCGGAACCGTGCTTCCGCCACCAGGATCGCCCCCGCCGGCCGGTAGTGTGGAACGCCGATGAATCCCGCCGCCGGCATTGGCGTCCCGGTCGCCTTCGGCGCCGGGCTGATCAGCTTCCTCTCCCCCTGCGTGCTGCCGCTGGTACCGGGCTACATCTCCGCGGTGGCCGGCGGCACCCCTGACGACATCGGGGTTCGCCGGGTCATCGGCCCGGCGCTGAAGTTCGTCTTCACCTTCTCACTCATCTTCATCGCGCTCGGGCTGCTCGGCGAACAGGCGCTGCGCGGGGCGCTGAAGGGACACGCCGCCCTGCAGATCTCGGGGATCGTGATCATGGTCATGGGCCTGCTGTTCGTGCTCAGCCCGCTCATCCCGCGCCTGGCCAAGGAGTACCACTTCCAGCCGCTGATGCAGCGTGCGGGACGCAGCGGCCCGGTGCTGACCGGCGCCGCCTTCGCCCTGGCGTGGACGCCCTGCACGGGTCCGACCCTGGGGGCGATCACCACCGCCGCCAGCACCTCCTCCAGCGCCTACCACGGCGCGTTCCTGCTGGCCATCTACTGTGCCGGCCTGGCCGTGCCCTTCCTGCTCGTCGCGCTGGCCTTCGGCAAGATGACGGCCGTACTCAGCGTGGTCAAGCGCCACTACCCGGTGGTCATCGGCATCGGTGGCTTCGTGCTCATCGGCATGGGCCTGCTCATCTTCACCGGCGAGTTCACCACGCTCAACCAGACCGTCGACGGCTGGCTGCAGACCCTGCATCTGCCGAATCTCAACGCCGACACCTGAGCCCTGCGCGTCAGGCACGACGCCTCTCATCCGTAACTTACTTCCGTGCCGACCGTTATGTTTGTCTGAGGCCTATGGAAGCGTCAGCTCTCCACGCACCGTCCGCCGTCGGCAGGTTCCGCACCTCCGCCGGCCCGACGTTCTTGCGCCTGCGCTCTGATGAGCAGCTCGTCGAGCTGTTCCGTGCCGGGCATGAGGACGCGTTCCGGGTGATCCACGATCGCTACCGGGCCCGGCTGTTCGCCTATACGCGCCAGATGCTGCCCAACAGCCGCCAGGACGCCGAGGACGCGCTCCAGGACGTGTTCATCCGTGCCTACGCGGGCCTGCGCGCCAACGACCGGCACCTGGCCCTGCGCGCGTGGCTCTACCGCGTGGCCCACAACCGCTGCGTCGATCAGCTGCGCAAGAGCGCGCCGATCCTCACCGAGGAGTTCGAGACCCCCTCCCGCGACGTGTCCACGGACCCGACCGCGGCGGTGGAGCAGCGCGAGGACCTGCGCAAGCTGGTGGCCGACGTCCAGCGACTGCCCGATCAGCAGCGCTCAGCCCTGTTGATGCGGGAGATGTCGGGCATGAGCTACCAGGAGCTGGCTGACTCGATGGAGCTGTCAGTCCCGGCGATCAAGTCGCTGCTGGTGCGCGCGCGCACCGGACTGACCGCCGCCGCCGAGGCGCGGGACACCAACTGCGAGACGATCCGGTCCGAGCTCGTCGACTGCCACGAGCGCGGGGCCCGGCCCAACGCGCTGGCCCGGCGTCATCTGAGTGACTGCGCCGCGTGTCGTGAGTACCGCGAGTCCGTGCGCAGCGTCTCCAAGAGCCTGGCCGCGCTCATTCCCGCCGGGCCGCTGCTGCTCGGCCTCAAGCTGCTCGGCGTCGGCTCGGTCTACTCAGCTGCC
>CAZZVR010000129.1:0-11251 GCA_964657595.1 Burkholderia sp. PAMC 26561 | reverse complement strand
CTGGAGACGATGAACGAGGAGCTGCGCCACCGCACACTCGAGCTCAACGACATCAACGCGTTCCTGGAGACGATCCTCACCACCATCGGCCTCGCCGTCGTGGTCCTCGACCGGCGCCAGCACGTGCAGATCTGGAACCACCAGGCGCGGGAGCTGTGGGGCCTGAGCAGCGAGGAGGTCGAGGATCACCACGTGATGTCACTGGACATCGGCCTGCCGGTGGAGCAGCTCAGAGCGCCCATCCGGGCCTGCCTGGCCGGGCTCGGTGAGGAGCAGGAGCTCGTGCTGGACGCGGTGACGCGCCGGGGCCGCACGATTCAGTGCAAGGTGAGCTGCCTGCCGCTCGGGACCCGCCCCGACGGCGAGGTCTCCGGCGTCATCATGATGATGGAGCCCGTCGACGGGACTCACGTTCCTGAATGATGCGCTGGCGGTTGCTGGCCAGCCGCTCGCGGGATTGGGTGAGCGCGGCCAGCCGCACCCGCAGCCGCCGGGAGGAGTCCTGATGTTCGAGACGCAGACGCTCGACGGTGCGCTGAAGCTCGCCTGACAGCTCGGCGCTGAGTTCGCTCGCGCGCGCCCCGCTGTCGCCGAGGCCGGTCGGCCGCGTGGGCCAGCTGACCGCGGGGGCGAGCTGGCGGGGACCCGCCGTGGGCGCGTTGGCGAGGACCTTGGAGGTGCTGCGGGGCGGCTGGAGCAGCAGCCATCCGTCGGACTGGCGCAGGATGGCACCCCGCTCGGTGAGCTGTTTGAGCGCCAGGGTGACCGTGGATCGCCGCGCGCCGACCAGCCCGCCGAGCACCCCATGGGTCAGCCGGACCGGGACGACGGTGCCGCTCGGCGTCACCCGCCCCCAGGTCTCGGCCACCAGCCACAGCATCGCCAGCAGGCGGTCATCCACCCGGGGCAGCTGGCAGATGAGCATCTGGGCGAGCATCCGGTCACTCTGGTCCGAGCTGCGGTCATGCAGACCCGCCATGAGCCGGGGCATGCGCCGCGTGGCGTAGAGGAACTCGTCCCCGAAGCACGCCATCTGCGTCGGGACGGTCGCGGCCAGGCTGGTGTCGGCGATCAGCGCCGTTGGCGTCGACTCGCGCAGGGCGACGAGATCGCCGGGGCCGACGAGCCGCAGGCCGATGTGGTCACCCAGACGCACCGTCTGGAGCAGGATGCCGTCGAGCACGAGGGCAGCGAAGGCCCGAGACGCCCCGAGCAGCGCGGTCAGGGACACCGGGCCGGTCGTGATCTCATAGACCGGGAGCGTGATCTCCGCGGCCAGGAGCCGATCCTCGGGAGCGAGCAGACGCTCGAGCTCGGGGTCGGCCACCAGGAGAGGAATCCTCCCCGATGACAACATCACTTCAGTATGCCAGCCGCCCCTGCTTGAGCCTCATCATCGCGGCGGGGCCTGGGGCGTGGACCGCTACCATCGGCGGCCGCCAGGCGAGATAGCTCAGCTGGTAGAGCACACGACTGAAAATCGTGGTGTCCCGGGTTCGAGTCCCGGTCTCGCCATCCCCTCACACGGCGCGATGCTGCTCGCGGCGGCGATATCGAGTCGTCAGTGTCCCGCTCCGTGAGGGCCCCCGGCGCGCATGTGACGTTGATCTCACGCCTCGCCCCTACGGTCGGCCGTAACTCGAGAAAGGCGTCTGCGTCATGAAGAAGTCGAACCTCGCGGCTGTCGCCGCACTCTCGGTCGCGTGCATCGCACCGACCACGGCAATGGCCGCCCCGGCCCCCGCGCCGCCGCACTTCACCAGCAGCTACATCGTGCCGACCAAGTCCCTCGGCGGGCTCAAGCTCGGTGCACCCGCCAGCACCGCCACCGAGGTGTTCCCGGCCAAGGACTGCACGGCCACCAGCGGCTGCTCCTACACGGCGCCTGACCAGAGCTGGTCCATCAGCGTCCTCTACGCGGCCAGGACCAAGACCTCCAAGCCGTTCATCGGAGACATCAGCTTCACCGTGGACAAGCTGGGGTCCGCCTCGGTGCCGGACCTCAAGACCGCCGGCGGCATCGGCATCGGCTCCAGCCCAGCGGCGCTCAAGCACGCCTACCCGAAGCTGCTCGGCAGCGTCGCGCAGACCTTCTACACGAGCAAGAAGGTCCCGCTCACGGTGTACGACTTCACCAATGGCCGTCTGACCTCGATCTCGATGCGCTCGGTCCAGCTCGGCTGAGTCGCCGCGGGGGAGCTCGGTTCAGCAGGAGTCCGGGGACGGCGGTCGTAATCCCCCGGGGTGATCGTCGACTGCGCCCATTACCGCGACGGGCGCCGCCAGAACCCGGAGGCGATCGACCTCGACCACGCGGCGGAGATCGCCCACGGCAGCGACCCCGGGTTCGTGTGGATCGGTGTGGCCGAGCCCACCTCGGGGGAGCTGGCCGAGCTCCAGCAGCGGTTCGGTCTCAACGAGCTCGCGGTGGAGGACGCCCAGTCCTTCCACCTGCGACCCAAGCTCGAGCTCTATGACGAGCCCCACATCCTCTTCGGCGTGGTGCGCTCGGCCCGCTATGACGACGAGCACGAGTCGGTCGAGTTCGGTGAGGTGTCGATCTTCCTGCACGAGCGGTTCGTCATCAGCGTGCGCCAGGGCGGCGTCGCCGGGCTGGGTCCGGCCCGCAGCCGTCTCGAGCGCCGCCCGGACCTGCTGCGCCACGGCTCCAGCGCCGTGCTGTGGGCGATCCTCGACAAGCTGGTCGACGACTACGCGCCGGTGGTCGCCGGCCTCGAGCAGGACGTCGACGAGGTCGAGCAGATCGTGTTCAGCGGGTCGGTGGCGGCGACCGAGCGCATCTACCGCCTGCGCAGCCAGGCGACCGCCTTCGCCCGCGCGGTCCACCCGCTGCTCGCGCCCGTCGAGAGCCTGCAGCGCAAGATCTATCCCCAGATCGCCAAGCCGCTGGTCCCGTTCTTCCGCGACGTCAACGATCACCTCAAGCTGGTCAACGAGGAGGTCTCAGGCCAGCGTGATGAGCTGACCTCGATCCTCCAGGCCAACATGGCGGTCATCTCGGTCCAGCAGACCGAGCTGGGCGTGCGCCAGAACGAGGCGATGCGGGTGCTGACGGTGATCGCCACGGTGTTCCTGCCCCTGACGTTCCTCACCGGCTTCTTCGGGATGAACTTCAGCTGGCTGACCGGGCACATCGACACCTTCTGGACCTTTGCCGTGTTCGGCATCGGCAGCTTCCTGGGCTCGTCGCTCGCGCTGCTGCTGTGGTTCCGCCACAACGGCCTGATCGGCGCATCGCGCGAGTGACGTGGCCGGCCCCATGGCCGGCCAACGCATCACCCCGGGTGGATGCAGAGGATCGTGACGTCCTCAGACAGCGGCTCGCCGTTGACCGCGGCGGCGGCCTCGCACAGCGCTTCGGGCTCGGGTCCCAGGTCGGCGATGGCCGCGAGCAGACGGGTGATGCCGAAGCGCTCGGCGGAGCTGTGGATGGTGCCCTCGATGAGTCCGTCGGTGTAGGCGAGCAGCGTCTGGTTCGCCAGCCCCGCCGTGCTGGCCTCCCAGCGCGGTGACTCCAGACCGAGCCCGAGCATCGGTCCGGATGCCTCGGGCAGCTCGAGCACCCCGCGGTCGCCCGCGGCGACGGGCGCGGGGTGCCCGGCACTGACCAGCGTGACCTTTGCGTCCGCGTCGATGCGGCCCACCAGCGCGGTGGCGTACAGGTTGGCGTGGGTGGTCTGGTCATCCAGCACCTCGACGATGCGTGTCAGCTCGGTGCCCACCGACTGCAGCGCGCGCCAGCCGGCCCGCAGGCCGATGGCGAGCGCGGCCGCCTCGGGACCGTGTCCGACCACCCCGCCGATGACGAAGTTCAGCCCGCCGCCGGGGTCGGGCACCGCGTCAGCGAAGTCTCCGCCGAGCAGCCGGCGGTCAGAGCCGGGCTGGTAGTGGATGTCGACCTGGAGGTCGCCCAGCGCGCCGGGTCGGGGCAGCAGCGCATGCCGGAGGCGGCGGTTGAGCGACTGGACCTGGGTCTGCTCGTTGGCCAGCGCCTCATAGACGGCCAGCCGCGCGGTTTGCTGGCGGTCGCGGGCCCGGGCACCCGGCTGCGTCTCGCGCAGCTCCCCGACCGTCCGCAGGCGCGCCTCGATGAGATACTGCACCAGGTCGGCGAAGGCGCGCAGCGAGGTGATCTCCCGCTCGGTCCAGCGGCGCGGGGACGCATCGATCGCGCACATGCTGCCCAGCACATGTCCGGCCACCACGATGGGCTGGCCCGCGTAGGCCTGCACCCCGAGGTCGGCGATCGCCGGGTTGTCGTACACCAGTGGATGCTCGATCGCCGCGTCGACCACCAGGGCCTCACCGCCGACGGCGACGTGCTGGCAGAAGGAATGACTGATCGGCGTTCCCGTCTGAACCTCCTCGGGCATGCCGGTCTGACCGAGGAAGTGCTGGCGCTGGCGGCCCACCAGGGAGACAAGCGCCACGGGCACCTCAAGGGACTGGGCGACGGCGTCCGCGATGAGATCGAGGGCTCCGCGCAGAAGTGACCCGTCACTGAGGATGCGCTCGAGCAGCGCCAGGGTCTCCTCGTCACGCGGCACGGCATCCGCCAGCGGTGGCTCATTCATTTTGTCTGGCCCCATGGGTCTCAAGCTCGGCCCCCCAACCGGGGAGATTAGCGGTGCCATTCCTGTCGAACCACTTTCCTTGACTTCAAGCGCTTGAAGTATGTGAGGCTGTGGACATGACAGCTCTCACCATCCGGGACGTGGCCCGGCGCAGCGGCCTGAGCGGGCCCACCCTGCGCTACTACGAGGAGGTCGGGCTGATCGGCCCGGTGCCACGCGACGCCAGCAGCGGCCACCGCCGCTACCGCGACGAGGACGTCGACACGCTCCAGGCGCTCGCGTGCATGCGCGTGCTCGGGGTCAGCATCGAGGAGATGCGGACCTATCAGGCCAATCGCCGGCGCGGGAACGCCGCCGCGACGGAGCAGCGCGACCTGCTCATGCGCCATGCCGAGCGGATCCAGAACGAGATCGCCGCCGCGCACACGCGGCTGGCCTACCTCGAGGAGAAGGCCAGCCTGTGGGACGCCCGGGCCCACGGCGATGCCGAGGCGGAGGCCGCAGCCCAGGAACGGGTGCGCGCGGCCTACCAGCGGCTGGAGCTCTAGTCATGGCTCCGACACTCGTGACCGGTGGCTATGGCTACGTGGCCTCCCAGCTCATCGCCGACCTGGCCCGCTCGGGCCAGCCGGTGCGCGCGACCGCCCGCTCGACGGACCGCGAGACCGACATCCGCGCCGCCCTGGCCCGGGCAGGCGTCGAGAACATCGAGCTCGAGGTGGTCGCGGCCGAGCTGACCTCTCCCGACGGCTGGGCAGCCGCGATGGAGGGGGTCGAGGAGGTCCACCACGTCGCCTCGCCGATGATCCAGTCCGAGAACCCCGACGAGGTGATCGTGCCCGCCCGCGAGGGAACCCTGAACGTCCTGAGGGCCGCCCGGGACGCCGGTGTCCGTCGCGTCGTGCTGACCTCCTCGTTCGCGGCGATCGGCTACTCCCCCAAGCCGGTGCGCGACTACGACGAGAGCGACTGGACCGACCCGGACACGCCCGGACTGGCCGCCTACCCCCGCTCCAAGACAGTCGCCGAGCGCGCCGCCTGGGACTTCATCGCGGCCGAGGGCGGGGACACCGAACTGGTCGTGATCAACCCGACGTTCGTGCTCGGCCCCACGCTGACGGGGGAGATTCGCTCCTCGCTGACCCTGATCAAGATGATGCTCGAGGGCACGATGAAGGTGGTCCCGCGCCAGAACTTCGGCCTCGCCGACGTCCGCGATGTCGCCGACGTCCACCTCCGGGCGATGGCCACCCCCGCGGCCGCCGGCAAGCGCTTCCTCGTGCTGGCGGACGGTCCGACGATGACCTTCCTCGAGATCGCCCAAACCCTCCGCGCGCGCTTGGGCCCGCGGGGAGAGCGGACGCCGACGGAGGAGGCGCCGGGCGATGAGCTGGTTCCGCTGACCATCCACAACGACCGCGCCAAGGCGGAGCTCGGGTTCACGCCGCGGCCGGCGGAGTCGACGATCGTGGAGACGGCCCGGAGCTTGGCGGACCTGGGCCTGCTGGACGTCTAGGACGTCTAGGGCGTCGACGATGTCGAGAGTGCCCGGTCTGTGGGACCGGGCGCCTTCAGGGCTCCCCAGATCGCCATGACCACGAGCACCACGACTCCGAGGTTGATCGCCACGTCGGCCAGGTTCATGCTGCCGGTCGAGCCGAACAGCTGGATCCAGTCGATCACCCCGCCGCGGAACGGCCCGGGCGCTCCGGCCAGCCGGTCGACCAGGTTCCCGACCCCGCCACCGAGCAGCAGACCCAGGCCGAGGGACGCACCCCGCGAGCGCATCCGGGCCGCCAGCGCGGCGAGCGCCAGGCAACCGAGGATCGACAGCACCGAGACCACCACGGGGCGGCCGGTCAGCGCGTTCCCCGCCCCGGCGTGGTTGTAGTAGAGGTCGAGGTCGAGCCAGGACCCGACGTGCACCACGCGGCCGGCGACCAGCACGTGCGCCACGATGGCCTTGGCCGCCGCATCGATGATCACGACCGCAGTCGCCACGACGAGGGTGAGGCGCGGAAGGCGCATGGCTCCTCAGCGTAGGTGAGAGCGGGCCGTCCGGGCGCGCTCACGCCGGTTGAGGCCCCCCTCAATCCTCCAGAGCGGCCAGGCTCGACAGGCCCTGGAGGTTTGGGGGCTGTCAGGCGACCCCTTCTCTCCAGGGCCCCTCCGCGGAGCGACGGTCTGGAGGATTGGGGGTGGGGATCGGCCGCGCTCGTGCCCCGCGACCGCTAGGACACCTGCCGCGTCCAGCGCCCCGGCGAGACCCCGCTCCAGCGGGTGAAGGCGTGCACGAAGGAGGAGGCCTCGCTGTAACCCAGGCGCTCGGCGACCTGGTCGACGGTGAGCTGACCGGTCTCCAGCAGCTCCTGGGCGAGCAGGACCTTGGTCTCGGAGACGATCGCGCGGAAGCTCGTGCCCTCGGCGGCCAGGCGCCGGCGCAGGGTGCGACCAGGCTGTGGCGTGCGGCGTCGAACTCGGGCATGACCCCGAAGGCGCGGACGTAGCGCGCCAGGTTCGCGGCCGCGGTGGGCCCCGACGGCGCCCCGAAGGCGAAGGTCACCCGACGGAAGGTCACGCCTCGAGCGAACAGCTCGCGCTGGAGCAGGGCGATCGCCGCCGCGTCCCGCTCGACGGCGAAGCGCCGCGCCGGGAGCGGCGTCGCCTGGTCGTCGAGCACGACGGCCAACGCCCCGTCGACCAGCTCGACGTGCACGTCGACCAGCGCGTAGGCCAGCTCGCGGAAGCGCTCGGCGACGACGATCGCGTCGCGCAGGGTGGCGCTGCTCAGCACGGCGAAGCCGAAGATGCCGTAGGTCTGGAGGCCGTAGCGGAGCCCGGCGTCGAGGCCCAGCCCCGGCGCGTCCCCCAGGGCCGCCACCAGGTTGGCGATCACCGTCAGCTCCTGGTGCGCGCGGATCTCGGCGTCGGGGTCCTCGAGCTGGGCGGCCGTGATGGCGCTGTGGGCGAGACATATCTCAGGGGCCAGGCCGAGATCGGCGCCGTAGCCCAGCAGCAGCGCCACGCTGGCGGTGCCGCGCAGGCTGTCCCAGCGGGAGGCTGTGGCCGAAACGAACAACTCTGGGTCCCAATCTGCCATTGATCGGCACCCCCGTGAGGCATACGGTTGCCGTGTGAGCTTTGGCACATCCCCTCGCATCGCGATCGTCGGAGCCGGGTTCGGCGGGATCGGCATGGCGATCGCCCTACAGCGCGCCGGCATCACCAGCTTCGAGGTGTTCGAACGGGCCGACCGCGTCGGCGGCGTGTGGCGCGAGAACACCTATCCCGGCGCCGGCTGTGACATCCCCTCGCCGTTCTATTCGTTCTCCTTCGAGCCGAATCCGAGCTGGCCCTGGCGCTACTCCAAGCAGGCGGCGATCCTCGCCTACCTCGAGCGCTGCGTGGCCAAGTACGGGATCGCCGAGCGGATCCACCTCAGTGCCGAGGTCACCCAGGCCCGGTTCATCGCGGCGGCCAACACGTGGCGGCTCACCGTGGATGACCGCGCCCGCGAGTTCGACATTCTCATCACCGCCTGCGGGCAGCTCTCAGAACCGACCACCCCACAGTTTCCCGGCATCGAGCGCTTCGCCGGCCACAGCTTCCACAGCGCTCACTGGGATCACGCTCATGACCTGACCGGGGAGCGCGTGGCGGTGATCGGCACCGGGGCCAGCGCCATCCAGTTCGTGCCCGAGATCGCCCCCCAGGCGGCCCAGCTGCACCTCTTCCAGCGCTCGGCGCCCTTCGTGGTGCCCAAGCCCGACCGCTGCTACAGCGACCGGCATCACGCCATGTTCGCGCGTGTCCCCGCCCTGCTGTCGGCCGAGCGGCTCGGCTGGTTCCTCGTCTGCGAGTACGGTCAGGTGGCCGTGTCAGACCATCCCGGCTGGCTCGCCCCGGTGGCCAAGCTGGCTCAGTTCCACCTCCGCCACGCGGTCAAGGACCCGGTCAAGCGCGCCCGGCTGGAACCCGACGATCAGCTCGGCTGCAAGCGCGTGCTGTTCTCCAACGAGTATTACCCGGCCCTGGCGCGGGAGAACGTCGAGATCATCGGAGAGGGGGTGGCGTCGATCCGTGAGCACAGCGTCACCACGGACTCGGGCCTGACCCGCGAGGTCGACACGATCATCTACGCCACCGGCTTCGCCACCCACGGGTTCGTGGCGCCGATGCAGGTCACCGGCGTCGGCGGCCAGGACCTCACCGACGACGCATGGTCCAATGGCGCGTCCGCCTACCTGGGCCTGACCGTCCCCGACTTCCCCAACCTGTTCCTGCTCTACGGACCCAACACCAACCTGGGCACCGGCTCGATCGTGCACATGCTCGAGAGCCAGATCCGCTACGTCAGCCATGCGGTCACCGCGATCCAGCGCGCGCCCGGCACGGCGTTTGCCGTACGCCATGGTGCCGCGGACCTGTATGACGCCGAGATCCAGCGCCGCTTGGCCACCTCGGTGTGGGCCAGTGGCTGTGACAGCTGGTACGTCGACGCGAACGGGCGCAATTCCAACAACTGGCCTGGGACAATGAGCGAGTACCGCTGGCGGACGCGACGGTTCGACCCCGAGGACTATGAGGCGCTGGAGCCGTGCCACACGCCGGCGCCGGTGCAGGAGGCAGCGCTGAGATGACGTACGACTACGACTGGCTGATCATCGGCTCGGGCTTCGGCGGCAGCGTGTCGGCCCTGCGGCTCGCCGAGAAGGGCTACACGGTCGCGGTGCTCGAGAGCGGCAAGCGCTTCGCCGACGCGGACTACGCCAAGGAGACCAAGGAGGCCTCCAAGTACTACTGGTTCCCCCAGTTCGGCATGAAGGGCATCTTCCGCATGACCCTGTTCAAGGACATCTTCATCGCCTCGGGCAGCGGGGTGGGCGGCGGCAGCCTGGGGTACGCCAACACCCTCTACCGCGCCATGCCCGGCTTCTACGAGAACCCGCAGTGGAGCGGGCTGGCGGACTGGGAGAACGAGCTGGACCCGCACTACGAGGAGGCCGAGCGCATGCTCGGGGTCACCGAATATGACGCCGAGGGTCCCGCGGACCTGCTGCTCAAGCACTACGGCGAGGCCCGTGGAGTCGGCGACACCTTCAAGCGCACCCGGGTCGGCGTCTACCTCGGCGAACCCGGGGTCAAGCACGCCGATCCCTACTTCGGCGGCGAGGGGCCCGAGCGCACCGGCTGCCTGCGCTGTGGCTCCTGCATGATCGGCTGTCGCCACGGCGCCAAGAACACCCTGGTGAAGAACTACCTGTGGTTCGCCGAGCGGCTCGGGGCCACCGTGGTCCCCGAGCGCACGGTGATCGACATCACCCCCGTCGGCGGACCGTCGGCCAGCGGCTCCGACGGCTATGAGGTCACCCACATCCACTCCGGGGGACTGCTGCGCCGCGACAAGCAGACGCTGCGCGCCCGTGGCGTCATCGTCGCCGCCGGGGCGGTGGGCACCAACCGCCTGCTCGCCCGCTGCAAGCTGGCGGGCTCGCTCGGGCGCCTGTCGGACCGGCTCGGCTACCTGGTCCGGACCAACAGCGAGTCGATCCTCACCGTGACCGCCCCCGAGGACTCCGACGTCGACTTCACCAAGTCGATCGCCATCACCTCCTCGCTCTACACCGACGCCAACACCCACGTGGAGGTGTGCACCTACGGCGCGGGGGCGGACTCCCAGTCGGTCCTGTTCAACCTCATGGTCGAGGCGGGCAACCGCGGCACCCAGCCGATCCGCTTCCTCGCCGCCGCCCTGGGCCACCCCCGCGCTGCCCTGCGGGCACTGAAGATCAAGGGCACCTCGCGGCGCACGATCATCCTGCTGGTCATGCAGTCCCTCGACAACTCGATCCGGCTGAAGGTCAAGCGGCGCTTCCCGGGGGGTGCGGTGTCGATGACCACCGAGCAGGATCCGCTCAACCCGAACCCGGTGAACATCCCGGTGGCCTACGACGTGGCCCGCTGGTTCGCCGAGGAGCTCGACGGTGACGCCTACGCCAACTTCACCGAGGGCATGTTCGCCATCCCCACCACCGCCCACATCCTCGGTGGCGCGGTGATCGGCGCAAGCCCGGAGACGGGCGTGGTGGACAGCCATCAGCACGCTTACGGCTATGAGAACCTGCTCGTGTGCGACGGCTCGGCGATCCCCTCCAACGTGGGGGCCAACCCGAGCCTGACCATCACCGCGCTGACCGAGCGGGCGATGACCTTCATCCCCGCCAAGGTCGGCGCGCTGGCCACGGTCGGCGCCTAGCGGGCGCGGGCGCGGCGGGGCGCGGGAGGCACGATGTCGCAGCACTCTGGGGGAGAAACTCCGCCTGACGCGGCATTTCTTTCCCGGAGTCGGGCGGCTGACCGCTCCGCCGCGCTGCTCGGCCGGGCCGTGCGCACCGGGATCCGGCCGATCCTGGGCCCGGGGGTGCCCCCGGGCGCCCAGCGCCGGGCCATCGGCGGGCTGTCCCTGAGCCTGCCCCGCGCCCGGGTCAGCCACCGCACCGACACCCTGGCCGGCGTCCCCGTCCTCATCCAGGCCCCGGCCGATCTGCGCGGTGGCGCGGCGGTCCTGTATTTCCACGGCGGCGGCTACGTCACCGGCTCCCCGGCCGGGCACGCGTCGCTGACCTCGCACCTGGCCCGCGCCGCCCGCGCGCGCC
>CAZZVR010000128.1:0-11416 GCA_964657595.1 Burkholderia sp. PAMC 26561 | reverse complement strand
ACCCAGAACGACATCCTCAAGGAGTACCTGTCGCGCGGGACCTACGCCTTCCCGCCCGGGCCGTCGATGCGCCTGATCGCGGACATGATCGCCTACACGGTGGTCCACGTCCCTAAGTGGAACCCGATCAACATCTGCTCCTACCACCTCCAGGAGGCCGGCGCCACCCCGGTGCAGGAGATCGCCTACGCGATGTCCAACGCGATCGCCGTGCTCGACGCGGTCAAGGAGCGCCTGGGTGACCGCGCGGAGGAACTGATGGGCAGCGTCTTCGGGCGGATCTCGTTCTTCGTCAACGCCGGGGTGCGATTCATCGAGGAGCACGCCAAGCTGCGGGCGATGTCGACGCTGTGGGAGGCGCTGGGCCGCGACCGCTACGGCGTGACCGACGCCAAGGCGCTGCGCTTCCGCTACGGCGTGCAGGTCAATTCACTCGGCCTCACCGAGGCCCAGCCCGAGAACAACGTCTACCGCATCACCCTGGAGGCGCTGTCGGTCACGCTCGGGCGCAACGCCCGGGCGCGCGCCCTCCAGCTGCCGGCCTGGAACGAGGCCCTCGGTCTCCCCCGCCCCTGGGATCAGCAGTGGTCCCTGCGCCTGCAGCAGATCCTCGCCTTCGAGACCGACCTGCTCGAGTACGGCGACATCTTCGAGGGGTCCAAGGTCATGGAGGGCCTGGTGAGCGAGCTGATCGCCGGCGCCCAGGACGAGATGGCGCGGGTGGCCGAGCTCGGCGGCGCCGTGGAGGCCGTCGACTACATGAAGTCCTCCCTGGTGGAGTCCCACCGCGAACGCTGGCGCCGGATCGAGTCCGGTGACCTCACCGTGGTGGGCATGAACCGCTACGAGACGACCGAGCCCAGCCCGCTCACCGCCAGCGGGGACGGCGGCATCATGACCGTCGACCCCGCCGTGGAGGCCGAGCGGCGCGCCGCGCTCGCGGAGTGGAAGGCGAGCCGCGATGACGCCAGCGTGGCCGCGGCGATCGCCGACCTCGTGGCGGCCGCCGACGACCCCGACGCCAACATCATGGAGGCGTCGATCGTCGCCGCTCGTGCGGGCGTGACCACCGGTGAGTGGTCCCAGACCCTGCGTGACGCCTTCGGCGAGTACCGCGCGCCGACCGGCGTCGGGGAGGCCGTGTCATCTCCCGGCGAGGACCTCTCCGAGGTGCAGGAGGAGGTCGAGCGCGTGTCGGAGCAGCTGGGGCGCCGCATCAAGTTCCTCGTCGGCAAGCCGGGCCTGGACGGTCATTCCAACGGGGCTGAGCAGATCGCCGTCCGCGCCCGCGACGTGGGCATGGACGTGGTCTATGAGGGCATCCGCCTGACGCCGTCCCAGATCGCCGCCTCCGCGGTGCAGGAGGGCGTCCACGTCGTCGGCCTGTCGATCCTGTCGGGGTCCCACGCCGAGCTGATCCCCTCGGTGATCAAGGAGCTCGCCGACGCCGGCGGCGCCGACATCCCGGTGATCTGCGGCGGCATCATCCCCGAGCCCGACGCGGTCGCCCTGCGCGAGATCGGTGTGGCGGCGGTCTACACCCCGAAGGACTGGGACTTCAACGCGATGATGCGCGACATCGTGCGGCTGGTCGCTGAGCGCAACTCAGTCGCGGTGTGAGTGGCCCCGCGTCGGCCGCTGAGCTCGCCCAACGCCTGCGCGACGGTGACCTGAGGGCCGCCCCGGCGGTCCTCAACCTGGTCGAGACGACCACCCCGGCCGCCCGCGCGGCCACCGTCGAACTGCTGCACGCATTGTCTCCCGGGGCCCTGGGCCATGAAGCCCAGGGCCACATCATCGGCGTCACCGGCCCCCCCGGCGTCGGCAAGTCCACCCTGCTGTCACGGCTGGCCGCGGGCTACCGCGCCCGGGGCCAGAGCGTCGCCTTCCTGGCCGTCGATCCGAGCTCCAAGCGCAGCGGCGGCAGCCTGCTGGGTGACCGCGCCCGGATCGAGTTCGACCCGACCGACCCGTCGGTGTTCATCCGCTCCACGGCGGCGGGCGAGCGCCTGGGCGGGCTGGCGCCGGCCACCCGCGCGGCCGCCGCCGCGTTGGCGGTCAGCTTCGACAACGTGGTGATCGAGACGGTGGGGGTTGGTCAGTCCGAGACCGAGGTCGCCGACGTGGCCGACACGGTCGCCGTGGTGGTCCAGCCCGGCTCCGGCGATGTCCTGCAGTTTCTCAAGGCCGGGATCATGGAGACGCCTGACGTGCTGGTGGTGACCAAGGCCGACCTGGGGAGGGTGGCCCAGCGGGCGATGGCCGACCTGCACGCGGCGCTGCGCTCAGTCGGGGCGCGGGACACCCGGGTGATCGGCGTCTCCTCCCTTCCCCCCGTCTCCGGCGTGGACGCGCTGATCGCCGCCCTGGACGAGCATCGTGAGGCGCTCGACCTCAGAGCGCGGCGCCTCAGCGCCCGCCGGGCCCACGCCCTGGCTGACTTCGTCGAGGAGCACGGCGCCCGCGGCCTGCGGGCGTTGGGGGGCCGGCGCAGCGCGACGCGCTGGCTGGCCGACAGCGACCCGGGCCTCGACGTGCCCGCGTTGGCAGCCGCCCTGGAGGCCCAAGCGGAGATCTGAACCACCCCAAAGTCTCCAGAGCGTCACCTGCGATGCCCGCCTTGGGCCTTAGGGTCCGCCTGACGACCCCTTCGCCGCGCAGCCGGCGCGTCGGCGCCCGGTCTGGAGGCTTGTGGTCCCCCCTGGGTCACCACCGCGGTGTGAACGCCGGCTGAATCGGTCGCGGACGACGTTCCCCGATTCCCCTCTGCATCCAGGTGGGTAGCGGTCGACGCGCGGGGTCCCGTGAGCTCCGGCGGGTGGTGGGGGCTCGCTCAACCGGCGGCGGCGTTGCCGAGTGAGGTGATCCGCCAGCCCATGGAGGCCTTCGTCAGCTCCAGGGTCGCCAGCGTGGCCCGCTCCCCCTTGGCCTGGGTGAGGGTGACCACGCTGGCGCGCGAGCCGGTGACGGTGATCGTCCCGATCACCAGCCGGGCGCCGCGGACACTGCCCAGCGCCAGGGCCAGCGCGCGGGAGCAGCTGATCCCACCGCTGGCGATGTCAGCCAGCAGCGCCGGAGCCAGCACCTGGGCACAGATCGTGCGGTAGTCGTGGCGGTGGGCGGCGGTGGCGAACTGCCTCACCTTGGTCCTCACCTGGCTGGTCTCCGAGGCGCCACAGCCCGCCAGAGCCAGGCTGATGAGCAGGGCGGCCAGGGGGAGCGACAGCCCGGACAGACGACGGCGCGGCAACATCGGCGCCCAAGGCTAGCCCGGTGACCCACCCCCGGTTCACACCGAGCGTTAATCGCCTCGCAATGAGTCAGGTGCAGAATGCCGTGGCGTGCTGCTTCTGCTCGCCTTCGCGGTGCTTGCCGGTGCGGGGACCGCGATCACCCCGTGTGTCCTGCCCGTGGTGCCCGCGTTGCTCGCCTCCTCCGGGGTGGGTGGGCGTCGGCGTCCCTTGGGGATCGTCCTGGGACTCGGCGTCACCTTCACGATCGCCATCGTGGCCCTGACCCAGGTCGTCGCCGGCGTCGGTCTGACCGGCAGCGCCGCCCGGGACGTGGCGATCGTCGTGCTCATCCTGTTCGGGGCCGTCCTGCTCATCCCCCAGGTGGCCGAGCGCATCCAGGCCCCCCTATCTCGGCTGGCCCGCTTCGGTCCCAAGACCCGGGGCGATGGCTTCATCTCCGGGCTGGCCGTCGGGGCCGCCCTCGGCTTCGTCTGCGCCCCCTGCGCCGGGCCGATCCTCGGGGCGGTCATCTCCGTCTCCAACAGCGAGGGCGGGGCGACGCTGCGCAGCACCCTCACGGGGGTGGCCTTCTCCGTCGGGTTGTGCCTGGTCATGCTCGTCTACGGCTTCGGCGGACGTTGGGTGCTGGCCAAGATCAAGCGCGTGGCCCGGGGCTATGTGGTGGAGCGCGCGCTCGGGGTAATCCTCATCGCGACCGGCGTCGCCCTGATCTTCAACCTGGACACCCGGCTCACCGGCTTCATCGCCCGGCATGAGAACAGCCTGCCGGCCATCCTCGTGGATCCCACCCGGAGCCTGGAGAACTCCCATTCGGTGCAGGACAAGCTCGCGTCCCTCCAGCCCGCCTCCAAGTTCGTCACCGCCGCCAAGACGGCCAAGGCGCCGGCGGCCGACACGACCGTCCCCGCGTCGGTGGGCATCGCCGGGGTGACCACGCCGAAGCTGGGAAACCTCGGCAAGGCGCCGGACTTCACCGACACCCAGGATTGGTTCAACACGCCCGGAGACAAGCCGCTGTCGATCGGCTCGCTGAAGGGCAAGGTGGTGATCGTCGACTTCTGGACCTACACCTGCATCAACTGCGTCCGCACCCTGCCGTTCATCGAGGGCCTGTACAAGACCTATCACCGCTACGGACTCGACATCGTCGGCGTGGAGACACCCGAGTTCAGCTTCGAGCAGGAAGCCACCAACGTGCGCCAGGCCATCGGTGCTGACCACCTCACCTACCCGGTGGTCCAGGACAACCGCTATGGCACCTGGAACGCCTACGGCAACGAGTACTGGCCGGCCGACTACCTCGTCGACGCCACCGGTGAGGTGCGCCACACCCAGTTCGGCGAGGGTGACTACAAGCAGGAGGAGGCCGCCGTGCGCACGCTCCTCTATGAGGCCGGTGCGCACCACCTGCCGGCACCCACGTCGGCCCAGGCGATCGTCCCCTCCGCCGCCATCGGGACGGTGGAGACCTACCTCAACTCCGCCCGCGACCAGGGCTTCGTCCAGTCCATCAGATCCGGCACCCACAGCTACTCGGCCAGCACGAAGAACATCCAGGTCAACCAGTGGGCGCTGAACGGCAGCTGGACCGCCCAGCAGCCGGCGGACAAGAACGACGAGGGCTCCATCACGCCGGCCAGCGCCGGGGCCTCGATCACCGGCGGCATCCAGGCCAAGGACGTCTACCTGGTGATGACCTCCGACGACCACAAGCCACTGCGCGGCCGCGTGCTCATCAACGGCAAGCCAATCCCGGCGTCGGAGGCCGGCACGGCGGTGACCGCGGGCGGCTACTTCACCGTGACCACCCAGACGCTCTACAACCTGGTCAAACTGCCCCGTGACGGCCTGTTTCAGCTCACCGTCGAGCTGCCCAAGGGCGTCCACGCCTACGACTTCACCTTCGGCTAGCCAACAGGCCATCGGCCACCGGTCGGCGGCGCACTAAACTGGCACCCATGGAGGGCTCAACCGAGGTTCGCAGCTGGCTGCGCTGCTACCGCTGCTGGTCCCAGAACCTCGAAGTTCAGGTCCACTACGAGGGCATCCACCGGATCGATCCGTTCACCGGTGAGCGCGCCGAAGTGGTCGATGAGATGCAGGAGGCGGTCGTCCAGTGTCTCGAATGCATGCACGATCAGCCCCACCTCGGCTTCCACAATGGTCGGGTCGAGCCGATCGAGGACCGCTGGGAGCGGATGATCGTCGGGACGCCATGGGTGGCGTCCTGCACCGTCGAAGTCGACGCCGAGGACGTGGAGCAGTGCTCGGGCGAGGGTGCGGGGGATTCACTCTCCTACGCCGCCTTCGGCGATAACGGCACCCGCGAGTTCTTCACCCACGTCCGCTTCCACAAGCACGACGAGGAGAAGATCGTCGTGCACCTGCTGGTCGAGCTCTACGCCCGCTCGCTGGAGGAGGCGACCGAGGTGCTCGAGGACGCCGCCCGCGGCGAGCTCGTGGTGACCAGCCTGGCCGAGGAGTCCCGCCCGCCGGCCTCCACCGGCCGCGGCGCCCACTGACCTCGGGCCCGCTGCACGCGGGTCCACCCCAGTCCCCACAGCTCCATCACGATCAGCGCCAGAGCGACCGGCACGGTCGCCGGCAGCTCGTTGCGAGCCAGGTCGAAGACGACGTCGAAGCCGGCCGCGAGGGCGAGCGTGAGCAGCGCCACCCGCCACTGCAGACCCGGACGCCGCGACCAGATCGCCCCGAGCAGGCCGGCCACGAACAGGTCGCCGTAGCCGAGGGTCACCGTGCCCCACTGCTCAGATTGGAGCTGGGGCAGGCCGCTGGCGGGCACGGCGGCGCTGAGCGTGGAGTTCGGCGCCTGGAGGGTGTTGGTGTGGATGAGCCACACGTCGGCCACCGCCATGGCCACGATGCCCAGCTTCAACCAGCCCGCCGGGGTGACGCCGCCCAGCAGCACGCCGAGGGTCACACAGGACAGCCCGCACAACAGCGTGCCGGCGCCCTCGCCCCACAGCGAGTGCGGCGTGCGCCAGACGAGCAGGAAGAGCACCGGCACGGCCAGCGCCAGCCACCAGCGCGCGCCGTGCATGAGCCAGCCCAGAGCGGCGATCGACAGCAGCGGCACGGCGATGAGCGCCAGCCAGGTGAGCCAGTCCGCGGTCTGGGGCACCTCCGCGATGGCCAGGATCACCCCGACGATCGAGCCGACCGGAATGATCGCCCAACCGCGGCCGCGGAAGCGCGAGAGCACCTCACCGGCCCGGGGGTTCAGAACCCGGGGAGCGGCGACGACACCGGCCTGCACGCACAGCAGACCCGCGTCGGAGGGAATGAGCCCAAGCGCCACGTCCTCAGCGTAGATGGACTCAGGCCGGAGTTCCGTAAGCGTCCGGAGAAGGCGGTGGTCCCACAGACCACCGCCATCACCACCCCGACCTCAGCTGAGACGGCTCTCGAGCGCCTCGAGCTGAGACGTCAGCTCAGCCGGCAGGCGGTCACCGAACTGCGCGTAGAAGCCCCGGACCTGGGCCAGCGAGTCCTGCCAGCCGGGGGTGTCCACCGACAGCAGCGCGGTCATGTCGGCATCGGAGACATCCAGGCCGGTCACGTTGATGCCCGTCTCGCCGACCGGGGGGAGAAAGCCCAGCGGCGACTCCTCCGCCGCGGCGTTCCCCGCCACGCGACCGAACACCCAGGCCAGCACCCGGCTGTTCTCACCGAAGCCGGGCCACAGGAAGCGGCCCGCCGCGTCGCGGCGGAACCAGTTGACGTAGAAGATCTTCGGCAGCTGGGCCCCGGGGGTCTGACCGATCTTCAGCCAGTGGGCGAAGTAGTCGGCCATGTTGTAGCCGCAGAAGGGGAGCATGGCCATCGGGTCAAAGCGCAGTGCGCCGACGGCGCCGGCCTGGGCCGCGGTCGTCTCCGAGCTCATGATCGAGCCGAGGAACGTCCCGTGCTCCCAGTCGAAGGCCTCGTGCACGAGCGGGACCACGGTCTTGCGCCGCCCGCCGAACAGGAAGGCGTCGATCGGCACCCCGGCGGGATCCTCCCACTCCGGCGCGATCGACGGACACTGGTCGGCCGGCACGGTGAAACGGGCGTTCGGGTGCGCGGCGGGCGTGCCGGATTCCGGCGTCCAGTCGTTGCCGCGCCAGTCGATGAGGTGGGCGGGCGGATCGGCGCTCATCCCCTCCCACCAGATGTCGCCGTCGTCGGTCCGTGCGCAGTTGGTGAACACCGCGTTCTGGTCGAGCATGTGGATGGCGTTCGGGTTGGTGTCTTCGCCGGTGCCCGGCGCCACGCCGAAGAAGCCGTATTCCGGGTTGACCGCGTACAGGCGGCCGTCGGCCCCGAACTTCATCCAGGCGATGTCATCCCCGATGGTCTGCACCTTCCAGCCGGGCAGGGTCGGCACCATCATGGCCAGGTTGGTCTTGCCACACGCCGAGGGGAAGGCCGCGGCGATGTACTTGACCTCGTCCTCGGGGCTGGTCAGCTTGAGGATGAGCATGTGCTCGGCCATCCAGCCCTCCTCGTGGGCCATGACCGAGGCGATGCGCAGGGCGAAGCATTTCTTGCCGAGCAGCGCGTTACCGCCGTAGCCGGAGCCGTAGGACCAGATCTCCCGCGTCTCGGGGAAGTGCACGATGTACTTGTTCTCCGCGTTGCACGGCCAGGGCACGTCGCTCTCACCGGGCGCCAGCGGGGCGCCGACGGAGTGGACGCACGGCACGAAGTCGCCGGAATCCCCCAGCGCGTCGAGCGCCGGCTGGCCGATGCGGGTCATGATGCGCATCGAGGCGACGACGTAGGGCGAGTCGGTCAGCTCCACGCCTATGTAGGAGATCGGCGAGCCGATCGGACCCATGCTGAAGGGCACCACGTACATGGTGCGCCCGCGCATCGCCCCCTTGAACAGACCGTTGAGCGTGCCGCGCATCTCGGCCGGCTCGATCCAGTTGTTGGTGGGGCCGGCGTCGATCTCGCGCTCGGAGCAGATGTAGGTTCGGTCCTCGACCCGGGCGACGTCATCGGGGTCAGACAGCGCCAGGTAGGAGTTGGGGCGCTGGGCGTGGGGCAGCTTCGAGATCGTGCCGGCGTCGGTCATCAGCTTGAGCAGCTGCTCGGACTCCGCGGGCGAGCCGTCGCACCAGAAGACGTTCTGGGCCTCGGTCAGTTCGGCGATCTCCTCGACCCAGGCTTTGAGCTTGAGGTTGGAGGTCCGGGCCTGGCCGGACTGCTCTGCTGCGGTTTCTGGCATCGCTGGACTCAGCTCCTTATGCGGACGGCTGCTTGGGCACGAGGACGAGCCGCTTGAACTCGGCGACCAGCACACCGTCTTGATTGAGAACCCGGGTGTGGACCTTGACGATCCCTCGGTCAGGCTTGGATGAGGAGGGGCGAACCTCCAGCACCTCGGTCTCGGCGAACAGGGTGTCGCCGTGGAAGACCGGATTGGGATGAGACAGATCCTCGGTGGCGAGGTTGGCGATCGCCTTGCCACTGATGTCCGACACGCTCATGCCCAGGGCAAGTGAGTAGACGTAGGGACCGACCACCACATTGCGGCCCTGTTGGCTCTGGGCGGCGTACACGTCGTTGAGGTGCAACGGGTGGTGGTTCATCGTGATGAGGCAGAAGAGATGGTCGTCGGACTCGGTGACCGTCTTGGCGGGCCAGTGCTTGTACACGGCCCCGACCTCGAATTCCTCGAGGTAGCGCCCATAGGGGTGGGCGCCCGAGGCCTCGCGCGCCACCTGATCCGTCTCGACCGAACTCATCAATCTCTCCAGGGTCATTTCGCCAATGGGGCGAACGAGAGAGCCAGGTGCATCGGTCCGTTAAATACCCCGCGTGCCAAGCGGAGGCGGCCGGTGTGCCTGGCGCCTCCTCTTCGCGCCCTGAGGGGATGCTACCCGACATAACGGTTTTGTGATGTTCGGCTGTTTACAACTCGTTGCGCCTGCGGAGCCCGATAGTTTCCGCCCCGACCACCACAAGGAGACCCGCCGTGCGCAACCCCCGCGATTTCTTCCAGCCCCTGGCCATCGGGGCACCCGATCCGCTGCGCGAGATCCCCGTCAGGCCGTCGCGCATGATCCACTTCCTCAACTTCGCCAATGCGAAGATGGTCGCCAAGGTGCCGGAGATCGCTCCGACGGTGGACATCCTGCTCGGCAACCTCGAGGACGCCGTCGCGGTGAGCGACAAGGTCGCCGCGCGGGAGGGCCTGATCACGGTCGCGGCCGAGACCGACCTGGGCGAGACCGAGCTGTGGACGCGGATCAACTCGCTCGAGTCACCCTGGGCGCTGGATGACATCACCGAGCTCGTCACGCGCATCGGCGACTCACTCGACGTGATCATGATCCCCAAGGTCGAGGGGGCCCAGGACATCCACTACGTCGACCGGTTGGTCGCCCAACTCGAGGCCAAGGCCGGCGTGACCCGCCCGATCCTCCTGCACGCCATCCTCGAGACCGCCTCGGGGATGGTCAACGTGGAGGAGATCGCCGCCGCCTCACCCCGCATGCAGGGAATCTCGCTGGGCCCGGCTGATCTGGCGGCCTCGCGTCGGATGAAGACGACGCGCGTGGGCGGCGGGCACCCAGGTTACGTGTCCATCGCCGACCCCTCAGATGACCCCGACGCCGCGCGGGTGACCGCCCAGCAGGACCCGTGGCATTACACGATCGCCCGCATGGTCGACGCCTGTGCCGCCAACGGCATCCTGCCCTTCTACGGACCGTTCGGTGACATCAAGGACGTCGAGGCGTGCGAGGTGCAGTTCCGCGCCGCGTTCCTGCTCGGCTGCGTGGGGACCTGGACGCTGCACCCGGTGCAGATCGCCATCGCCAAGAAGGTGTTCTCCCCCGATCCGGACGAGGTGGCCTTCGCCCAGAAGGTGATCGCGGCGATCCCCGACGGTCGCGGGGTGCACATGATTGACGGCAAGATGCAGGACGACGCCAGCTGGAAGCAGTCCAAGGTGCTCGTCGACCTGGCCACCATGCTGGCGCAGAAGGATCCCGAGCTGAAGGCGGCCTACGGGCTCTGAGAGCGCGGTTGGCTTCCAACCGCGCCCATCGGCATACTGGACTACAGATGAGGATCTCCGCCAAAGCCGACTACGCCGTGCGGGCTGTCGTCGAGTTGGCGGCCTCCACCGAGGACAAGCCGATCAAGGCCGAGCGCATCGCCAATGCGCAGGAGATCCCGCTCAACTTCCTCGAGAACATCCTCGGCGAGCTGCGCCATGCCGGGATCGTGCGCTCCCACCGCGGAGCTGAGGGCGGCTTCCGCCTGGCCCGGCCCGCTGACCAGATCCACGTCGCCGACGTGATCCGCGCCGTGGAGGGGCCGCTGGCCTCGGTCCGCGGCGCTCCACCGGAGGACTCCTCCTACCCCGGAGCCTCCGAGTCGCTGCCCCGCGTGTGGATCGCCGTGCGGGCGAACCTGCGCAAGGTGGTTGAGCACGTCACCGTGGCCGACGTGGCCAGCGGTGAGCTGCCCAAGGCGATCGAGAAGCTGGCCCAGGACCCTGAGGCCTGGGTCACCCGGTAGCCGCCGCGGCGGTGTGCTCCCAGATCGGCTGACAGATCTCGTCCCACAGGGCCTCGGGTCGGTCGTGGCCCATGTCCGGGATGAGCACGAGGCGCGCGCCCGGGACGAGCTCGGCCGTGCGCTCACCGCCCGAGGGGGCGATGAGCGTGTCATCGAGGCCGTGGATCACCAGCGTGGGCACGCTGAGCGAGCGCAAGCCCTCTGCCCGTGACCCGCTGGCGAGCATCGCCGCCAGCTGCCGCGTCGTCCCCGCCGGGTTGAGGCCGCGGTCGAACGCCTCCGCCGCCGCGGCGCGGGTCGCGGCCGCCTCGGGGTAGCGCCTGGAGTGCCACAGCAGCCAGCGCGCGGAGGCGTCGATGTAGGCCTCCCGCTCGGTCGGCGCCGGCGCCAGCAGCGCCGCCAGGGTCTCCGGCTCGCCCTGGCCGTAGTCGGGCTCGCCGGTCGAGGACATCATCGAGGTGAGGCTGAGCAGGCGCTCGGGGTGCTCGATCGCCATGGTCTGGGCGATTAAGCCGCCCATCGACGCGCCGAGCACGTGGGCGCGCTCGATGTCCAGCGCGCTGAGGAGCCCGAGCGCGTCGGCGGCCATGTCCGAGAGCGTGTAGGGCGCCAGCGCCCGGGCCCGG
>CAZZVR010000127.1:5903-11717 GCA_964657595.1 Burkholderia sp. PAMC 26561 | reverse complement strand
GTCAGGCGTCAGGCGTCGGGCGTCAGGCGCTGGCGGCCTGCGCCCGGGTCGGGGCGGCGGTGGCCAGGGCCTCGGCTCGGCTGACCAGGTCGGCGATCGTGGTCCGGGCGAGCTGTGCCTCGAGCGCTCGCCGGGCCTCGCGGTCGATGTCGAGCAGCAGTGACTCGATATGGGATCCCACGGGACAGTCCGGCTGGCCCTCGTAGGTGCCCAGGAACGGATCGTCGCCGTGGACGACGCGCCAGACGTCGGCCAGAGTGATCCTCGCCGGGCCAGGGATGAGGTGTGAGCCACCACCCACGCCGGGCCGAGACCCGACGAGTCCCGCCTGACGAAAGCGGCCGAGGACGCGGCGGACGTGCACGGGGCTGGCGTTCGCAGATCCGGCCAGCTCCTCAGATGACTGGGACTTCGGCGCGCTGGCGGCGAGCAGCGTCAGCATGTGGACGCCGAGGGCGAACTGGGTGTTGGTGGACATGACCCGGGCCAGTCTAGTCCCTATTCGTATCCGTGTCTGATACGGTTCAATTCGCAACTGAATCAACTACGAATAGAGAGGCACGCTTCATGACCCTCACCATCACCGGCGCCTCAGGAAACCTCGGCCGCAGCGTCGCCGAGACGCTCCTCGCCACCGACGGCATCGCGCCCGCCGACGTCGTCCTGCTCACCCGCGCCCCCGACAAGCTGGCCGACCTCGCCGCACGCGGCGCTGAGGTGCGGCGCGCTGACTTCAGCGACCCGAGCACCCTCGAGGCCGCCTTCGCCGGGGCGACGCGGGTGCTGATCGTCAGCACGGATGAGATCGGCCCCGCGCGGGTGGCCCAGCAGCAGGCGGCGATCGACGCGGCCAAGGCGGCCGGCGCGCAGCTGATCGCCTACACCTCGATCCCCAACCCGAACCCCGAGACCAACCCGGCCGGGGTGGCGGCCGACCACCACGCGACCGAGCAGGCGCTCGTCGCCAGCGGCGTGCCCTACACGTTCCTGCGCAACGCGCTGTACTCGGAATTCCGCATCCCCGAGGCCCAGGGCGCGGTCGCACAGGGGGTGTTCGCCTACAACACCGGTGACGGCGCCAGCGCCTACGTGAGTCGCGCGGACTGCGCTCGCGCCGCCGCGGCCGTGCTGGCCGGCGGTGATGAGCATGCTAACGCGATCTACGACATCACCGGGCCCGAGACCCTCACCGGCACTGAGCTGGCCGCGATCTACGCGACCGTCTCCGGCACCCCGGTCTCGGGTATGTCAGTCGACGACGCCGCCTTCATCGCCGGCGCCACCGATCACGGCCTGCCCCAGCCCGTCGCCGAGCTGCTCGCCTCCTTCGGGCGGGCGATCCGCGAGGGTCAGCTCGATCAGTGCAGCGGCGACGTGGCCGCGCTGACGGGCTCAGAGCCCATCAGCCTGGCGACGGTGCTCGAGGCAGCCGGACTCGGCCAGACCGAGCCGGCCCGCTGACCTCACTGAGGCCCGGTACCGACGCGGATGAGCTTCTTGTTGACGAACTCGTCCGCGCCGTACCGGCCCAGCTCGCGGCCAAAGCCCGAGCGCTTGACCCCGCCGAAGGGCAGCTCGACGCCGTCGGCGCCGACCACGTTGACGTAGACCATGCCGGCCTCGATGGCCTCGGCCACCCGGGCGGCCTGGGCCTCGTCATTGCTGATCAGGTAGGAGCCGAGGCCGAAGGGGGTGTCGTTGGCGATGGCGATCGCCTCGGCCTCGGAGCTGACGCGGTAGACCTGGGCGACGGGACCGAAGAACTCCTGGCGGTAGGCGTCGTTGTCGGGCGTCACGTCGGTGAGCACGGTCGGATGAAAGAAGTTGCCCTCACGGCCACCGCCGGCGGCCAGGGTGGCACCGTGCGCGACGGCCTGCTTGACCTGCTCCTCGAGCCGGTCTGCCGCGAGGGTGGAGGACAGCGGCCCGATCTCGGTGGCCTCCTGGGTGGGATCGCCCGGCTGCACCGCGGTCAGCGCGGCGACGAACTTCTCCAGGAACGGTTCATAGAGTTCGTCGGCCACGATGAAGCGCTTGGCCGCGTTGCAGGACTGGCCGGTGTTGTCCAGGCGCGCCGAGACGGCCTGCTCGACCACCCAGTCGAGGTTGTCGGTGCCCAGCAGGATGAACGGGTCCGAGCCGCCGAGCTCCAGCACGACCTTCTTGAGGTTGCGCCCGGCGATCTCGGCCACCGCCGCCCCCGCGCGCTCAGAGCCCGTCAGCGACACACCGCGCACGCGCGGGTCGGCGATGACTGTCTCGATCTGCGCGTTGGCGGCGTAGATGTTCACGTAGGCACCGTCAGGGAAGCCGGCGTCGTCGAAGATCTGCTGGATCGCCGCGGCTGACTCGGGGCACTGGGGCGCGTGCTTGAGCAGGATGGTGTTCCCGATCACCAGGTTCGGGCCGGCGAAGCGCGCCACCTGGTAGTAGGGGAAGTTCCAGGGCATGATCCCGAGCAGCACGCCGAGCGAGCGGCGGCGTACCACGGCGGTGCCGTCGCCGTCGAGCAGCTCGATCGGCTCGTCGGCCAGGAGCTTCTCGGCGTTGTCGGCGTAGAAGGCGTAGATGGCCGCGGAGAACTCGACCTCCCCGAGGGCCTGGGCGACCGGCTTGCCCATCTCCCGGACGATGATCTCGGCCAGTTGCTGGCTGCGCTCGGTGTGCAGTTCGCTGACGCGGCGGATGAGGGCGGCGCGGTCCGTCACGCTCGATGACCTCGACCAGCCCGAGTGAGCGGCGTCGGCGCGGGCGATGGCCTGATCCAGATCGGCGTCGGAGATGGTGGGGAACTGCTCTCCGGTCTCGCCGTTGGCGGGGTTCACTACCGCGTAGTCGCTCATCCGTCTCTCCTTGCCCTCAGGCTCGCGTCGGGGTCGTGTGGACCCGGTCATCTTGGCCCATAGCGTCGCAGACAGGGGCGGCCGGGTGCCGTCCGGTGAGCCGAGACGATGCCGGCGGCCCCATGGCCGCCGGCAGTCCCGGTCAGTGCGTGATGCTCAGGCGGCTGACAGCTCGAGGGAGACGTCGATCGTCACGTTGTCGGCGACGCCACCGTCGCCGACGATGCCGAACTCCTTGCGGTTGATCACGGTGCTGAGATCCAGGCCCAGGCGGGTCTGGCGGCTGCCGTCGGCCACCGTGACCTCGAGCGGGCCGCTGACGGTGCCCGTGATGGAGACCGGCTTGGTCACGCCCTTGATGGTCAGCTCGCCCGCGGCATGCAGCTGCCCGTCGTGGGCGTGCAGGTCGGTGGAGCGGAAGGACAGCTCGGGGAAGTTGGCGATGTCGAACCAGTCGGCCGCCGACAGGTGCTCCTTGAACATCGGCAGCGTGCCGACGTCGAGGGTGTCGCTCTTGACCGAGCCGCTGAGGGCGCCGTCGACGAGCGCGCCGGTGACCTCGTGGAAGTGGCCGCGGAACGTAGCGATCACGTGATGCTTGACGCTGAAGGTCACGGTCGAGTGAATGGTGTCGATGTCCCAGGTGCCGGTGGTCGGGACTTCGGTGGGAACGGTGGTGCTCAAAGCGATGTCTCCTTCAATTCCATGTAAGTCGATCAATTCAGTATTGTTTGGGTTCGTCATGAGCGAACGCAACCTCGATCTCCCCATCGACCTGCCCGACGATTCCGTCCAGGCGCTGGTCGTTGACCCTCATCCTCTCACGCGGATCGGTCTCGGTGTCCTCCTGCACCGCCAGCCGTGGATCTCGCGTTGTCTGCTCGCGGGCGATCGGGACGAGGCCATCACTCTGACAGGGCGCCACCGTCCCGACGTCGCGGTGATCGATGTGTCAGATGTCGGACCGTTCGTCGGCTCCTATCTGGCGCCGCTGCGGGCGACGCGTCCGGCGATGCCGCTCGTGCTCTCCAGCCACTACACGCCGGCCAACCACGCGCTCCTGCTGGCCGCCGGCGGAGCGGGTCTGCTGACCCCCGATCTGACCGTCGAGCAGATGGTCCGCTCGGTACGCGGTGCCCTGGTCGGCGAGTCGGTCCCGGTGCGGATCGGCGCCAAGCGCTCAGACCAGCTGTCAGAGCGCGAGCGTGAGGTGCTCGCCCTGCTGTGCACCGGCGCGACCAACCGCGAGATCGCCGAGGCGATGCACGTGGGCACCGAGACGGTCAAGAAGCACGCGGGCGCGCTCTATCGCAAGCTCGGGGTGCGCAACCGCACCGAGGCCGCCCAGCGGGCAGCCTCGCTGCTGGCCGCATAGGCGTCGGGGTCGGCCTCAGCTCGCCGCGCCGGCCTGGGTGGCGTCCGGGACCTCGATGAGACGTCCGCTCTTGACGTCGTAGATATAGCCGTAGATGGGGATCGAGCCGGGCACCAGCGGGTGGCTGCGGATGCGCGTCACGTCGTCGACCACCGCACCGGCCTGATCCTTGATGGTCAGCCAGTCGATGTAGTCGCCCTCGGTCGAGCCCGGACCCCGTCCGACGTCGCTGAAGCCGTCGGCGCCGAGTTGTGCGGTCTCGAGGCTGGCGGCGAGCAGGCCGCGGATCACCTCGTCGCTGAAGAACTCCATCCCACAGTCCGTGTGGTGGATGACGAACCACTCCTTGGTGCCCAGCAGCTTGTAGGAGATGACCAGCGAGCGGATCGCGTCGTCGGAGGCGCGTCCGCCGGCGTTGCGGATCACATGGGCGTCGCCCTCGGCCAGGCCGGCGTACTTGGCCGGATCCAGGCGGGCGTCCATGCAGGTCAGGATCGCGAACCCGCGGGCGGGCGGCAGGGCCAGTTCGGACTTCTCGCCGAAGGAGGCCACGTACGCCTCATTGGCCGACAGAACCTCATCGAGGACAGGCATGACTGCTCCTTCTGGGTGGTGAGTGGGTGCGGACGGGGGTGACGGCCGCCCGCCCCAGCGACCCTACGCCCCCTGGAGAAGAGTTCGGCCCGAATACCCGGATGGGCCTCACGTGCGCCCGCGGGGCGTCATCCCTGAAGGTTTGCGGGCTTCCACGGATAGGACGAAGGTTTGATCCGGCCGATACACCGTTTGTAAGTAGAACTCAGGTGGTCGGGAAACACGACCGGCGCCGATCAGAAAGGACAGGATGTTCAAGAATTCTCGGCGCTGGTGGGCCAACCGCAGTCGACTGGCGATCCTCGCCGGCGTCGTCGGTATGGCCGCCCTGGCGCTCGGCACGACATCGAGCCTGGGTGGCTTCACCGCCTCCATCACCAACACCGGCGACAAGGTGGCTACCGGCAGCCTGATCATGCAGGAGCAGGTCACGCCGACGGGGGGAACCACGACCACCTGCCTGTCCACCGGGACTGGCGCGGCGATCACCACCAACGCCAATACGACGTGTGGGGCCAACAAGTTCGGAGCGCTGACCAACGCGATTCCGGGCGCGTCGAGCTTCTCCAACGTCGTGGTCACCAATCAGGGCTCAGTGGCCGCCAACACGTTCACGATGGGCACCGGGGCCTGCACGGCAACCCCGACGGCTCCCACCGGAGCCACCGCGACCAACGTCGGCAGCGACCTGAGCTTCTGCAGCAAGGTGGACGTGACGATCGAGGACGACACCGGCACGGCGACGTGCATCTACCCGGCGCAGTCCGGGGCATGCCCGACGCCGACCAGCTCGAACACCCTGACCACGCTGGCCACCGCCTACGGGACGACCGCGTTGTCACTCACGGCGCCCATCGCCGCCGGCGCCTCGCGCACCTACAAGGTGACGGTGATGATCGACAACTCCGCGACCAACGCCGACCAGGCGATGGCGGCCACCGAGCCGATCACGTTCAACTTCGGCTCCTGATCGACTGACGAGATACCCAGCCCGCTCTGTCG
>CAZZVR010000127.1:0-5893 GCA_964657595.1 Burkholderia sp. PAMC 26561 | reverse complement strand
GAGCGGCTTCGGGGTGAGGACTGCGAACGGATGAGCTGGGCATGGCCGGACTGAAGGACCCTGATCGACCCAAGCGGCGACAGCGCTGGCTGTGGTGGTGGCCGCTGGGGGTGCTGGCCATCGCGACCGTGCTGGTCCTCGGCGTCAGCGGGGCCAAGGGCGGGTTCACGGCGAAGATCGCCAACACGGGCGACCTCGTCCAGTCCGGAAGTCTCGTGACCGCCGCGACGTCGGGTGCCAGCAGCGAATGCGACCTCAGCACCGCCGCCTATTCGCCGATCACCGCGAACAGCAACACCGCCTCCTGTAGCGGAACCCTGGCGCCGTCGGGCACGTTGGCCGCCAGCGCCAGCAGCGCGACCGCGACGACGCTCACCGAGAAGGGCAGCCTGGCCAGCTCAGCCGGACTCACCGAGGGGGTGTGCGGACCGGTCCAGCTGGCGAACGCCACCGCGGCGACTGACCCGATGCTCATCCGCGGGACGACCGTCAGCTTCGCCCAGGCCGGCCCCACGTCGCTGAGCGGATCCGCCGGCCTGGGCCTGTCGGGCACCTCGGGGTATGCCGCGGACGTGTCCTCGTCCACCGCACCGAGCACCTACACCGAACTGATCTGGTTCAAGACGACGACGAGTGGATCGCTGATGGGATTCACCGACACCCCAAGCGTCAACGCCCCCACCACATGGGACCGCATGCTGTGGATCGACAGCGCCGGACATGTCGTGTTCGGCACGCACTCGACGCTGTCGCTCCTCGCGCCCGAGCTCACGACCACCGGCACCTACAACAACGGCGCCTGGCATTTCGCCGCGGTCAGCTTCGGCACGCTCAGCGGGATCTCGCTGTCGGTTGACGGCGGCACTCCCATCACGAGCACAACGCTCACCTCAGCGGCCTACAGCGGCTATTGGCATGTCGGCTGGGACAACCAGGCCTCGGGCTACACAAACCCGCCGAGCAACCCCTACTTCGCCGGCAGCCTCGCCGACGCCGCCGTGTTCCCCAGCGTCCTCACCACCGCGCAGATCACCGCTCTGTACAGCCAGAGCACCCAGGCGGGCTTCGCCGCCCTCGTCAGCAGCGACACGCCGACCGACTTCTGGCCGCTGGGGGACAACGGCACCGGCGTCTACACGGGAACCGTACCCAAGGTGAGCCCCGCCGCCTGCGCGTTCGTCGACGCCACCATCGGCGTCGGCGGCGCGAGCACGACGTGTGCGGCCCCGGTGAGTGCATCGGCGTGCGCCGCACCGACCTCGGGCACCACGCTGGCCAGCCTCGCCGCCAAGACCACGTCGTTCGCGGTCGGCCCGTCGGCCAGTCAGGCGCTGTCGGTCACCGTCACGCTCGCCCGCGACGCCACCAACAAGGTCGCGACCTATCCCGATGCGGTTGGACTGCATCTGAGCAGCGTGCTCGGCCTGGCGGCCAGCGCCGGCAGCTTCAGCGCGACACTGACCTGGCCGGCGGAGAACATCATCCTATGAGCGCCGTCCGTAGAGCGCTCCTGATCATCGCGGGCGTGCTCGTCATCGCCGTCCTGGGCGCCGGCGCGGTCGCCTGGACCTCGGGCTGGCGGGTCCATGACATGACCACTCCGAGCATGGGGACCGCCGCGCCCGTCGGCAGCGTGGTCATCAGCGCACCGGTCAACGCCCGCGCTCTGCACCGCGGCCAGATCATCGTGTTCCACCCGCCGGGGCGCCCGAGCGTCACCTTCGCCCACCGCATCCACGCCATCACCACGGGCGACACGCCGGTCGCGATCCACACCAAGGGAGATATCAACCCGACCCCGGACGTGTGGACCCTGCATCAGTCCGATCTCATCGGACGAGAGGTCGCCACGGTTCCCGATCTCGGCTTCCTCCTCGAGGCGCTCCCGTTCCTGCTGCTGGGGACCTTGATCATCCTGCTCGCCAGCTCCGGCCTGGAGCCGCGCCATCGCGGGCCGCTGCGGATCAGTGGCGGCGCGGTCCTCATCGCGGTGCTCGTCGACCATTTCCGGCCGCTCGCGCGCGTCGACCTGCTCGACGAGCAGGTCAACCACGGCCACGGGATCGCCTCGGTCGTGACCACCGGCATCCTCCCCCTGCGCGTGACGGCGCACGGGGGCAGCGCGGTCACCATCGCCCCCGGTCAGGTCGGCGTCGTCCGACGTGACCACGTCGGCGTCCAGCATGCCTTCACGATCTCCACGTCCGTCCATCTCAGCGGCTGGTGGTGGCTGATCCTGCTCCTCTGGACCATCCCCATGTTCATCGCCCTGGCCCTGACCCGGCCGCCGGCTGAACCGCCATCGGGGCAGATGACGTCGGTGTCGGCGCCGCCGGCTCGGAGCGTCGCGGCGGAGATCGTGCTCCCGGCCCAGCGCCGCCTGGCCGATCTCCCCGCCTACTCGGGATTGCCGCGCGTGCCGAGAATCGACTCGTCCTGACGCGGCCGCTGGGCGTTCAGGCTGGGCGCTCGCCGTGCTTGGCGGCGATCCGCTCCTCTCGCGGAGGCCGCAGCACCAGCGGCTGTTTGCGCGAGCGGCGCAGCAGCAGGAAGGCGAGCGTGCCCCACATCGCCGGCACCCACAGGGAGATGGCGTGGTAGACGACGGTCGCCGCGGTGGCCTTGGAGGCGACGATGCCGTAGAGGATGAACATGCCGACGAAGCTGCCGTCGAGCACGCCGACCCCGCCGGGGATCGGCACGAAGTTGGAGAGGTAGCCGATCTGGTACGCGAGCACGATGGTCGAGATCGGGGGGTGGATCCCCAGCGCCCAGAAGCAGATGACCAGCACGAAGATGTCGGCCCACAGGTAGATCCAGGCGCCGAGGAAGCGCCAGTCCCAGGTGAGCAGGACGCGCTCGGTGGCGCGGACGGTGTCGGCGGTCGCGCGCAGGCTGGTGGCCGTCTTGCCCGCGTGGTCGGGGATCAGCCGCTCACACAGCCACGGCAGGAGGGCGAAGATCACCAGCATGAACAGGCCGACGGCGCCGGGCAGCAGGCTGAGCAGGAGGTCGTGATTTCCCGGCAGCAGCTGGAGCCACAGCGCCAGTCCGGTCACCGCCAGGGTGATCACGTTGATCGCCGAGGTCATCAGGAACAGCACCGCGGAGCGCTCGGCGACGCGTCCGGGGCTGGCGCCGCGCTCGATCAGCAGTAGCGCGCCGACGGCGATGCTGCCGACCCCGCCGAGGGAGACCGCGGTCCCGAAGGCGAGCTCGGACAGGGCGACGCGGGCGCCGAAGCGCACGGGTGCGCGGTCGAAGACCTGCAGGAAGGCGATGATGTAGCCGATGCAGGAGAACGCCTCCAGGCCGATGGCGAGCAGCACCCAGCCGGCGCCCATGCCCTTGATCTCCTTCCCCACCGAGTGCAGGCCGGGCACCGCCAGCAGCAATCCGACCACCAGGGCGACCAGCACCGCGAGGGAGAGCAGGCCCGTCCACAGGCGCCGGGTGGCGCGTGCCTCATCCGGGGAGAGCGCCTCCTCCGAGCTGGACGTCAACGCACCCGACGCCACCTCGGGTCCGTCCACGTCCGGGGATTCCCCTGCCATTCGCACTCCGGACACAGTTGACTATTCAAGCAAGTTGTGGGAGACACGCTGAGGAAGGCTCGGCGGCCCGGGCCGCCGCGGAGGAGACAGAAATCGATATGACGCGCATTGAGCTGCCGGAGCAGGACGTCGTGGGCATCCGGGCCGACAACCCGGGGCCCCTGAGCCTGACCGGGACCAACAGCTGGATCGTCGGGCGCGACCCGGCATGGCTGATCGATCCCGGACCGGCCCTCAGCGACCACGTCAGGGCGCTCAGCGAGGAACTGCAGCGTCGCGGGGGCCTGGGCGGCGTCGTCCTGACCCACCACCATTCCGACCACACCGACGCCCAGGCGTCGGTGCTGGAGCGCTTCCCGGCGGCCATCCCGGGCGACCTGGGCCCGCTCGAGGCGCTGGCGCTCCCCGGCCACACGCCCGACCACGTGGTCTACCTGTTCGCCGACATTGCCTTCAGCGGCGACGCGATCCTGGGGGAGGGGAGCGTGTTCGTCGCTCCCGACCCCGGAGCCATGGCGGGCTACCTCCAGGGCCTGGACCGGCTGGGCCAGCGCCACCTGGCGCTCATCGCCCCCGGTCACGGTCCGCTCATCCGCGACCCCGCCGCGAAGATCGCCGAGTACATCGCCCACCGCAACCAGCGCGAGCAGCGGCTTCTCACCGCGCTGGGGGAGGGGCGGCGCAGCGTCGACGAGCTGCTTGACGCCGCCTGGAGCGAGGTGCCCGACCCGTTGCGTCCGGCCGCGGCGGCCACGCTCGCCGCGCACCTCGACAAGCTCGAGGACGCGGGCCGCCTGCCCCCCGGGGTGCAGCGCCCCGCGTGGCCGCCTCCGGGCTGGCCCGCGGGCGTTCAGGCCTGAGCGGCGACCCGGGCCCCGGCGCGCGCCGGTGAGCGGCGGGCGGGTGGGGGCACCAGCGCCGCCTCGGCCAGCTGCATCGCCGCCTCCAGGGTGGTGACCCCGTCGGCATCGGCGGCGTCGAAGATGCGCCCGAGTGTGGCGGCGATCCCCGCCACCGCCACGTTGGCCGCGCCGGGGTCATAGGTGCCGCGCCGTTCCTCGGCGATGTTGATGATGCCGCCCGCGTTGGCGACGAAGTCGGGCGCCCATAGGATCTCGCGGGCGCGCAGGAGCGCGGCGACGCTCTCATCCGCCAGCTGGTTGTTGGCGGCCCCGGCGATCACGCCGCAGCGCAGTTCCGGGACGGTGCTCGGGTTGAGGACGCCACCCAGCGCGCAGGGTGCGAGCACGTCGACCTTGGCCACGAGCGCCTTGGCCGGGGTCAGCCAGCGCGCGCCCAGTTCGGTCGCCAGCTCGCGCTTGGTCGAGTCAACGTCAGCCAGGATGAGCTTGGCGCCCTCCTTGGCGCAGAGTCGCGCGATGCGCCCGCCGACGTGGCCGGCGCCGACGATGGAGATGCTGCGGCCCTCCAGTGACGGATCGCCGAACTGGCGCTGGACCGTGGCCTTGATCGCGTTGAGCACACCCGTGGCGGTGAACGGGCTGGGGTCGCCTGAGCCGCCCTTCTGACGCGACAGCCCGGCCACGTGGCGGGTCCGGGTGGCGATCACGCTCATGTCGCGCGAGGAGGTGCCGACGTCCTCGGCGGTGACGTACTGACCCTCGAGCAGGTCGATCGTGTCGCCGATGTCCAACAGCGCATCGCGGCGGCGCCTGGCCGACAGCTCCTCGCCCTCGGGGACGACGATCACGCTCTTGCCCCCGCCCATCGGAAGGCCGGCGACCGCGGACTTGAAGGTCATCGCCCGGGACAGGCGCAGCGCGTCGTTGAGGGCGGTGTAGACGTCGGGGTACTGCCACATCCGACAGCCCCCACAGGACGGTCCGCGCACCGTGGAGTGCACCGCGACGACCGTGTAGAGGCCCGACCGGGTGCCGCGGCGGACCAGCGCCTCCTCGTGCTCGATCGGCTCCATGGAGCCGTTCAGTGTGCCACTAGCCGGACGGAGTCGGGCTCGTGACGCTCGCGGTGCTCGGGTCCGTCGGGTTCGGCGGCGTCGATCCGCTCGCGGCCGACGCGCCTGAGGTCGTCGCGCTGGGGGTCGACGTCGTCGCGGCGGCGGTCGTGGGGCTCGGCTGAGCTGGGCTGTTCGTCTGTGCCGTCGAGCTCGAGGCCGACCCCGAGGTGGAGGTCGTTGCACCGGTGCCCGAGGCTGAGGTACCCGTGGCCCCAGCGGGCGCCGCCGTGCTTCCGAGCACCGCGACCCCGGAGGCGACGGTCCCGGCCGCGGTGGTGGCCACCACCGGAGCTGAGCTGGGGGTCGTGCTGGCGCCGCTGAGCGTGGTGGCCGGCGTCGTGCCCGTCACGGCACCCGGGCT
>CAZZVR010000126.1:0-11784 GCA_964657595.1 Burkholderia sp. PAMC 26561 | reverse complement strand
GACGCGGCCTCCGGGTCACGCGCCGCGCAGCCGGGGTGGATCCCGGCCCTGCCCGCGGGGGCCGAACTGATCGCCGGGGCCCCCGGTGACCCCCAGGCGTTCCGCATCGGCCGCCACGTCGGTGTCCGCTTCCACCCCGACACCACCCCGGAGCTGATCCGCGCGTGGGTGCCCGGGAACCGTGAGCTGTTCGACCTCAACGAGGCGACGGTGCTCGATTTCCCCGCGGTGCGCCCGGCCGAGCATGAGCTGTTCGCGGCCTTCGTGGACGGGGCACTGGCGGCCTGAGCCGTGGGCCCTGCATCCCAGATTGCAGCGGCGGCGCCGCGGTGTGACGCAATGAGCCGGTGGATACCGACATCCAGGCGATCTGGACCGACGCCCTGGACGCGCTCGACGCCGCCTGGGAGCTGAGGCTCGGTCCCCAGCTGCTGGCCAGCCATGACCGCGAGCGGCTGTTCTCGGGGGCGAGCATGGTCAAGTCGCTGCTGGCGGCGCTGATCGATGAGGACGTGCGTCAGCACCGCCTCGCGCTCAGCCGCCCCGTGCAGGTTCCCCTGAGCGCCCTGGTGGGTGACGACGGGCTGCTGCGCTACGGCCAGATCCCCACCATGCACCGCCTGGCCGACCTGGTGCTGTTGATGGTGGCGGTGTCCGACAACACCGCCACCAACACCCTGATCGACTTCCTCGGAGGTCCCGAGGCCATCAACGCCCGCTTTGCCGCGCGGGGCTGGAGCAGCCGGCTGCTCGGGACGGTCGGCTCGCCGGTGAGCGAGTTCAGCCGGGTCTGCGTGGCCGACCACCAGGACGCGCTCGGCGCCATCTTCGATCCGCTCATCGGCGGTGCCTTCGCCGCTCAGCAGGACCGGCGTTCCCTGGCCCGCCTGGTCTGGTACTACGCGGACTTCCGTCACAAGACGGGCACCGCTGGGCGGGTGCGTCATGACGCCGGGATGCTCAGCACGCCGCGCGGGCATCTGTGGGTCGCCTGCTTCACCGACGGCGGTCCAGTCCCCGAGTACGTCGATCACCCGGCGTGTGTGGCCATGGGTGCAGCGATGCGCGACACGCTGCTCGCCCTCGGTCTGGGCGAGTTGACGGTCACCACCTGAGCCCGCCCCTGCGCTCAGAGGATGTTGAAGCAGCCGTAGGCGGTGAACAGCGGGTTGGCCACCTGCCGGTCGGCGACGTCGGCCATCGTCTGGCCGCCGACCAATGCCGGTGGTGAGGCGGCCTTCCAGCAGCCGTTGTAGGCGACGCTGACGTCGTAGTCGAGGGAGATCAGCTGGTAGTGGATCGCCTTGAGCTGGGGCTGGTAGACGTAGAGATTGCAGGTCCAGTCGCCCGGGCCGACCGCCTGGGTCCCGCGCCGGTTGCACTGGGGCTGGACGTCGAGGTGGGCGTTGGGCGGTGCGTCGCGGCCGATCAGCGCCTGCTGATAGAGCGTCAGATGGTTGAAGGCGGTCCCCAGAGAGGAGGCGACCCGGGTCGCGGTGACCCCGGTCGGGCCGATCGAGCAGGCCAGTCCGAGCAGGGCCACGACGACGATGGTCACCGCCACGGTGCGCAGCGGCGACACCCAGTTCGCTCCGCGCGTTCCCGCGGAGTTGGCCAGGAACGCCCGACGCGACAGGATCCGCCAGGCCAGCGCGAGGCTGGCCGCGCTCCAGGCCAGGCTGACCGCGATCCCGATCAGCAGCGGACCGAGGAACGGAGTCGACGTGAACAGCCCGTGCCAGCCGTCGAAGGCTCCCCCGATGAGCAGCGTGTGGACGGTGATCCCCTTGCCGACCAGGTCGAGCAGCTGGGTGCCCAGGGTGACCACGATCGGCCCGAGGACGCCGAGGATGCCGTTGCGGGTGGCGACCGAGAAGAGGATGGCGAGACTGACATAGGCCAGCACCGGCAGCAGGCAGTAGACCCAGGCGACGAGGGTCAGCCCGAGCATGCGGCCGGTTGAGGTGAGCTCGCCGCTGAGGTTGACCAGGGGATGGGCGCCGGAGGCGACGATCCCGGCGACCACGCTGGAGACGGCGATGAGCAGCGACAGGGCGATGACCACCGAGGCGGCGCCCAGCACCTTGGCCACGAAGATGTCCTCGCGCGTACAGGAGCGGGTGAGGATCGTCTTCCAGGTGCCGTGCCGGTCCTCGGAGGAGAAGATGTCGCCGGCCACGATGCCGGCGATCAGCGGGAAGGCGTAGGAGCCGGCGAAGCCGAGCAGCGTCAGGCTGATGGCAAAGCCTGAGGTGTGGACCCAGAAACCGAACAGCGAGTCCGCCGGCGTGCCGGACTGGATCGACAGCACGACCGCGTAGGCGAAGGGCCCGAGCAGGCAGATCAGCGCGAGCAGCCGGACGGCGCTCTGGGCGGCGAGCTTGCGCAGCTCGACGCGGTAGGCGAAGGTGAACCCCTGGGCGCCGGTGATCTCGGGCAGCTCGACGGGTGTGGTCAGGCTGCTCAACGTTGGGCCAGGATCCGCTCGGCGAACGCCTGGGGAGCCAGGGTGGCCGAGTCCTCGGTGGTGGTGAGGGCGAAGAACATGCTCTCCAGCGGGCTGACCAGCCATTCCAGGCGGCGGATGAGCACGCGGGCATCGCCCAGGTCGGCCACCAGCCGGTCCAGCGCCTCCGGTCGCGCCTTGACCGTGAGGCCCCCGCGGGGTGTCAGCTCGGCGCGCAGGTCGTCGGCGCGCCCGTCCGCGAGCGCCAGGGCGCGGGCGTCGTCGCTGGTGTGCAGGGAGTAGGCCGAAGCCGGGGCTTCGCGCTCGAGTTCCGCGGCGGTCCCCGACCACACGAGCCGGCCGCTGCGCATCACCGCGTAGTCGGAGCAGACCCGCTCGAGCTCTCCGATCTGATGGCTGGACAGCAGGATGGCCACTCCATCAGCGGCCAGGTCGCCGACCAGGGCGGCCACGGCCCGCGCGCCGGCGGGATCGAGCCCGCTGGTCGGCTCATCCAGCAGCAGCAGCCGTGGAGCCCGGATGAGCGCGGCGGCGATGCCCAGGCGCTGGCGCATGCCGGTGGAGAAGCCGCCGACCCGGTCATCGGCGCGGTGGGCGAGATCGACCTGCTCCAGCGCCGTGTCGATCACGCCCCGCGCCGAGCGGCGACCGTCCAGCTGAGCCAACAGGCCGAGGTTCTGGCGCGCCGAGAGGTAGGGATAGAAGCTCGGGTCCTCGACGAAGCCGCCGACGCCGGCCAGGGCGCGTGTCCCCAGCTCGGCCAAGCTGTGGCCGAGCAGTTCCGCGCTGCCGCGGTCGGGCTCGATCAGGCCGAGCAGCATCCGCAGCAGGGTCGTCTTGCCCGCGCCGTTGGGCCCCAGCAGACCCTGGACTTCACCGGCTTGGAGGGTCAGGTCCATGCCGTCAACGGCGACGGTGTGCTCGAAGCGCTTGCTCAGTCCGCGGGCAACCAGGGCGACGGTCACGGCCGAGACTCTAAACCGAGGCGGTCGCCGCGGGTCACCCGAATGTGAACAACGGGTTGGAGTTGACCGTGATCACATCTTTCTTACAATTTCCGCGCCAGATCAGGCAACCTTCGCGCCGGGGGTGTGATCCCTGGGGGTTCGCACCGGGACGCACAGCTGGATCGTTCTTGAAAATCGTTGGACCGAGCGTGGCGTGCGCCGCGGGGTGGAGGTAGCAGTGTCGTTCTCAATTCGTGGGTCGCACCGTCGCGCAGGACGGCTCCACGCCCGGGCCGCCCTGGTGGCCGGACTCCTCGTCATGGTGGCGATCGTCGGCGTCGCCTCCGCGGCGATCAGCGGCTTCAACCCGTTCGCCAGCCAGCAGGTGGGATCGAGCTACGCCAATGGCGTGCTGCTGCCCACCAACCAGTGGATCTCGCCGCTGGGCACCCGACTGCTGGACAACCAGGAGCGCCTGATCACCAGTTCGATCAGCCCCAACGGTGACTACGAGGCCGCCCTGGGCTGGAACGACTACACGGGCGCGCTGGTGATCTTCAACCTCCAGACCCAGGAGATCGTCACCCATATCGACCTGGCCAACCCGGTCGGTGGGACCAAGGACACCTCCGTGTCGCCCGACGGGCCGCTGTTCTCACCGGACGGGTCGACCATCTACGTGCCCCAGACCGGCGGCATCGCCCGCTTCGCCTTCAACCAGAGCACCGGTTCGGCCAGCCAGACCGCGTTCATCCCCCTCTGCGGCTCCGCCAGCAGCTCCTCGAAGTGCAACCCGAACGTCGGACCGACCAACACCGCGGGTGACTGGATCCCCTCGGGCATGGCCCTGTCGCCGGATGGCAACAGCCTGTACGTCGCCCTCAACGGCAACAACTCCCTCGGTGTCATCGACACCCAGACCGACAAGCTGGTCAACGACTACTCGGTCGGCAACGCGCCCCGTCAGGTGGTGCTGGCCGACAACGGCACCGTCGCCTACGTCTCCAACGAGGGCGGCTACCCCGCCGACGGCAAGGCGAGTCAGTTCACCAATCTGTCCGACGGCACGCCGATCGTCGCCTCCAAGGTGACCGGCGCGGCCACCACCGGCACCGTCTCGGTGGTCAACCTGACCACCGGCAAGGAGGAGCAGGAGATCCGGGTCGGCCTCCAGCCCACCGCGATGTACCAGAGCGGCAATGCCCTGTTCGTGGCCAATTCCAACGACGACAGCGTCTCGGTGATCAACGAGGCGACCAACACGGTCGTCCAGACGGTCAAGACCAACCCGGTCCCGGGCGCGTCGGTGGGCTCCTACGCCAACTCGATCACCCAGGTCGGCAACGACCTGCTGGTCAGCATCGGTCGCGACAACGCGATCGCCGTGTACCGCTACACGGGGCTGAGCACGCCGATCAAGTACCTCGGCCTGCTGCCCACCGACTGGTACCCCGTCTCGGTTCAGGCCGATCCGGCGCTCAGCCCCAAATCGGTGGTCGTCACCAACGACAAGGGCATCGGCGCGCGGGGACCGGCCTCGACGATCAACAAGGGCCCCGACACCAGCCTGGCCACCGACCACAACACCTACGACGACACCGGCAGCGTCACGCTGTTCAGCCTGCCGAGCGCCGCGCAGATCACCAAGAGCACCGCCACGGTGGTCCGCGACAACGACTGGAACCAGATCAAGCCGATCAACGCGGGCGCCTATGACACCGTCCCCTCGGTCATCCCCAAGAAGCTCGGCGGGGCCTCCCCGATCAAGCACGTCGTGGTGATCGTCAAGGAGAACCGCACCTACGACCAGGTCTACGGCAACCTCGGTGAGGGCAACGGCGATCCGGCCGACGCCCAGTTCGGGGGTGAGGTCACGCCGAACTTCCAGGCCCTGGCCCAGCGCTTCGGCGACCTGGACAACTTCTACGACGAGGGCACCCTGTCGGCGGACGGTCACAACTGGATCGTCCAGGCCGAGGCCAACGATTACGTGGAGAAGGAGTTCGGCGCCTTCTACCGCTCCTATCCCTCCCAGGGCGGCGACTCCCTCGCCTACCAGCGTGACGGCTTCCTGTGGAACGCCGCGGAGAAGGCCGGCCTGTCGGTGCAGAACTTCGGCGAGTACATGTACAACCCGTACAACCTGCCCGCCGACACCCCGAGCTGGGACGACTTCTACCAGGAGTCCCGCTGGCTCCAGGACGGGCATCAGGGGCCGGAGCCGATCGCGAACCCCTGCCAGTACGTCAAGACCTCCTCCGACATCCCGTCGCTGCAGGCGATCACCAAGACCTGCTTCCCGAACTTCCAGCTGGGGGTCCCGGACCAGTACCGGGTCGACACCTGGCTGCCGACATTCGAGAAGCAGGAGCAGGCCGGCAAGATGCCGTCGCTGTCGACCATGTGGCTGATGGACGACCACACCATGGGCGTCGGTGAGGGTGACCCCGATCCGGTCGCCGAGGTGGCCGACAACGACCTCGCCGTCGGCCGCGTGGTGGACAAGATCTCGCACTCGAAGTTCTGGAAGAGCACCGCGATCTTCGTGGTCGAGGACGACTCCCAGAACGGTGTCGACCACGTCGACGGCCACCGCAGCCCGGTGGACGTGATCAGCCCCTACTCCAAGCCCGGCGTCGACAGCAGCTACTACACGCAGCTGAACATGGTCAAGACGATCGAGCAGATCCTCGGGGTCAAGCCGATGAACCAGGAGGACCTGGCGGCCGAGCCGATGTACAACGCGTTCCAGGCCAAGGCCGACGACGCGCCCTATGACGTGCAGTCCAACCAGATCCCGCTGACCCTGGGTGCCCCCGGCTACTCATCGACACTGCGGGTCCCCCTGGCCAACACGGCGCGGGACAAGAAGGACTTCAAGCCCCAGGGGATCGTGCCGGCGAACATGCGCGGCATCTACCACGCCTGGGTCGCCTGGACCAAGCAGCAGGTGGCCCAGGGCAACTTCTCGCATCAGGACCGGGTCAACCCGGCCCAGGAGAACCGCCTCGACTGGTATTCGGCCCACAACTGGTCAGTCGCGTATCCCGGCGACGCCAAGATCGACACGCCGGATCAGGTGCCGGGCCGCAAGCTGCCGGCCGCGTTCATCGGCGACAACTGACCTGAGCCGACGCTCAGGCGGGACCGCCGCCGCCGGCCAGGCGCCGGCGGCGGTCCGCCAGCAACGGCTTGTAGGCGTCGCGGACCAGACGCAGGCGCAGGCTGCGGGGCATGGCGAACAGGGCGTCGAAGCTGAGCTTCGTCGCCGGCCGGTCCGCCAGCACGACCACCGCGCTGCCGGCAGCGGCGGCGAGGATCGTCTCGGCCACGGTCTCGGGGGCCAGCGCCTTGTCCGCGGTGGCCCCCGCCGCCGGTCCCCAGGCGTTCTCCTCCCGGAACTGCTCGGTGAGCACGTTGCCGGGGCAGACGACCGCCGCGCGCACACCGGTCTGGGCCAGCTCGTGGCTGAGCACCTCGCCCAGCGCGACCATGGCGAACTTCGACATGCAGTAGCTGGCGTAGGAGGGCGCGCCGATCAGCCCCAGCTCCGAGGCGACGAGCACGATCCGGCCATACCCTCGCTCGCGCATGGAGGGGATGACCGCCTGGCTCAGCCACAGCGCGCCGCCCACGTTGGTGCGGTAGCTCTCCTCGAAGTCGGTCACCGTGACGTCCTCGACGAAGTCGCGGCGCAGGATCCCGGCGTTGGAGACGAGCACGTCGATCGGGCCGCCGAGCTCCCGGGTGGCGTCGAGCACGATCTGGCGGCAGTCCTCCGGGTCGGAGGTGTCCCCGACCACCACCGCGGCGCGCTCGCCGAGCGGCGTCACGACCTGCTCCAGGTGGTCGCGCTCCCGGGCCACCAGGGCGACGTGCGCGCCCTGGCGCACGAACGCCTGGGCGGTCGCCAGTCCGATGCCGCGGGACGCGCCGGTGACGATGACCCGCTGGCCTGAGAACGTATGGGCCATCGGGCTGGCACCCTACCGGGTCATGGAGATTCCCACCCCGGTCGGGACCGCGCGCGTGGAGCTGCACCCCGCGCCGGCGCCCCGCGCGCTGCTGCTGCTCGGCCACGGCGCCGGTGGGGGGATCGCCGTACCGGATCTGAGCGCGGCCTGTGGGGCCGCGCTCGACCTGGGCGTCAGCGTCGGGCTGGTCGAGCAGCCCTACCGGGTGGCCGGCCGCCGCGCGCCGGCGCCCGCGCGCCAGCTCGACACCGCGTGGCTGGCGGTGGTGGACGCGGTCCGGAATGGGTCGCTCCCGCTGTTCTGCGGCGGGCGCTCCTCCGGCGCCCGGGTCGCCTGTCGCGCCGCGACGGAGGCGGGCGCCGCCGGCGTGCTGTGCCTGGCCTTCCCCCTCCATCCGCCGGGCCGCCCGGAGAAGTCGCGCCTGGAGGAGCTCGACGGCGTCTCCGTACCCGTGCTGGTGATCCAGGGCGAGCGTGACCCGTTCGGTAGGCCACCGGCCGGGCCGGACCGGGAGGTCGTGGTGGTCTCCGGAACCCACACGCTGCGCGCGCTGGGTCCGGTGCGCGAGGCGGTCACCACGTGGCTTCACTCCCGGGTGTAGTCGGGCACGTCACCACTTGTAGTCGAGGAACTTGCCGTTGAAGACGACCTCGACGCGGTCACCGTCGGGGTGGGGCACGCGCTTGACGTCGAGTGAGAAGTTGATCGCGCTCATGATGCCGTCGCCGAACTCATCGTGGATGAGGGCGCGGATCGCCTCGCCGTAGACGCCGAGCGCCTCGTAGAAGCGGTAGATCGTCGGGTCGGCCGGAATGCTGAAGCTCGACCCGATCCGGGCCCGCGGCACCTCGGTGAGCTCACGCTGCTGGGCCGCGTCCAGGCCGAGGATCTCCGCGGCGCGCCCGGCCTCGGCCTCAGACAGCGGGTGCTGGCGGAACAGGGCCGCGATGGTGTGGGCGGGCGGTCCGCCGATCTGCTCGGCCAGGGCCGTCCAGGTCAGGCCGGCGTCACGGCGGCGCTCGTCGATCAGGTCACGCAGGTCGCTCATCGCAGGTTCCTCGCTCGCGGGGTCAGAGTCCCAGGTCGCTCAGACCCGGGTGGTCCTCGGGCCGGGGCCCGGGGGCATCCCAGTGAAACAGCCGTGCCGACGCCGCGATGGCCACGTCGTTGATCGACGCGTGGCGCTCGGACATCAGGCCCTCGGGCGTGAAGGCCCAGTTCTCGTTGCCGTAGGCACGGAACCACTGACCGGCGTCTGAGCGCCACTCGTAGGCGAAGCGCACGGCGATGCGGTTCTCACCGAACGCCCACAGCTCCTTGATCAGCCGGTAGTCGTGCTCGCGTTCCCACTTGCTGGTGAGGAAGGCGATGATCTCATCCCGTCCGCTGATGAAGCTCGAGCGGTTGCGCCACTGGCTGTCCGGCGTGTAAGCGCCGGCACAGCGCTGAGGATCGCGTGAGTTCCACGCATCCTCGGCACCCCGGATCTTCGTGATGGCCGTCTCCGTGGTGAAGGGCGGCAGCGGGGGTCGGGTGGTCTCCACGCCGGCCAGCCTACGCGAAGCTCCGGGCTCCGCGTGGCCAGGACTTGGCGCGTCGAGCCGGCCCAACGTCCCTTCCCCAGGGTGGGGCTCGGGACCGCCCACCGCCCGGGGGTAGGGCAGACCCGAACCCGGCGTTCGCACCCGCCCGAGCTCGGAGTCGAGTCGGCCCGGCTGGGTTGGCGTAGCGCACCCAGACGGTCACACTGGAACCGAGATGACCGGGACCGGCGACTCCGAACCGCGCGAGCGTGAACCCCGCCTGCGGGTGGTGATCGCCGATGACGAGGTGCTGCTGCGCGCCGGCATCGCCCTGCTCCTCGGGGACGCGGGGATGGAGGTGGTCGCTCAGGTGTCCCGCGGTGACGAGGTCCGGGCGGCGGTCGAGCAGCACCGACCCGACGTGCTGATCACCGACGTGCAGATGCCGCCGGACAGCACCGACGACGGTCTGCGAGCCGCGATCGAGATCCGACGCTCGGGCCTCGGCACGGCCGTGCTGGTGATCTCCAACTTCCTCGAGGAGCGCTATCCCCTCGATCTGATCGGCGACGACGCCACCGGCGTGGGCTACCTGCTCAAGACGCGGATCGGCGATGTCGAGTCGTTCGTCGGGGCGGTGCGCCGCGTGGCCGGCGGCGGCTCGGCCCTGGATCCCGAGGTCGTCCAGCGCATGGTCGGCCGCCAGCGACACAACAACCCGATCGACAACCTCACACCGCGGGAGCGGGAGGTCCTGTCCCTGATGGCCGAGGGCCGGTCCAACCACGGGATCGCCGCTCGGCTCGAGGTCACCCCGGCCGCGGTGGAGAAGCACGTGACCGCGCTGTTCCACAAACTGTCTCTGACGGATGAGCCCTACCAGCACCGCCGGGTCATGGCGGTGCTCACCCTGCTGCGCGCGTCCTAGTCGTCTTGACCGGACCGGGTCAGCTCACCGCGGCGGCGAGCGACACCGGCAGGGTCGCGATCAACCGCGTGCCGTCACCCGGCGGGCTGTCGACCCGGAGCGCCCCGTCGAGGGCGGCGAGCCGGTCCTCCATCCCCGCCAGTCCCCGCCCGGGTACCGCCACCGCCCCGCCGCGGCCATCGTCGGCGACCTCGATCGCGATGCGCTGTCCGGTGATCTCGGTCAGGCTGACGCTGGCGGACTTGGCCTCGGCATGTTTGATCACGTTGGTCAGCGCCTCGGCCACGAAGAAGTAGGCACCCACCTCGATGCCCTCGTCATAGCGCCGCTCGGGAATGTCGATGGTCACCGGTATGGGGAACGGTCCGGTCAGGCTCTCGACCGCGGCCCGAACGCCGCGGGTGGTGAGCAGCACGGGCCGGATCCCCGCGCCCAGGTCGCGCAGTTCCGAGATCGCAGCGTCGGTGTCGTCGGCGATCCGCGCCAGCACCGTCGCCAGCTCGGGGTCCGCCTGGTCCGCCTCCTTGCCGGCCAGGCGCAGCGCCAGGAGGATCCGCACCAGGCGCTGCTGAGCGCCGTCGTGGAGATTCCGCACCAGCCGCCGCCGCTCCGCGTCAGCCGCCTCGATGATCCGCGCACGTGATGCGTGGATCTCCTCCGCCCGGCCGTACTCGACCGCGCGGCGGCGGGCCGCGTCCTCGGCCGCCATCTGGGCGGTGACATCGCGGAACACCACCACCGCACCGTTGCCCTGGGAGGTCGCCAGGGGCGCGGAGGAGTAGGCCACGCGGAACTTCGAGCCGTCACGGCGCCAGAAGGTGTCGCCGTAGATGCGGACGGTCTCCCCGGTGAGCCGGGGTCGCAGCATCGGGCAGTCGTCCTGCGGGAACTCCGCCCCATCCCAGTGGTGGTGGTGGATCGTGGCGTGACTGATGCGTCCCAGCAGATCCTCGTTCCACCCCAGCAGTTCGAACGCGGCCGGGTTGGCGAACACCACGCGCCCGTCGATGTCCACGAGGTAGACGGCGTCGGCGATGTTCGAGATGAGCGCCTCGAGCACATCGAGCGGCGTCATGCCCAGTTCGGCGCTGGTGCGACTGATGTTCATCGTGGACACGGCGCCCGATCCTAGGAGTGCTCCGGCGCGGTGCGGTAGGGCCATTCGGCCAAACAGGACGACGGTGGGGGTGGCGAACGGCCAGCCCAGACGGGGTTGACGCCCCCGACCCTCGGGTTAACCCCCGGGTCGGTGGTCAGGTCTGTGCATATGGACTGCGCCGTGGGGCCGAGGTTGGCCCGCCGTCCCTTCGTCTCAGGGGCCCTCGGGCCAAGACTCCCTGGGGCAGATCTTCCCCCTCATGAAGGAGACCCCCGTGGCCGTAGAGCAGAAACTGACCGAGAAAGAGATCGCCAGCCTGATGGAGATCCAGCACCCGAGCAAGGCGGTCGGGGACTCGATCTACGGGTCGACCAAGGTGTTCCCCGACTACCAGGCCGAGCCGGGCGAGTCCTATTTGGGCATGGTGCACGGCATCGCGCACGAGTCCTCGGTCAGCTTCGTGGCGGTGCTGCTGGGCATCCGCGCGGTGCGCAAGGGCTTTGACAGCGCGCTGTACTTCTTCGGGATCGGCGCGCTCAACTGCCTGGCCACGCGCGGTTTCCCGACCATCGGCAACGAGCTGTTCCCGGGCATGCGCAACGAGAACGGCCAGCTGGAGAAGTTCATGGCCGAGGGCGGCAAGGTCTACGCCTGCCGGCTCGGCCTGTCGCTGCACGGCGCGCGTGAGGAGGACCTGATGGAGGGCGTCATCCCCTGTCATCCCCTCGACATGCAGGACGCGATGATCGAGTACGCGCGCCGCGGCGCGATCATCAACACCACCTGGATGTTCTAGGGGTTCAGCGATGGAACTGGAGCTGCGCAGCGAGCTCGCGGTCCGCGGGC
>CAZZVR010000125.1:6285-11815 GCA_964657595.1 Burkholderia sp. PAMC 26561 | reverse complement strand
TTGCCGATGTTGGCGTGCTTGAGGATGTTCAGACCCTCGGCGTAGGCGGCCATCAGGCCGTACTCGATGCCGTTGTGGACCATCTTGACGAAGTGGCCCGCGCCGGCCGGACCGGTGTGCAGGTAACCCTGCTCCTCCTGGAGGGGCTCGCCGCTACGGCCGGGGGTGCGCTCGACATCGCCGACCCCGGGGGCGAGGGACTTGAGGATCGGATCGAGGATCCCGACCGCCTCGTCGGTGCCGCCGATCATCATGCAGTAGCCGCGCTCGAGCCCGAACACGCCGCCGGAGGTGCCGACGTCGACGTAGTGGATGCCCTTGGGCTCCAGCTTGCCCGCGCGCTTGAGATCGTCGTGGTAGTGGCTGTTGCCCCCGTCGATGAGGATGTCGCCCTTCTCCACGAACCCGGCGAGCTTGTCGAGCGTCTCATCGGTGAACGCGGCGGGCACCATCGTCCAGATCGCCCGGGGCGGCGACAGCTTGGCGACGACGTCCTCGTAGCTGGAGGCGGGCGTTGCGCCGGTCTCCTTCGCGAGGGCCTGGGTGACGTCGTCTGAGACGTCATAGACGACGAGCTCGTGCCCGTCCTTGACCAGGCGCCGCACCATGTTGGCGCCCATTCGACCGAGACCGACCATGGCTAGCTGCATGGGTCCCACCCTAGCTGAGCTGACCCGGCGGGGGCGTTGCGCGGTGGTTACCGCGCCTCTGCCCCGCTGCCGATCAGCTCGGCGATCGAGCCGGCCCCGGCGGCGCGCACCCGGGCGGCGAGCGCGCGGTTGATCTGGGCCGGCCAGAACGGGCCGCCGTAGACGAAACCGGTGTAGCTCTGCACGAGCGTCGCGCCGGCCCGGATGCGCTCCCACACGTCCTCGGCGCCGGCCACGCCCCCGACGGAGATGACGATCGCCTCGCTGTGGGCGAGGCGAGCATGCAGGCGGGCGAGGACCGCGCGGCTGCGCGCCGCCAGGGGCGGACCGGAGACGCCGCCCCCGGCAAAGCCGGCCACCCCGGCCCGTGAGGCCGGGGACAGGACGCCGCGGTCGACCGTGGTGTTGGTGGCGATCACCCCGGCCAGCCGCTCGGCCAGCACGAGGTCGGCCACCGCGTCGACGTCGGCGTCGGCCAGGTCGGGACTGATCTTCACCAGCAGCGGCGTCGCCCCGATCAGCGGTGTGACCGCGGCGACGATCGGCGCCAGCCCGCTGACGCTCTCGAGCGAGCGCAGGCCCGGCGTGTTGGGCGAGGAGACGTTGAGCACCAGGTAGTCGGCCAGCGGCGCCAGGCGCGCGGCGACGGCCGCATAGTCATCCGCCGCACGCTCCAGCGGGGTGTCGCGGTTCTTGCCCAGGTTGGCGCCGAGCACCGGCGCCCCGGGAGCGCTCCCCGGAGCCGCTCGGCCGGTCAGCCGAGCGGCCACCGCCTCGGCTCCGTGGTTGGGAAAGCCCATCGCGTTGACCAGGGCCTGGTCAGCCGGGGCGCGCACGATCCGCGGGGCCGGGTTCCCGGGCTGGCCCAGCGGGGTGACGGTGCCCACCTCCACCGCTCCGAAGCCGAGCGCACCGAGACCGGCGAACCAGGTGGCGTTCTTGTCCAGACCGGCGGCCACGCCGAGGGGCGAGGCGAACCGCTGACCCAGGGCGTCGAGGCCGATCTCCGGCGGATAGGCGCGCGCGGCCGCGGCGCGGGTCAGTCGCTCGGAGGTGAAGGCGATCCGGGTCGCGCTGGCCGCCCAGTGATGGGCCCGTTCGGGCGGGACGCGGACGAGGACGCGGTCGAACAGGGCTTGGTAGAGCACGAGGGCTAGGAGGCTAGGGGTAGTGTGTGACACATGGCCCTGGAAAACGAGAAGTACATGATGTTCACGACGTTCCGCCGTGACGGACGGGCGGTGGGCACGCCGGTGTGGCTGGTCCACCTGGACGACGGCGAGATCGGCTTCTCCACCGGCGCCGACTCGGGCAAGGCCAAGCGCCTGGCACACACCCCGCGCGTGACGCTGCAGGCGTGTGACCAGCGGGGCACCACGACCCACGGTCCGGTCATCGAGGGGACGGCCCGCACGGTCAGCGGACCCGAGCTGGCGCGCATCCAGGCGGCGGTCAGCGCCAAGTACGGCCTCATGGCCAAGGCCCTCGGGGTGGTCGAGACGGTGGCCCGGCGGGTCGGCGTCAAGACCTTCGGCTCAGGCCGGATCGGCGTGGTGGTCAAGCTGGCGCCGAGCGCCGGCTGAGGAAGCTCCGGTAGTCGCGGCAGCTGCGCCGCGGGGCCTCGAACATCGGCATGTGGCCGAGGTCCTCGTAGATCGTCAGGGTGCTGTCGGGAATGCCCTCGGCGTAGAGGGTGGCCGCGCTGACGTCGATCAGCTGGTCATGGCGCCCCCAGGCGACCCAGGTCGGCGCGGCGATCTCACCGAGGTGGTCGTCGAGCATGTCGGCGGAGGTGTTGAAGTCGGAGAAGATCTCCGCCAGCTGGGCGCGGCGCGCCACGTACTCATGGGCGATCGCCCGGCGCACGATGCGCGGGACGAACGGCTGCTTGGCCATGGTCAGCGCGTAGAACGCGTCGAAGTCGTTCGGGCTGTCGAGCAGGAAGGGGTTTCGGCCCGCGTCGAGCATGCGGCTGAGCGGGGTGGGCGCCGACACCCGGAGGCCGGCGGCGTCGACCAGGCCGAGGCTGGCCACCCGCTCGGGGGCCCGGCGGGCCAGGGCGGCGGCGATGAAGCCGCCCATCGAGTTGCCGACCACGTGGACCCGCGTGACGTCGAGCGCGTCGAGCAGGGCGATGAGGCGGTCGGCCTGGGCGGGGGCTGAGTAGCCGGCCCCCGGGATGAACGGCGTGCGGCCGTGGCCGGGCAGGTCGGGGATGATCACGTGGCGGTCGCGCAGGCCGCCGGCGAACCGCGTCCACACGTCCCGGTCGGCGCTGAAGCCGTGCACCAGCAGCACCGTCTCGGCGTGGCGGGCGCCGCCCGCGTCATAGCCGATGCGGAAGCCGCCGGCTTCGACCGTGTGGGCGCGCAGCCCGACGCTGAGCCGCGTGGCCAGCTGGGCGCCCTGGCGGATCGCACTGCCCATCTGGGTGGCCAGGGTCATCGCGCACCCTCGGCGGTGGCGGCGGCAGTGGCGGTCGCGTGGGCGGCGGCGTGCTGGGCGGCCGGGTAGTTCACCGTGCTGAGGATCGGGCGCACGTCACGCCAGATGAGGCGGCACATCAGCCACTGGGGCAGCAGCCGGGCACCCAGCCAGGTCGAGCCCGCCCGCGTGCCGTAGACGATGCGCGTGCGCCGGGTGCCCACGGCGTCGAGCACGACCTTGGCCACGTCCTCGGGCTGAGTCTTGAGGTACTTGCTGGCGAACCCGTCGAGGTTGGAGATGTTGGTGGCGACGCCGCCGGGGTGGACGGTGTGGACCGACACCGTCGAGTGCAGCAGCTCGGTGGTGAGCGACTCGGTGAAGCCGCGCACGGCGAACTTGGCCGCGCAGTAGCCGGAGGCGTTGGGGGCGCCGATGAGCCCGAACAGGCTCGACACGTTGACCACGGCACCGAAGTCGCCGTCGAGCAGCTGGGGCAGGAAGGCACGGGTGCCGTGCACCACGCCCCAGAAGTTGATCCCCATGACGTGCTCGAGCTCGGCGTCGGTGGTGGCCCAGACCGGCTCGGTGGCGCCCTCGACGCCGGCGTTGTTGATGACCACGTCGGCCCCGCCGAGTTCGGCCTGGACATGGTCGGCGAAGGCATAGACCGCGTCACGGTCCGACACGTCGAAGGCCTCGGAGTACACCGGGGTGCCGGCCGGCAGCCGGGCGACGGTCTCGGCCAGGGTGTCGGGGTCGAAGTCGTTCAGGGCCAGCCGGGCCCCGCGGGCCGCGGCCGCGAGCGCGTAGGCGCGTCCGATGCCCGAGCCGGCGCCAGTGATGACGACGACCTTGCCGGTGTAATGCTTCATCGCGGAACCTCCAAGTGTTCGCGGTGGCTCAGGTGAGGACGTGGTCGCTGGGGCGGAAGGCGCCGGCGAGTCGGCGGAAGGTGAAGGAGAAGCCGGGGAACATGGCGATCACGTGCCCGTCCTTGGACTGGTACCAGGATTGACAGCCGCCGTTCTTCCATACCGTGCGGTTCATCTCGGAGTGGATCATCTCCGTGTAGCGCGCCTCGGCGTCGGCGCTCACCTCGATCGCGGCGCGGTCGGACTTGAGGGCCGCGTCGATCGCCCGGCCGATGTAGAGCATCTGGGACTCGATGAGGAAGATCGCGCTGGTGTGGCCGATCCCCGTGTTGGGTCCGGTGACGATGAACAGGTTGGGGAACCCGGGGACCGTAGTGCCGAGGTAGGCACGGGGGTAGGCCGCCCAGCGCTCGCTGAGGGTGGCGCCGTCACGGCCGACCACCGGATAGGAGATGAGGCCGTCGGTGGCGTCATAACCGGTCGACCACACGATCACGTCGAGGTCGACGTGGGTGCCGGTGGTGGTGACGATCCCGCTCGCGTCGATGTGGTCGATCGCGTCAGTGCGGTCATGCAGCGTGGTGGTGGGCGCCGACAGGGCCGGATATAGAGTGTCGGAGAGGATGATCCGCTTGCAGCCGATGGTGAAGTTCGGCGTCAGCTTGGCCCGCAGCCGAGGGTCGGGCACCTGCTCGGCGAGATGCTTGAGCGCCTCGCGCTGGGCCACCAGCTTGAGCAGGCGCTCGGAGTACTTGAAGCCGACCACGCGGCTCTCGAGGGACCAGTAGATCGCCGTCCTCAGCGCCCGATAGACCGGCGGGAGGCCGAGCAGCCGCCGCTCGAGGCCGCTGAACTCATGATCGGGACGCGGCAGCACCCAGTGGGGGCTGCGCTGGAAGACGTGCAGCTCGGCCACCTCGGGCTGGATGGCCGGGATGACCTGGGCGGCGCTGGCGCCCGAGCCGATCACCGCGACGCGCTTGCCGGTGAGGTCGACGGAGTGGTCCCAGTCGTTGGTGTGGAAGGCGGCCCCGGCGAAGCTGTCGGCGCCCGGGAAGTCCGGGATCACCGGGGTGCTCAGCGGGCCGGTGGCGTTGATGAGGAAGCGCGCGCGGAAGGTGCCGGAGGCCTCGGTGAAGATGTCCCAGTGGTCCTGGTTCCAGCGGACCTCGACCACGTTGGCGCCGAGGACCGTCTTGTCGTCCAGGCCGTGCTTGGTGATCACGTGCCGGGTGTAGTCCGCCAGCTCGTCCTGGGTGGCGAACATGCGCGACCACTCATACGGCTCGCCGGAGATCGAGTACAGCGGTGACTGCACGTCGACCGCTGCCCCCGGGTAGGTGTTCTGGCGCCAGGTCCCGCCGGCGAAGTCGCGGCGCTCGAGGATGGCGAAATCCTCCACCCCGTGCTTGCGCAGCATGATCGCGGCGGTCTGGCCGCCGAATCCGCTGCCGATGACCACCGCGGTGTGGGTCACCTCGGGGTCGGGGGTCTCGCGGTGGGGGCTGGGGGCGTGGAGGGTGCTCATCTCAGGCGGGCGGGTGCCACCGGGTGGCTCGGGTGCTCAGGTTCACGGAGATC
>CAZZVR010000125.1:0-6275 GCA_964657595.1 Burkholderia sp. PAMC 26561 | reverse complement strand
GTTCGGCGCTGCGCGCTCGGCGTATAGCGCTCGGCGTTCGGCGTTCGGCGTCAAAGTGATGTGGACTGTCATCAGATTACCGGAATCGCTCACACGGTGGGGGCGGTGCCAGCGAGCAGGAAGCCCACCAGCGGGCGCACCAGCCGCGGCCGGGGCGGCTTGAAGCCGGCGTTGACCCAGTTGAGGACGACCTGGCTGACCCCGCCGACCACCGCGAGCAGGACGACCGCGCGGTCCTCGGCGCGGATGCCGGGCACCACCCCCTTCTGGTCGAGCAGGACGACGAGCAGCTCACCGAAGGACCGGGTCTGCTCGAGGTAGGCCGCCTCGACCCGGGCACTGACCCCCACCACCTCGAACCAGACCACGCGCGCCAGGCGGGGATCGGCCTCCACACAGGCGAAGAACGCGTCGAGCCCGTCGTGGGCGAGGGTGGCCACGTCATCGCCGGGGAGGCCCGCCACCGCCTCCAGCACGGTGGCGCGCAGGGTCTGCAGGCACTCGTGGTACACGGCCAGCAGCAGGTCCTCGGTGCTGGCGAACTCCTCATAGAAGTAGCGGTCGGCCACCCGGGCCTCGCGGCAGATGACCCGGACCGTGGCCCGGGCGTAACCGACGGTGCCGAAGATCTCGAGGCCCGCGTCGAGCAGTTGGCGACGGCGCCGGGCGGCGCGGTCCTGCGGCGCCTCCCCGGCGTAGGTGCGGCCATGGGGAATCATGTGTCCGCAGTTTGGCACCCCACCCGGCGAGCCGCGGGTCGACCCGAGGACCGCCCGGACGCGGTAGTTACCCGCGGTGGGTCTCGCGTAGAAACCGCCCGGCGAGATCGGCGGCTTGTGACGATGGCGGACCGCCATGTGAGCCATAACGTCACGGGGACCAGACCAAGGAGTCCTCGCATGGCCATCAGCGCCCCCACAGCACCGACTGCACCCGCGCTTCCCACGACCTACCCGCGTCCGGCCGCCGCACCGCCGCTCCCCCCGAGCGACGCACCCGACACCACGCGCCTTCCGCCCCTCAACGGTGGAGGCTTCGCCCATCTCGACCGTGCGCTCGAGGTTCACCTCGGAGCCGACCTGCGGCTCATCTACGGACTCGGCATGCCGATCCTGGTGCTGCTGGCGCTCATGATCCCGATGTTCGCCTTCCCGTCCTACTGGCTGGACGGAGCGGTCATGCTGGCCGTGGTCATCTGCATGGGCGTGATCGTCATGCAGGTGATGGCGCTGCTTGAGGAACCCGCGGACGCGGTCACCGACTTCACCGGCCCGGACGCGCCCACCCGCCGGGCCTGAACGGCCTCAGTCGACGTCGTGGCGGGCCAGCGGCTGGACCGCCGGACCCTCGAGCACGCCACCGTCGACGTCGAAGCGCGAGCCGTGACACGGACAGTCCCAGCTCGTCTCGGCGGCGTTGAAGCGCAGCAGGCAGCCCAGGTGGGTGCAGCGCAGCGAGACGGCGTGCGCGGTGCCCGCGGTGTCGCGATAGACGCCGAGCTTGCCCAAGCGGCCCTCCCGTAGGACCCGTGCCTCACCCGCGGGCACCTTGTCGGCGCGGCTGACCTCCGCGGGGGTGACCCGGTCGAGCACCATGTGGAGGTTGAAGTTCGCCCCCAGCTTGGCGAGCTCGGGCGTGCTGCGCAACGACAGCCGGGTCGGGCTGAAGCGCCCGTTCCACTCGTCGGGACGCCCGTCCATGAGGTCGGTGAGGATGCGCGCGGCGAAGGTGCCGCCGCTCAGGCCCCACTTGGCCCAACCGGTGGCCACGTACAGGCGCGAGGAGCCGGGCACCAGCGACCCGATCATCGGCAGGCGGTCATAGGGGATCGGGTCCTGGGCCGACCAGCGGTGCCGCACCGGTCCCACCGGCCAGTGGGCGCTGGCGTAGGTGGCCAGCGCCGCGTAGCGCTCGGGACTGGCGGTGGACGGCTTGGCGCCGGCGGGATGGCCCTCGCCACCCACGATCAGGTTGTCCCCGAACCACTGCACCGAGCGGTCGTGCTTGCCCAGGCCGATCGCCATCGCCCGCGGGGTGGCGTCGGTGCCCGCGCGGGTGTCGGTGTCGAGGCCGAGGGCGACGCAGTAGGAGCGCTGGGCCTCCATGCGGGCGAAGGTGAACCCGCGGTCGAGCGTGGGGAAGTGGGTGCAGACGGCGACCTGGTCAGCGGTGATCCGGCCGCTGGCCGCCTCGAGCAGGCAGGGCCGGCCGTCCTGTACCGCGAGGATCCGGGTGTGCTCGAAGACCCGGCCGCCGGCGCGGACAAAGGCGTCGATGAGACCGCGCACGTAGCGCACCGGCTGGAAGCCGACCTGGTCCTCGAGCCACACCGCGCCCGCGACCTCGAAGGGCAGCCCGGCGTCGGTGTCATCCCAGCGCACGGGCAGCCCGGCCGCCCGGGCGAGCTCGTACTCGCGGGCCAAGCGCTTGAGCTGACGCTTGTCGGTGGTGTAGGTGACCGCGGGGCGGAACTCCAGAGCGCAGTCGATCTCGTGCGCCCGGGCCCGCCGGGCCACATCCTCGACCGCGAGGACCGACGCCTCGGCGTAGTCGGCGACCGCCGCGGTGCCGTGCCGGGAGGCGATCTCCCCCAGGATGGCGCCTTGGAGCGCACTCACCTTGGCGGTGGTGCAGGCGCTCACGCCGGAGCCGACCGCGTTGGCCTCGACCAGGATGACCTGGGCGCCGTTGGCCTGCAGGGCCAGGGCGAGCGTCGCCCCGCTGATCCCGCCACCGATCACGGCGACGTCGGCCGACACCTGCCCGCGCAGGGCGGCGAAGCTGGTGGGAGCATCTCCGGCCTCCGCCAGCCACAGCGACCCGTCCGAAGTTGTGCCAGCCATCAGCGAGCGAGCCTACCCGAGGCGCGCCGCGCGCAATCGGTAGGGTGCGCCGCTATGGCATCAGACGCAAAACCCGACGTCGCGATCCCCGACGGCCCGCCCTCCTATCAGCTCGAGATCGATGACATCGAGGTCGGTGACGGCACCGAGGCCGGCGCCGGCCAGATCGTCGAAGTCCACTACGTCGGTGTCGCCTGGTCGACCCGGTCGCAGTTCGACGCCTCCTGGGACCGCGGGGACACCTTCAAGTTCAAGCTCGGCAAGGGCGACGTGATCGCCGGTTGGGATCAGGGCGTGGCCGGGATGAAGGTCGGCGGCCGCCGACGCATCACCATCCCGCCGATGCTCGGCTACGGCAAGCGGGGCGCCGGTGGTGTCATCAAACCCGACGAGACGCTGGTGTTCGTGGTCGACCTGATCGGCGTGCGCTAGGGACGGCGTCCCGGCGGGCGCCGCGTGCACCCCACTCCGGGAAGGTAACTCCGCGTGGCGGGGTATTTGGTTCCCGGAGTCGCGGAGGAGAGCTAGACGAACGTGCTTGCGTGCTCGAGCACGCGAGCGACCGTCCGGCCGTAGGCGTCGATGGCGATGCTCAGCGCCGCCTGACTCGAGTCCTCGATCGCCGCGTGGGAGATCGGCGGGTCGGACTGGGCGAAGATCATCGCCGTGGGGATGACCCGGCCGACCTCAGTGGCGTCGTGCAGCGGCCCACTGGGGATCGGCTCGCCGTCCCCCCCGCCGGCGTCGGCCACCGCGGCGCGAGCGAACGCCACCAGCTCCGGGTGAAACGGCGTCGGGGTGGCGGAGAAGATCCGCCGCACCTCGACGGTGACGCCAAAGGTGCGCGCCGCGCCGTAGCAGGCCCCCAGCGCGTCCTCGAGCATGTCGGCCAGCGCGCCGGCGTCGAGGTGGCGCTGGTCGAGCTGCATCCGGGTGTGGCCGGCCACCGCGGTGATCACCCCGGGCGCTGAATCCAGGCGCCCGACCGTGGCGACCCCACCGCGGGCGATCGCGCTCTCGCGGATGGCCAGGGTGGCCTGGGCCGCAGCGGCCAGGCTGTCCTGGCGCAGGTCCATCGGGGTCGAGCCCGCGTGGGCGGCCTGGCCGGTGAAGTCGATGAGGTGGCGCTCGACCCCGACGGTCCCGCTGACCGCGGAGGCGGGCCGGCCCGCCTCGAGCAGCACGGGGCCCTGCTCGATGTGCAGTTCGAGGTAGGCCACCGCTCCCTCGAGCCCGGTGCGGGCCTCGGGGGCGCGGTCGAGGTCGACCCCGGCGGAGTTGAGGGCATCGCCGAGCGTCGTGCCCTCCGCGTCGGTCAATCCCCGCACCTCGTCGGGCACCAGCCTGCCGGCCGCGGCCGAGGATCCGACCAGGCTGCGCCCGAAGCGGGCGCCCTCCTCATCGGCCCAGTCGACGAACCGGACACTCAACGACGGACGTTCGGCGCTGCGGACGAGCTGGCGCACGGTCTCCAGCGCGGTGAGCAGGCCGAGGGCGCCGTCGAGCCATCCGCCGTTGGGCACCGCGTCGATGTGCGAGCCGACGATCAGCGCGTGCTCACTCTCCCCGGCGACGGTCGCCCACAGGTTGCCGGCCGGGTCGCGCTGCACGGGGAGGCCGATGTCGGCGAGCTTGGCCGTCAACCACTCGCGCTCGGCCATCCACTCCGGCGTCCAGGCCAGCCGTTTGGCCCCGGCGAAGCGTCCGCCGCTGTGCTCGGCCAGCTCGTCCAGGTCCGCGATGACCGCGGCGGGGTCGAGCCGGAGGTCGGCCATCGGGCTCAGGCGCGGGGGATGTCCATGGCGTCCGACAGGGTCTCCAGGACCTGTCCGAGCCGACCCACCACCTCGTCGAGCAGCGGCGCATCACAGATGAGCGGCGGGGCGATCTGGACGACGGTATCGCCGCGGTCGTCGCCGCGGGCGATCAGCTGGGCCGAGATGAGCGCGTCGGGCAGGACGCGGCGCAGCAGGTGCTCGCGCTGGTCGACGTCGAAGCGCGAGTCGGGCCCGTCGGGCACCAGCTCGACCGCCCAGAAGAAGCCGCTGCCGCGCACATCGCCGACGATCGGCATGCGGCGGAGGGTGTCGAGCTGGGCCTGGAGGTGGGGCTCCTGGGTGCGCACGTTGTCGAGCACGCCCTCACGCTCGAAGATCTCGAGGTTCTTGAGGGCGATCGCCGCGGCGACCGGATGCCCGCCGAAGGTGATGCCGTGGAGGAAGGTGGTGGTGCCGGCGTCGAGGGCGGCGGCGACGTGGTCCGCCACGAACACCGCGCCCATCGGCGCGTACGCCGAGGTCAGGCCCTTGGCGGCGGTGATGAGGTCCGGCACCACGCCGAAGCGGCTGGAGGCGAACCACTCACCGAGCCGCCCGAAGCCGGTGATGACCTCGTCGGCCACGAGCAGGATGCCGTGCTCATCACAGATCTCGCGCAGCCCGGCCCAGTACCCCTCGGGCGGCTGGAGACAGCCCCCGGCGTTCTGCACCGGCTCCATGATGATCATGGCGATGGTGTCCGCGCCCTCGCGGGCGATGACCTCGCGGATCTCGTCGAGCAGGATGGCGGTCAGCTCGGCGCCCGACTCGGGGCGGCGGAAGTCGTTCGTGTTGGAGACGTGGAAGGTGTCGATGGCCGGACGGCCGAACGGCTCCTTGTATCCGGGGACGCCGGTCAGGGCGAGCGCGCCCAGGGTGACCCCGTGGTAGGCGCGGTCACGGGCGATCACCTTCATGCGCTGGGGCTCGCCGTTGGCCAGGTGGTAATGGCGGACGATCTTCCAGGCCGCCTCGACCGAGTCCGAGCCGCCGCTGGTGAAGAACACGTGATCAAGGTTGCCCGGCGTGAGCTGCGCCAGCCGCTCCGACAGTTCGACCGCGGCGGGGTGGGCAACCCCCCAGTTGGTGGCGAACGGCAGGGTCACCAGCTGCTCACGCGCCGCCTCGGCCATCTCCTCGCCGAAGCCGTAGCCGAGCTGGGAGCAGTACAGGGTCGACAGGCCGTCGAGGTGGCGCCGACCCTTGGAGTCGATGACGAACACCCCGTCGCCGCGCTCGAGGACGAGCAGCTCGGCGTCTCCCCGGTGCAGGCGCCCGTTGCGCGCGAAGTGGAAGAGGAGATGCTCGGCGTGTTCGGTGGTGACGGACATTGTCGTCAACGATACCGGTCACCGCATCCCGCGACCAGCCCCGGCGGGGCCCACAATCCTCCAGAGCGGCGCGGTGGCGGGAGGGAGCGCGCCGTGGGGGTCGTCAGGCGACCCCGCAGGCGCACCCCGGCCCGGAGGCGGCGCGCTCTGGAGGTTTTTGGGTGGGGCCGCGGCGTGGGGCGCCGCCGGCGAGACCAGCCTGGCCACATGCGCGTCACACCCGCGTCACACGGGGGCTGGGAAGCACTGGGAGGCTGACGATCCAACTCACTTCAGAGGAGACA
>CAZZVR010000124.1:0-11857 GCA_964657595.1 Burkholderia sp. PAMC 26561 | reverse complement strand
CGGCTGTGGCGGCCGTGGCGGCTGTGGTAGCTGTGACCGCTGTTGCGACTGCCGCGGCAGCGGGGGTCACAGAGGCGGTGGCCGACGGGCTCGTGGCTGTCCGGGTGACGATTGCGGTCGCCGGGGTCGCCTTGGCGGCCACCGATCGCTTGACCGCCGCCACCGGCTTGGCGTTGACGCCCATCCTCGCCGGCTTGCTGCTCGTGCGTGCGTGCGAGCCTGCTCGCGTGCGGGACTTCGCGGACGGGCGTCGCTGAGTCGAGGTTCCTCTGCTCGCGTGGAGCGCGTGAGTTCCGGAAGAGCTCGGCGTCGCTGGCGTCACGGCGGCCAGGGCTGCCGGAACGAGCAGAAGACTGGCGAGGAGGACGATCAGGGCCCCGATGGGCGTATGGAAGCGACGCATGCGTCCTCTATCGCCACCCGGGGACTGCGGGTCGATAGGCCGGTCGCGGAGCTGGACGGACGTATGACCACGTCCTTCGCGGCGGTTGGGAGTCCAGACACGCTGAGCCCCGGAGCCCGGCTCCGCATGCCTCGCGCGCGCGAGCGCACGGGCGCGCGAGGAAGCGACGTGGAGCCCGCTTGCGTCCGGTCGAGGCGTCGTCACTGGACGTTTCATCGATCCCTGAGTTCGAGGTTTATGCACGCCGTACGTGCTGCCGATGCCACCCCCGCAGGCAGCCCGGACCGACTCGAACCCTACAGGGTCGGTTCAGCTCACTCAGGCCTCCGCAATATGTCCGTCCCGTTACCCCGGTATCCAGAAAATCACAGATCTGTACGATGAACAGAAATAAGGAACATCAGATGACGCCCGTGAATAAGAAATGGACCGAGAACCGGCGTATCGCGATCCTCAACTGGCGTGATGCAGGACATCCGCAAGCCGGCGGCGCGGAGACCTACTGCCTTGCCGTGGCTCAGTGGCTGGCCGCCCAGGGCGCCGAAGTCACGCTCGTGACGTCCCGTGCGCCCGGGCAGGCTCGTGCCTCCGTGGAAGCGGGCGTCAACATTCGTCGAGGCGGCGGGCAGTTCGGTGTCTACCCGTTCGTCCTCTTCTGGCTCCTGTTGGCCCGGCCGGTCCGCTGGCTCGGTCGCCGGGGACGCATCGACGCAGTCCTCGACTGCCAGAACGGCCTTCCCTTCTTCTCACCGCTGGCGGTGGGCCGGCACGTGCCGGTGGTGCTCCTCGTCCACCACGTGCACCAGGAGCAGTTCGAGCTGCACTTCGGTAAGCAGATGGCCCGGGTGGGGCGGTTTCTCGAAGGCCCGGCCAGTCGCCGCATCTACGGCGGACGTCCGACCATCTCGGTATCCCCCTCGACGCGGTTCGAGATCCGGCGCAACCTGCGGTTCCGGACCCCGATCTACGTGGTGCCCAACGGCGGCCCCGAGCCGCAGATCAGTACGCATACGCCGTCGCCCCACCCCACGGTCGTCAGCGTCGGTCGCCTCGTGGTGCAGAAGCACGTGGACCAGCTGCTCGTCGCGGTAGCGGAGGCGCGGCGCAGCGTGAGCGACCTCGTCCTGCATGTCGTCGGCGACGGTCCGGAGTTGGAGAATCTCCGGCGTCAGGCGGGAGAACTCGGGCTCGAGGGAGCGGTGGTCTTCCACGGGCGCGTCAGCGACGCCGAGCGCGACGCCATCCTCGACCAGGCATGGGTGTTCCTCAGCGCCTCTCAGCGCGAGGGTTGGGGGGTGGCCGTGCTCGAGGCCGCTGCCCACGGAGTGCCGGCGCTCGTGCGCGACGTGCCCGGCCTGCGCGACGCGGTGCGCAACGGCTCGACCGGCTGGCTGTTGGCGCCCGGTCGGTCCTTCAGCGAGGCCCTGGTCGGAGCGATCGATCAGCTGCGGCGCGAGCCGGAGATGCGGTCGATGGCGGACCGATGCTTCGCCTGGGCGCGCAACTTCTCCTGGGATCGGACCGCCCAACGAGTGACCGACATCCTCGAGCATGAGTCCCGGCGACTGACCGCCAAGCGGCCGGTCCGGTCGGCGCCTGATCTGGTCACCCGCGTGGAGGTCGCGCTGGACGGCGACTCCGGGGCGCGCATCAGGTCTCTCCTGCGGGGAGCCCGGTTGACCGATGAATGGCGTCTGACGCCGACCCGGCTGGTCGGCGTCCTCTACGGCACCGACGAGGAGGGCGCCCGCCGTGCGCTGGCGCGCCTCGGTCTGGACCCCAACGCAACCGTCAGCATCGCGCGCTCGCACGATCTGCTCGGCGACGTCCCGCCGCGCGTGGACCGGAAGGTGGCCATCGAGGAACGCCGCCAGCTCAGCCTGGTTCCCGAGGTCCCGGTCATCGACTTTCCGCCAGTGGTCCCGAACGGCGGGGAGGTGGTGCCCGCCGGAAGCGAGGAGACGGCCGGGCACCGGATCGAGCTTGCGCTGGTGCTCGAGCCCACGGTCACGCAGGACCCGCAGCAGGGCGCCTCGGCGCTCGTCAACCGCCCGACTCAGGATCGAACAGGGGAACAGCATGGCACGGCAGCTCGCACTTGATCTGATGGACCCGATGCTCGCCCCACTCGAGGTGCACCTCGACCACATGGAGTCCCACCTCACCCTCATGGAGGCGCCGCTGGAGCTCACCGACGGACCGCTCGAGCTGGCGGATACCCACGGGCTGACGGTGGCCGAAAGCCGGCCGGGACTGCACGGCAGCGACCGCGATCCCTACCTGGAGATCATCGTTCCGGCCCTCAACGAGGAGGTCCGACTCGGCGCCAGCCTGCAGCGCATCGCCGAATACCTGGCCCGGCAGCCCTACACCGGAGTCATCACCGTCGTCGACAACGGTTCGGTCGACCGGACTGCCGACCTGATCATCGATGACGGTGAGGCCCATGTTCCCATTCGTCTGATCGGCTGTGCCCAGCGCGGCAAGGGCGCAGCCGTGCGCCGGGGCATTCTCACGAGCAAAGCGCGGTTCGTCGGATTCTCTGACGCCGACCTGTCGACCCCGATCGAGACGCTCGACACGGTCCTACCGGCGCTCGAGCAGGGAAATCCCGTGGTGATCGCCTCACGCAAGTGCCCGGGCGCCGAGTACGCAGTGGCTCAGCCGCTGATCCGTCGTCTCGCCAGCCGTGCCTTCCGGGTCGGCGCCCGGTCATGCCACGCGGGGCTCGCTGAGGTCTACGACACCCAGTGTGGGTTCAAGTTCTTCGAAGCCCGCGCGGCTCGCCGCCTGTTCGACGTCTCGACCGCTTCAGGGTTCGCCTTCGACGTGGAGATCCTCGCGCTGTCCTTCATGGCCGGCTACGGAGTGAAGGAGATCCCCGCCCGCTGGGAGCATCAGGAGGGCTCGAAGATCCGGGTTCTGCGTGAGGCCACGCGCATCCTCCGCGAGCTCATCTCGATGCGGCGCAACCTGGTCGCGGTTTCCCGCTCGGACTTCAGCGCCGCCAACGGACTCGTGTTGCGCTCCCCTGTCGATGCTGAGCGCGCCGACGCTCCGAGCGCGGAAGTCAAGGTTGACGCCGGGATTGCCGACGAACCAATGACGGCAGCGGCCTGAACCCGCCACTCCTCGCTTGACGGCGGCCCTCGGTGAGCGGCGCTTGATGTGGGGACGGCTGCCGACGCCTTCTCACATCATGCGCATCCTCCACCTGGCCTTCGAAGATCATCGCCGCCCTGGCAGCGGTGGCGGGTCGCTCCGCAATCGGGAGATCAACGCGCGACTGGCGAGCATGGGTCATGACATCGACGTCGTGACCGCCAACTACGCCGGAGCCCGGCCGCGGGTCGAGGACGGCGTGCACTACCGCCAGTGCGGTCTGGCGCGAGGCTACGCGCCGAGCCTGCTCTCCCATCAGATGTGTCTGCCGCGCGTCGTTGCGGCCGCAACGCGCCGCGGGCCGGCGCCTGACATCATCGTCGAGGAGTTCGCTCCCCTGACCTCCAGCCTCGGCGTCGGTCATTGGACACGTGTTCCGACGGTGGGCGTCGCCCAGGGCTTCTTCGCGGAGGAGAAGGCGCGTGAGTATCACCTGCCGCGTCGGCCGCTCGTGGGAATCCAGCGCTGGGGAACCCGCAGCCATGCGGACCTCATCGCGGTGTCCGAGGACGTTGCCGCTCGGCTCCGCGCTGAGGCACCGGCCGCGCGGGTTGCCGTGATCGCCAATGGGGTCGATACAGATGCCGCTGACGCGGGCCGGGCCAGTGTCGCCGCCCAGCCCCCCGGCAGGCGGTTCCTGCTGTTCCTGGGCCGCCTCGAGATTCGGCAGAAGGGCCTCGACGTATTGCTGGCGGCGATGGAGCAGGTGAACCCCGATGTGAACCTGGTGATCGCCGGCGAGGGCAAAGACCGCACCGAGATCGAACGCGACATCCAGGCCCGGCGCCTGGGTGCCCGCGTGCAGCTGGTGGGTGCCGTTCACGGCGAGCGCAAATGGGAGCTGTTGGCCGGCGCCGCCCTGCTGCTCGCACCATCGCGTTATGAGACCTTCGGAATCACCCCGCTCGAGGCGATGGCATGCGGTGTACCCGTCGTGGCCAGCGACCTTGCCTGTCTGCGGGAGCTGATCCCGGCCACCGCGGGAGTGCACGTCCCCCGGGAGGATCCCCACGCTCTGGCGGCGGCGATCAACGCGCTGTTGGCGGCTCCCGGGCGTCGCGCGGCGATGGCGGCGGCGGGACCTGAGACGGCACGCCATTACAGCTGGCAGTCCATCGCCGACGCGCAGTGTCAGATCTACGCGTCCGTCGCCGGGAGGAGGACCTCATGGGTCGGCGTGTGATGGCGACAACCGCCCGCCGGCGCCGCCGGCTGGTCCTCGGGCTGCTGTCACTCGCCGCCCTGCTCGGCATCGGCCTGGGTGGCCGAGCTCGCAACCGACGACGTCACACACCGGTGACCGGTGCCGCCGAGCGGCGCGCCGCCTTCGGGGGAATCAGGGACGTGGATCTGAATGAGGCGGTCGGGCCGGAGGTGTCTGGCGCGGGGAGGGCCGCCACCACGGCAAGCGGCGAAGCTCCGGGAGAGAATCCACCGGAGCCGGCCGGCGACCGAGCTCCGGTCGACGCCGACTTCGTCAGCATGCACGCGCGCGGTCCGGTCATGGAGCCCACGGCCGGGTCTCAACCGGCCGTCTGGTTGTCGCTCCCCAGTGCCGAGTCGCTCGGCTTCCGTGGTCCCGGCGCGTTCGCCCTGCCCGGAGGTGGATCGGTCGCCCTCCCGGGCGCGATGCCCCTGCCGCGACCCGCCCCGCCGCGGGGCGCCGCTCGACCCCGCCCGGGTGCCCGTCGCGGCGCGTTCACGCTCGCTGATCTGCTCGCCTACGTGGTCGGCCTCGCCTGGCCCATGACGGTGCTCGCGATCTCCAGTCTCGCGCTCGCCATGCGGCTGATCGGGCACTCGACCAACTACGACCTGTTCATCGACGAGATCACCTACTCGACGATCGGCCAGGCGGTGGCGCTGGGCCACGGCGTCAGCCTGTATGGCCCACCATTCTTCCTTCACCCGCCCCTGTTCTTCTTCCTCGAGGGCGGGCTCCTCGATCTGTTCGGCGGCGCGCATGCGTCACCGGTGAACCTCGTCTTCGAGCTGCGTCCGATCAACTGCGTCATCGGGTCCATCGAGTGCGGTCTGCTCATGCTCCTGGTCAGCCGCATCACCCACCGCGGCGCCGCCGTCGTCGTCGGCGTCTTCGTCGCCTGCGATCCCTTCCTGCTCCTGTGGGACGGGCGTGTGCTTCTGGAGACGATGGCGATGACGGCCGCCGTGGCAGGCTGGCTGTGCCTCGAGTGGGTGGCTCGCCGGGACATCGCCAAGCCCACCCGGGAGCTCGGCTCGAGGGTGGGCGACCGGTCGTGGTCCCCGGGGGAGCGGGCGGTCATCGTCCTCGCGGGCCTGCTGTTCGGGGTGTCGCTGCTTTCCAAGGAGACCTACGGGTTCGTCGGCGTCGTGCCGCTGCTGGCCATGTTCGTGCTCGGCAGTCCGGTGAGGCGCCGGGTCTCCGGCGTCATGTTCGGCCTCGCTGCGGGGTCCTATGCCGTGTATCTGAGCACCGTGGTGGCCAGCGGTGACTTCTCGGACTGGTACAACGCCAACGTCGCCGGCCTCCTGCGCGCCGTCGGGACCAAGCAGGTCACCGGCTTCAACCAGGCCGGCCACCATGCCAGCTTCGGGTCTCGCGTTGGCGCCGACCTTGCGCTCTACGGCATCAGCTACATCGTCATCGCGGCGGCCGCGGCGGCCACGGCTTGCGGAGTCCTGCGCTGGTTCCTCGCGGCCCGGTCCCGCCGCACGCTGAGCACCCAGCGCCGCCTGGCGATCGTGCTCGGCGCCGGGGGTGTCGGCTACGTCGGGTACGCGGTCTGCTTCGGCGCCTTCGAGGTGCAGATCTTCTACATGTGCATCATCAGCGGCCTGCCCGTGCTCGTGACCGAGGCCCGCTCGCTCGGGTCCGCAGTCACCGCGCGGCTGAACCGTCGCAGCGTGCTGGTGACCTGTGCCGTGATCGCGTCCCTGGCCCTCGCCTTCGAAGTCGCCGCCGACGTCCGGCTGCGCACGGCGAAGGACACATCTCTGTCCCAGCTCACCGCCTATGTGAGCGCGCACGTCCACTACCCGTCGCTGGTGGACTCGACCGACGGCGTGACCCAGTTCATCCTCCGCGGCGTGGGGATCGACGGTGCCCTCACCGTCCGTGGGCTCGAGCGCCAGCGACCGGACTACGTCGTGGTGGACGCGGGCCTGGTCAACCAGGGCTACGTCCATCTCGGCCCGGGATTCCAGGCATGGCTGAACGCCCACGCCCGGGTCGTCTACCGGGTCACGGGACGCTCGACGGGCCAGGTCCTCCTCTACCGCACGGTCTACGCCGACCAGCCGACGGGGGCGCAGGGATGAGCGTCGAGACAGCCCGGGTGCAGGGTCTCGTCAGCGTGCCGCGGGTGCCCGAGCCGGCGGTCACCGCCGGCGCCACGCCGCCCCCCGCCGACCGCCCGGCTCCGCTGAACCCGGTCCAGGCCGACGGCGTCTCACCGGCCTCCCGCAGCTGGGGCGGGACTGCGGCGCTGCTGACCCTCGCCACGGTCGGCGTCAGCCTCGGCAACTACGTCTACTCGTTCCTCGTCGTCCACCTGATGAGCGCCCGGGACTTCTCGCGCTTCTCGGGTGCCCAGGGCCTGATGCTCGTACTCGGCAGCGGCGCCATGGCGGCGATCCCGTGGGCGATGGCGCGGTTCATCGCCGAGCGCAAGGACCGCCGGGCACGGCAGGAGGCGATCCACTTCGGCCTGATCGCGTCCGCGCTCCAAGGGCTCGCCTTCGCCGCGGTGGCCGGCGTGATCCTGTGGCGTGAGGCGGGTGTGGCGGTGGGCGTGATGGTGGCGATCAGCGCCTTCGTGGGATCGCTCATCGCCGTTCCGGTCGGCTTCCTCCAGGGGCTCGACCGGATGCGGGCGATCACCGCGATCCGGGTGCTTGAGTTCGTTGTCCGCTTCGTCTCCGGGATCGTCATCCTGCTGCTCGTCAGTCGGTCGGCCGCCGCTGCTCTGATCGGTTATCCGATCGGCGCGGCCGTGCTGATCGCCGCCGGGCTGCGCCTGTGCCGATCCGGCCTGCCGCCTCGGGCCGGGGAGGGGGAGACGATCCGGGCGCTCGTTCGCCAGAGCGGCAACCTCGGTGCGATCCAGGTGTTCCTCTCCATGCTGGGTGCCCTCGACACGGTGGCCGCTCTGGCGGCCCACCTCGGCACCGACCGCACCGCGAGCTACCAGAGCGCGGCTCTGCTCGGTCGCATTCCCCTGTTCCTCAGCGCCTCGATCGGCCTCGCCGCCTACGTGCGCGTGGTCCAGGCCCGGACCGACGCCGAGGTGAGAGACCGGATGGGTGAGGCGGCCCGGCTCTACACGATCGTGGTCATCCCCTTCGCGATCCTCTGCCTCACGGTGCCGGACTCGCTCATGCATGTCCTCATCCCGGCCAAGTACTCCGACACCACGGCGCTGCTGCGCTTCACCGTCGTCTCCGGTGCCGCCGTGGGCTGGATCGACATCGTCTCCACTGCCCATCAGGCCCGCGCCCGATTCCGTCCGGCGCTGAGGATTCTCGCGGTTGCGGCGGTCGCCCAGCCGATCGTATTGATCGTCGCCGGTCGGACCGCCGGCATCTGGGTGTTTGCCGGGGCTTTGGTCGCCGTCTCGCTGACCGGTGCGGTGCTGCTCAGCGCCGATGCGCGTAACTGGCTGCCCGCCCGCCCGTCGGCGCGCGTCCTCGGTCTGTTGGCGGCGACGGTCGCCGCCGCCTTCCTGCTGCGGGGCTCCATCCCGGCCTGGATCGCCCTGGTCGTGGCCATGGGGGTGGTGGCACTGGGTGCCCTGCGGACTGAGATGCAACGGACATCCGTCAACGACGGATCAGAACACGAACCGAATCAGGGGGTTGAAGTGGACATGGAACTGGAGCTTGAGGTGGCGCCGCAGCCACCACGCGTCGTGATCATCGGCGACAGCTGGGCCGCCGGGCTGGGCGTTCGCGGTGAGTCCTACGGAAAGCTCGTCGCGGCCGAGCTCGGCGCCGAGCACGTGCTCGACCTCTCCGAGATCTCCAAGACGGTCGGAGACAGCCTGGGGGACGCGGACCGCATCCGTGAGTTCGCCCCCGATCTGGCCATCCTGTTCTCCGGGGGTACCGACTCCCTGGTTCTGCCCGGCCCGCGGATCCAGGGTTTCATCGAGCGCTGGGGACCACGTTCCTGGCGCGGGGTCGCCGGCCTCCAACCCCGAGCGATGTTCTCCCAGGACCCGGCCAAGCGCCGCCGCCAGCGGATCGGCTCCAACCTCCGGCTCCTCGCCAAGCACATCGCCCTGAGATTCGACGGTCGCCGGCGGGTCCCGCTCGAGGTGTACCGCCGGGACCTGCCCCGGCTCATCGACATGCTCGAGGGGATCGACTGTGCGATGGCGTTCGTCTCCATGCCGTGGGTGGACGAGCGACTCCATCCGGGATCTCCCGCAGCGCTCGCGGAAACCCAGACGGTGCTCGAGGCCACGCTGCAGGGGCACACCGGCGCCGTGTTGATCGACGTCCATGACGTCCTGGACCGCTGGGGAGATTTCCTCTACGACCACATGCATCTGAACCGCAGTGGGCACCACAAGGTCGCCGAGCGGGTGCTCGAGGCGAGCCGGCCGCTGCTGGCCGCGCGCCGGACGAACCCCGCCAAGACCGTCGCCTGAGGCCCGGCTCGCGCTCACTCGGGCTGGAGGCCGCCGAAGCCCGTCCACAGGGCGGCCATTGCCGCCCCGACGAGCTCGGAGCGACTCACGTCCGGGTGGTGCTGCCACCAGCGGACCGCCGCGATGAGCGCCTCGCGGTGCATGGCGAACACCGCCCGGGCGAAGACCGACTCGGGCACCAGTCCGGCCCGGCGGGCGTCGGCGGCGAGCAGGTCGGCCATCACGCGGGTGTACTGAGCGCGAGTGCGGTCGTACTCCCGCGCGGCGTCCGCGTCCAGCGGGGGCCGGCTGGGGTAGAGCAGCCGCCAGGCCAGCGGGTGCTCCTCATAGAAGCGGAAGAACGCGTCGAAGGTGGCGCGCCAGCGCTCCTCGGTCGACCCCTCGGACTCCAGCGCCGCGCTGAGGTAGGCCAGCAGCTCCTGCTGCTCGGTGGCCAGCAGGTCGGTGAACAGCGCGAGCTTGGAGGGGAAGTGGTCATAGAGCACCGTGCGGGTGACTCCGGCGGCGCTGGCAATGCGGCCGACCGAGGCGGCCTCGTAGCCGACCGCCGCGAATTCCCCCAGCGCCGCGTCGATGATCAGCTCGCGCCGCTGGGACCCGGGAATGCGTGGTTTTGGGCCCACCCGCCCTGCACCGGTTGCCATCTCAGGAGTATTATCCGACATAGGTGTCGGTTAGGGAGCCGAGGGTGCCCCCTGAGCCGTGTACCGCCCTCTCAGTACGGCTAAGGAGCTACGCAATGTCTGCAACCGATGTGCTCGTCTTTGACGCGCTTCGCACCCCACGAGGCAAGAACAAGGGCGGCTCGCTGCACACCACCAAGCCGGTGGATCTCGTGGTCGGGTTGATCCACGAGGAGCTGTCGCGCAACCCCGACTTCGATCCCGATCGCGTCGACGACGTGGTGCTCGGCTGCGTCACCCCGATCGGCGATCAGGGTGCGGACATCGCCAAGACGGCCGCGGTCGCGGCGGGCCTGCCCGATGAGGTCACCGGTGTGCAGGTCAACCGCTTCTGCGCCTCCGGCCTCGAGGCTGTCAACATCGCCGCCCAGAAGGTCGCCTCCGGCTGGGAGGACCTCGTGCTGGCCGGCGGCGTCGAGTCGATGTCGCGCATCCCGATGGGCTCCGACGGCGGCGCCATGGCGATGGATCCCACCACCGCCTATGAGGGCTACTTCGTGCCCCAGGGCATCTCCGCAGACCTCATCTCCACCCTCGAGGGTTGGAGCCGCGAGGACGTCGACGCCTACGCCGCGCGCTCCCAGGAGCGCGCCGAGGTCGCCCAGCGCGAGGGCCGCTTCACCAACTCCATCGTCCCGGTCAAGGACATCAACGACCACGTCCTGCTCGACCACGACGAGCATGTGCGTCCCGGCTCGACCGTCGAGTCGCTCGGCAAGCTCAAGGCGGCGTTCGGGATGATCGGTGAGATGGGCGGCTTTGACGCGGTGGCGCTGCAGAAGTACCACTGGGTCGAGAAGATCAACCACGTCCACACCGGCGGCAACTCCTCGGGCATCGTCGACGGCGCCGCCCTGGTCACCATCGGCAACGCGAAGATCGGTGAGGAGCTCGGCCTCAAGCCGCGCGCCCGCATCGTCGCCACCGCACTGTCGGGGTCTGACCCGACGCTCATGCTCACCGGCCCGGCGCCCGCCTCCAAGAAGGCCCTGGCCAAGGCCGGGCTGAGCATCGACGACATCGACCTGATCGAGATGAACGAGGCGTTCGCCGCCGTGGTGATGCGGTTCGTGCGCGACATGGCGGGCAAGGAGAACGAGGCGGCGCTGATGGAGAAGGTCAACGTCAACGGCGGGGCGATCGCGCTCGGCCACCCGCTCGGCGCCACCGGGGCGATGATCCTCGGCACGCTGATCGACGAGCTGCACCGCACCGGAGGCAAGTACGGCCTGGCGACTCTGTGCGTCGCCGGCGGCATGGGTATCGCGACCGTGGTGGAGGCGATCTAGATGGCCGCCAACATCATCAACTGGGACAACCAGGACGGCGTCGTCGTCCTGACCATCGACGACCCCAGCCAGGGCGCCAACACGATGAACCAGGCCTACATCGAGTCGATCCGGGAGACCGTCGACCGGCTCGAGTCCGAGAAGGACGCGATCACCGGCGTGGTCATCACCTCCGGGAAGAAGACCTTCTTCGCCGGGGGCGACCTCAACGACCTGCGCAAGGTGACCAAGGCCGACGCCGAGGCGTTCAGCGGCTTCGTCGCGGAGGGCAAGGCCGTGCTGCGCCGGCTCGAGACGCTCGGCAAGCCGGTGGTGGCCGCGATCAACGGCGCCGCCCTCGGCGGTGGCCTGGAGATCGCGCTGGCCACCCACCACCGGGTCATCGTGGATGACCCCAAGGCGGTCATCGGCTTCCCCGAGGTCCAGCTCGGGCTGCTGCCCGGGGCCGGTGGCGTGGTCCGCTCGGTGCGGATGCTCGGGATCACCAACGCCCTGATGGGCGTCCTGCTCCAGGGCCAGCGACTCAAGCCGGCCAAGGCCAAGGAGCTGGGCCTGGTCGACGAGGTCGTCGCCTCCCGTGATGAGCTCCTGGGCGCCGCCAAGGCGTGGATCGCGGAGAACCCCGAGGCCCAGCAGCCCTGGGATGCGGACACGAAGTACAAGATCCCCGGTGGCACGCCGTCGACG
>CAZZVR010000123.1:0-11908 GCA_964657595.1 Burkholderia sp. PAMC 26561 | reverse complement strand
ACGTCCTGACCATCATCGGGGTCGACGCGGATGAGGTCCAGCCCTACAAGGGCCGCAAACCGCCGTGGTTCAAGGTGCCCGCCCCGGGCGGGCCGAAGTACCGTGAGCTGTCGGCGATGATCAAGGAGGAGAACCTCCACACCGTCTGTGCCGAGGCGGCCTGTCCGAACATCGGCGAGTGCTGGCAGCGTGGCACCGCGACCTTCATGATCCTCGGCGACACGTGCACCCGCCGCTGTGGCTTCTGCAACGTCAAGACGGGCAAGCCGACCTGGAATGACCCGCTCGAGGCGGCCCGCGTGGCCCGCTCGGTCGCCCGCATGGGCCTGCGCCACGCGGTGATCACCAGCGTGGATCGCGATGACATGTACGACTACGGCGCCCACGCCTTCGTCGGGGTCATCCGCCAGATCCGCCAGCAGTCGCCGCAGACCAAGATCGAGGTGCTCACCCCGGACTTCCGTGGTCAGGAGATGCCGCTGGCCAAGGTCATCGCCGCGCGCCCCGACGTGTTCAACCACAACGTCGAGGTCGTCCCGCGGCTCTACCGCGTGGCCCGCCGCGGCTCGACCTGGGAGCGCTCCAACCGCGTGCTGCGCACGGCCAAGGAGATGGGCGGCGACGAGGTCGTCACCAAGTCGGGCCTGATGGTCGGTTTGGGCGAGAGCTTCGAGGAGATGGTCGACGCGCTGGGTACGCTGCGCGAGAATCACGTCCAGGTGCTCACGGTCGGTCAGTACCTGCGTCCCACCGAGAACCACCTGCCGATCGTCCGCTACTGGCACCCTGACGAGTTCAGCGCCCTCGAGGCGGCCGCCTACGAGCTCGGCTTCGAGCATGTGGCCGCGGGCCCGCTGGTGCGGTCGAGCTACCACGCCGACGAGCACGTCAAGCAGTCCGAGCCGGGCGTCGGCCCGCTGCGTGTCGAGAGCGTGGTCTGAGGATGCGCCGCCGGCGTCTATTCATCCTCGCGGTCCTCGCCCTGGTCGCCGTGGCCGTGGTCCCGGCCGAGGCCCTGGCCCGCGGCGGGAGCGGCTCCTCGGCCTTCGGTGGCGGGGGCGGCTTCAGCAGTGGCGGAAGCGGGAGCGGGAGCGGCAAGGGCTTCATCATCTTCATCGCCTTCCGGCTGCTGCTCGATCTGATCATCTTCGGCCACGGCCTGGGTCTGCTGATCGTCATCGTTCTGGGGATCAGCGCCTACCTCTACTTCTACGGCGGACGCCGCGTCGCCGACTGGTTCAACGCCCAGCGCCAGCGCGGTCCGGCGCGGCGGCGCCAGGCCAAGCTGCGCCAGCGGCGGGTCGAGCTGGCTGCCGCGGAGGCGGCGGACAGCGACGACGCCTTTGACCCCGCCCAGGTGCGGGCGGCGGGCGAGCGGATCTTCATCGACATCCAGTCGGCCTGGTCGCGCAACGACATCGCCACCCTGCACAAGCTGGTGGCCCCGCGGCTGATGGCCGAATGGGAGCGTCGCCTCGACGACCTGGCCCGGCGCGGGATGACCAATCACGTCGAGCTGACCCGGCCGCCGAAGGTGGAATACATCGGCATCGGCCGTGGCGCCCGCACCGCGGCCGGCCCCGCCGGTGGGCCCGACCGTGTGGTCATCCGCATCGAGGCCCGCATCCGCGACTGGGTGACCGACTCCCGTGGCCGCGAGATCAACGAGCGCGGCGCCGCGACCAAGACGGTGCGCATGCGCGAGTACTGGACCCTGCAGCGCAACCCCGCCGCGGCCGCGGCGGCCGGGAGCGACGACGACGGCGGGCTCGGGGCGGAGTTCGACCTGAGCGCCAGCACGGCGACGGGCGGCGACTGGGTGCTCGCCTCGATCGAGCAGGGCGCCGAGGGATCGCACCAGCTCGAGGACCGCATCGTCCAGACCGAGTGGGCCGACGACCAGGCCCTGCAGGACGAGGCGCTCGTCGAGCAGGCCAACGCCGACGCACTGCCCGGCGACGTCAAGCTCTCCGAGCTGACCAACACGACCGTGGCCATCGACCAGGATGCCCGGGCGCGCGCGCTCGACCTCAGCCTCGCCGACGGGCGTTTCGCCCCTGACATCCTCGAGGTCGCCGCCCGCCGGGCGGTGGCGGCGTGGGGTCAGGCCATCGACGGTGAGACCCAGCCCCTGCTCGCCCTGGCCGATACCGGCGCGGTGCAGAACATGCTCTATCCGGCCGGCCCCGGTAGTCGCATGGTCGTGCGCGGCCCGCGCATCGAGCGGATCTCCATCGTGGCCCTGGATGCCCTGGCGGTTCCCGCGACGATGACCGTCGACGTCAAGGTCAACGGCCGACGCTACCTCCAGGACCGCTCCAGCGCCGCGATCCTCGCCGGTTCCGACGTGCACGCGGTGACCTTCACCGAGCGCTGGACCCTCACGCTGTCGGGCGATGCCCAGAACCCATGGCAGATCACCGCCACGGCCACCCCGGCGCTGTCGCGCTAGGGCTCTGAGTCCCCGCGCCGGCCCCGACCGACGCTCCGTAGCGTCCAGCCCGATACAACCGTTCCATGCGCATCGCGCTGCTCGTCGTGGTTCTCCTATTTCTGGGCGGTCTCGCCGCCCTGACCGTCTATGACGTCTCCTCCAACGGGGTGACGCCGCTGGACGTCGTCTCGGTGATCATCATCGCCTTCTTCGGGGTCGCCCTGGTGGGCGCCCTGGCGTCACGGCCGTCCGAGGACGGGCCGAGCGACGTCTGACGTGACGCCGTAGTCGGCTAGCGGCGCACTGAGGAAGTCGGGTGGTTATGGTCCCCAAACACGTCGCAGATCTCCGGGCAAGGACGCTCTACAGCTCCGTCGTCTTGGGTGATTACGTCATCCGGACGGCACTGGCCACCGCCGTGACCGCCGCCATGTTCCCATCAAGCGTGCTGTTGGATGCCAAGGCCGAGCGCCGACGGCTCGAGTACTACGCCACGCTGGCCTCCGCTCATGACCCGGCCAAGGTGTTCACCCGCCCGCCCACGTCGATCCCTGTCCACTCCCGGGCGGGCGAGGGTCTGGGCGACCTCGGCGGGCGCGTCGAGCTGCTGCGCTTCCAGAGCCCGTTCGAGCCGCTGCACCCCGACCTGGCGGCGCGCTTCCGCAGCGCCACCCACAACGCCGTCGCCCGGGCCCAGTACTGGCGACACGACGACGGCCCGCGCGCGACGCTGATCACCATCCACGGGTTCGGAGCGTCGTCGGCGGCACTCAACACCTCGTTCTTCGGCCTGCGCCAGTTCTTCGCCGAGGGTTGGGACATCGTCATGTTCACCCTCCCCTTCCATGGCTCGCGCCAGAGCGCCCGCTCGCCCTTCAACGGAGCCGAGCTGTTCATGTCCGGATTCGCTCACCTGGCCGAGGCGATGAACCAGGCGATCTGTGACCTGCGGGTGATCATCGACTACCTCGAGCGCCAGGGGGCACCTCGGATCGGAGCCACCGGCCTCAGCCTCGGCGGCTACACCACCGCGTTGTTGGCCGAGGTGGACGACCGGCTGGACTTCGCCATCCCCAACGCGGCGGTGTCCCACATCCCCACGCTGGTCAAGGACTGGTTCCCCGCCAACGCCGGCACCTCGCTGCTGCAGTGGGCCAAGCAGCTGCCGAGCGACCTGATCGACCGCTCCGCCGCGTTGCACAGCCCGCTGAACTACCCCGTGCTGCTGGCCCGGGACCGACTGCTGGTCATCGGTGGAGCCGGCGACCGAGTGTCGCCGCCGGGACAGACCACCGCACTCTGGCAGCACTGGGGACAGCCGGAGCTGCACTGGTTCCCCGGAAGTCATGTGGTGCATCTGGACCGGGCGCGCTATCAGCAGCTGATGCGGACGGTGATGGGGCCGCCCCAACGGGGTGAGCGCCCGACAGATGCCGGACCGCCAACAGCCCGCCCGCGGCGACTACGAAGCATGTGATTGCCCCGAGGCCGAGTCCGGCGCGCGGTCCCAGGGCGGACATGACCGCGCCGACGATCGGTCCGCCGATCGGCGTCGAGCCCTGAAAGGCGACGAACCACAGCGCCATCACCCGACCGCGCATCTGAGGATCGGCCCGCAGCTGCAAGGTGGCGTTGCCGGCGGACATGAAGATCACCGACGCGGCGCCGACCAGGGCGAGTGCCAGCAGCTCGAGGGCCAGGTCGGGGGCCAGGGTCGCCAGGGCCATGGCGAACCCGAACGCCAGCGCGCCGAGGATGAGCACCCGAGCGCCGATCTTCCCGCGCGTGGCCAGGGTCAGCCCGCCGATGACGGCGCCGACGCCCATCGCCGCGGTCATGAAGCCATAGCCGGAGGATCCGGAGTGCAGACCGTTGGACGCCATGTAGGGCAGCGACACCTGGAACTCGTAGGTGAGACAGCCCACCAACCCCATCATCACCAGCGGGATGAGCAGCCCGGGCGTGCGTCGCACGTAGGCGAAGCCCTCGAGGAGCTGCCCCTTGCCCCGCACGGTCGGCGGAGTCGGATTGAGCAGCGTGGTGTTCATCGCCATGAGCGTGTACACCACCGCGACGAAGCTGACGGCGTTGAACAGGAAGCAGACGCCGGTGCCCACCACCGCGATCATGATGCCGCCGATGCCCGGCCCGATGACCCGCGCGACGTTGACCATCGTCGAGTTGAGCGACACCGCGTTGCGCAGGTGCTCGGGGCCGACCAGCTCGAGCATGAAGGATTGGCGCGACGGGTTCTCGAAGGCGTTGTTGAAGCCGAGGAACAGCGCCAGCACAGCGATCTCTGAGATGTGGATCGCGTGGGTGACGGTCAGCAGCCCGAGGATGAGGGCCTGGAGACCCATCAGGGTCTGCAGGGCGATCATCATCTTGCGCTTGTTCACGCGGTCGGCGATGACGCCGCCGTAGGGGGCGAGGACGAGCACCGGCAGGGTCTGCAGCGCCACGATGATTCCGAGGTCGGTGGCCGAGTGCGTCAGGGACAGCACCAGCCAGGACATCGCGGCCATCTGCATCCACGTGCCGATCAGCGAGATCGACTGGCCCGTCATGTAGAAGCGGTAGTTGGGGACGCTGAGCGCCGCGAAGGTCTGCTGCCCGATGCGAGCGAAACGCTGGGTCATGCGTTGAGCCCCTCCGCCAGGGCCTCCAAGGCGGGCAGCGCCGCCTCCAGATGGGCCCGGTCGGTGTCACTCAACGCGTCCAGGGCCGCCTCGACGGAGGCGGTGCGCTCGGTGCGGATACGCAGGGCGAGCTTGATTCCCGCCTCGGTGGGCTCGAGCCAGGCCGAGCGACGGTCATCGGGGTCGGCGCGGCGGCTGACCAGGTCAGCCTCGGCGAGCCAGGCGACGGTGCGCGACAGGAGCGTGGGGTTTAGGCCCTCGTCCTCAGCCACCTCCGACAGGCGCACCGGGCCGTTGCGCACCGCGTTGAGGAGCACCGCCACCCGGGTCGGGCTCAGCTCGGCGGCGTTGCCCGCGTCGGTGGGACGCAGCAGCCGGGCGAGGCGCATGACCGCGATGCGCAGCCGCGCTGGCGCATCCACTTCGACTGCCTGAGCCATACCCGCCTCCAATAAGCTTGCTTGCTGGCAAGCATATTAGCAGTGGGACCCGGCGCTCAGGCGGTGACCATCTCCGGCGCGTCCGGTGACGGCGGGGCGCCCGCGCCCATGCCGAGGAAGTCCTTCTGACGGATGAGCAGCAGCGAGCTGACGGTGGCGATCCCCGCGATGATCGCGCCGATCAGCAGCACCTCGTTGAGCGCGTGGACGTAGCCGGCCCGGCCGGCGCTGAACAGGAGGTTGTGGTACTGGGCGGGGACGGCCTTGGCCGCCTCAGCCAGGGAACCGGAGCCAACGGCGGTGCCGAGCTGGGCACTGTGGGCGGCCAACGGCGTCCCGGCCAGGCTCGCGCCCACCTGGGACCTGACCAGCGAGGCGAGGATCGAACCGAGCGCTGCCACGCCGGTGGCGATGCCCACCTGGCGGAAGGTCGAGTTGATGCCCGAGGCCATGCCCGCCCGGTCCTGGTCGACCACCCCGACCGCCGTGGAGGCCAGTGGCGTGGTGACCAGGCCGGTGCCGATGCCGGCGACGAGGAACCCGGGCAGGAAGTGGGTCCAGCCGTCCGCCGGGGTGAGGCCGCGCAGGAGGAACAGCCCGAGCGTGACCAGCGCGAAGCCGGAGGCGATGAGGAAACGGGCCTGGATCCGGTTGAGCAGGCGCCCCGCACCCGCCGCGGTGAGGAAGATGACGCCCGTGTAGGGCAGCAGGCGGAGGCCCGCCGCGATGGCCGAATAGCCGAGGATGTCCTGGATGAAGATGCTCAGGTAGGTGAGCAGACTGAAGATGGAGGCTGACACGGCGAACGCGGCCATCAGACCGCCATTGAAGGTCGGCACCCTGAGCAGACGGAGGTCGAGCATCGGCTCGCGCGTGCGCAGCTCGATCACGATGAAGCTCGCCATCAGCACGACCGCGATGGCCAGCGGGATGACGACGTGGGCCGAGCTCCAGCCGTCGGGCTGGCTGCGAACCAGGCCATAGACGAGTCCGGCGAGCGACAGGCTGAAGGTGAGGAAGCCGGGGACATCCGGGGTCGGCGCGTGCTCCCGCTTGGACTCCTGAATTTTCGTGAGCGTCACCGCCAGGGCGAAGATCCCGATCGGCACGTTGACGAAGAAGATCCAGCGCCACGAGAGGCCACTGGTCAACGCGCCCCCGAGCACCGGTCCGGCGGCCACCGCCACCCCGGTCACCGCACCGAAGGCGCCGAAGGCGACGGCACGTTCAGCGGGCGGAAACGCCTGAGCCAGCAGCGCGAGGGCGGTGGCGAACATGATCGCGCCACCGATGCCCTGGAAGCCACGAGACAGCGACAGCATCGTGGCACTCTGGGCGAATCCGCAGAGCACCGACCCGATCACGAAGACCACGATCCCGGTGGCGAAGACGATGCGCCGGCCGGCCAGGTCGGCGATCGAGCCGGCGGTCAGCAGCAACGCGGCCAGGGTCAGCGCGTAGGCGTCGATCACCCACTGCAGGTCAGACAGGCTTGCCTTGAACGCCGTCTCGATGTCCGGCAGCGCCACGTTGACGATGGTGACGTCCAACAGCAACATGAAGACGCCCGTACACACGGCTATCAACGTCCACCACTTGCGATCCACCTGCGCCTCCAGTACTTCGCCATTATTGAGTGCGGGCTCAGATTATCATCCATACTGAGCCGGGACTCAGGAATGCGGACAACTCCTGACCCCGCCCCCCAGTCCGTCCCGTGCCACTGCCCGAGAACACCCCACTCCGAACCCGATCCCGGTGAACACCCGCGAGGTACCCAAGCGGCGCGGTCGTCCGCCCTCGGGTGGGCGCGAGGCGATCCTCGACGCCGCGCTCGAGCTGCTGCGCAGTGACGGTGTCGCAAAGCTGACCAGCCGCGAGGTGGCCACCCGGGCCGGGGTCTCCGACGCCAGCGTCTACTACCACTTCGGGGACCGCACGGGGCTGCTCAAGGCCGTCTTCGCCCGCGGGCTCAAGCCGCTGACCTTCCTGGCCGACACCGATCCCCGGACAGACCTCACGACCGTCCTGACGTCCGCCCTGCAGTCCCTCGAGGGTTTCTACGACGAGGTGCTCGTGGTCCTCATGGCCGCCCAGGCTGACGCCGAGTTGGCCGAGGCGCTGACCCTCTACGCCGAGGCCAACGATCTGGGCCCCCACCGCGGGGTGACTCTGCTCTCGGAGTTCCTGAAGGGTCAGCAGGCGGCCGGCACCGTCGACCCACTCGCCGACACCGAGGCGATCGCGATGACGATCATTGATGTCGCCTACGCGCGCTCATCCCGGCGCGTCATGCTCAAGCCGGATGAGCGGCTCCCCTCCGCCGACCGGGTGCTCGCCACGATCCAGCGGCTGCTGGCGCCGCCGACCGCCTGAGCGGCCGGCTGGCGCCTTACGGATTACTCCGGGCGGGCCTCGAGGCCCGAGGTGAGGCCGCTGAACGCCTCGAGCGCGTCGTTGAGCGTGCGGGAGGGCCGCATCGCCGCCGAGGCTTTCAGCTCATCGACGTGGTAGTAGCCGCCGATCTCCACCGGGTGACCCTGGACCTCGAGCAGCTCGGCCACGATCGCGTCCTCGTCGGCGGCCAGCTTCTCCGCCAGGGGGGTGAAGCGCGCCGCCAGATCCGCGTCCGCGTCCTGGGCGGCCAGCGCCTGGGCCCAGTACAGGGCCAGGTAGAAGTGGCTGCCGCGGTTGTCGATACCGCCCACCCGGCGCGAGGGCGAGCGGTCCTCGTTGAGAACCTGGCCGGTGGCGAGGTCAAGCGCGTCGGCCAGCACCTTGGCCTTGGGCTTGGCGTCGGCGTCGGCCAGCAGCTCCAGGGACGGGACGAGGGCGAGGAACTCACCGAGGGAGTCCCAGCGCAGGTAGTCCTCCTTGACGAACTGCTGGACGTGCTTGGGCGCCGAGCCGCCGGCGCCGGTCTCGAACAGGCCGCCGCCGTCCATCAGCGGGACGATCGACAGCATCTTGGCTGAGGTGCCGAGCTCCATGATCGGAAACAGGTCCGTCAGGTAGTCGCGCAGCACGTTGCCGGTGACGCTGATGGTGTCCTCGCCGGCCCGGGCGCGGGCCAGGGAGAAGCGGGTGGCGTCGGCCACGTCCATGATCTCGATCTGGAGACCGTCGGTGTCGTGCTGGGCCAGCTCGTCGTGGACCTTCTTGAGGATCTCGGCGTCGTGCGCGCGGGTCTCGTCGAGCCAGAACACGGCTGGGGCGCCGGTGGCCCGGGCGCGGGTGATGGCCAGGCGGACCCAGTCACGGATGGCCGCGTCCTTGGTCTGACACGCCCGCCAGATATCGCCGGTCGCCACCTCGTGCTCGATCAGCGTGCTGCCGTCGGCGGCGCGCACCCGGACCGTCCCGGGCGACGTGATCTCGAAGGTCTTGTCGTGGGAGCCGTATTCCTCGGCCTTCTGGGCCATCAGCCCCACGTTGGGCGTGGTGCCCATCGTCGCGGGGTCGAAGGCGCCGTTGGCTTTGCAGTCCTCGACCGTGGCGTCGTACAAGGGCGCGTAGGAGTGATCGGGGATGACGAACTTCGTGTCCTGCTGGTTGCCCTCGGCGTTCCACATCTGGCCCGAGGAACGGATCGCGGCGGGCATCGAGGCGTCGATGATCACGTCGGAGGGGACGTGGAGGTTGGTGATGCCGCGGTCTGAATCGACCATGGCCAGCGCCGGCTTGTCGGCGTAGCTCGGGCTCACGCCGTCGGGCAGGGCGCCGAGCCCGTCGTTCGGGCTATAGCCGGCGGCGCTGAGCGCCGCCGCGGCGTCCGAACCAGCAGCGAACAGCTCCGGGAAGAAGGTCTCCACCGCGTGGCCGAAGATGATCGGGTCAGACACCTTCATCATCGTCGCCTTGAGGTGAACGGAGTAGAGGACGCCCTTGGCCTTCGCGTCGGCGATCTGGGCCTCGAGGAACGTCCGCAGCGCCGCGACGTGCATGACCGCGCCGTCGAGGATCTCACCCGCCTCCAGGGCGAGTCCGTCCTTGAGCACCGTCACCGCGCCGTCGGTGGCGACGTGCTCGATGGAGACGGTGGTGGCGGCGTCGACGGTCACCGACTGCTCGGTGGAGCGGAAGTCACCGTCGCTCATCGTCGCGACGTGGGACTGAGAGTCACTCGACCACGCGCCCATGCTGTGAGGATGGGTCTTGACGTAGTCCTTGATCGACTGGGGTGCGCGGCGGTCGGAGTTCCCCTCGCGCAGCACCGGGTTCACGGCCGAGCCCATGGCACGGCTGTAGCGGGCGCGCGCGTCCTTCTCCTCGTCGCTCTTCGGATCATCGACGTAGTCTGGGATCGGGTAGCCCTGGCCCTGGAGCTCGCGCACCGCGGCCTTGAGCTGGGGTACCGAGGCGGAGATGTTCGGCAGCTTGATGATGTTGGCCTCGGGCGTCTTGGCCAGCTCGCCCAGCTCACTCAGTGCGTCGGGGACGCGCTGGTCGTCGGACAGCAGTTCAGGGAACTGGGCCAGGATCCGGCCGGCCAGGGAGATGTCGCGCAGTTCCACCTCGATATCGGCGGCTGCGGTGAAGGACCGGATGATCGGCAACAGCGACTGGGTGGCCAGCGCAGGCGCCTCGTCGGTGTGGGTGTAAATGATCTTCATGACTGCTGAGAACCCTACTCCGGCGGGGGCTGAGATACTGCCGCGGTGATGTCGCTGCGTGGCCCGATCCCCAAGCTCGCACTGGCCCTGGTGAGCTTCGCCGCAGCCGTTGGCGCCTGGGCGGCACCTGCACTTGGCGGTACCTCGGCGCACCGGGCGCACCGGTCACTGCCGCTGGCCGGCAAGGTGGTCGGCATTGATCCCGGGCACAACGGGATGAGCTACACCGACCCGAGCTTCCTGAACCGCCCCATCTTCAACGGGCGCGAAACCGAGGCCTGTGACACCACCGGCACCGAGACCGACGGCGGCTACACCGAGGCGCAGTTCAACTACGACGTCGCCGGCTACCTGCTCCACGACCTCCGGGCCGAGGGAGCGAATGTCGTGCTGACGCGCTGGAGCAACCACGGCATCGGCCCGTGCGTCACCACCCGTGCGCAGATCATCAACCGCGCCCACGCCGATGTCGCCGTCGACATCCACGCCGACGGCGGTCCGGCCGGCGGTCGCGGCTTTGCCATCCTCACCCCGGTCCGCGACGGGCCCAATGACGCGGTCATCGCCGCCTCGGGCGCCTTCGCCCGCATCCTGCGCGCCCGGTTCCTGTCGGACACCGGCATGCCGATCTCCACCTATGACGGCGTGGACGGACTCCAGGCCCGCGACGACCTGGCCGGACTGAACCTGGCGACCGAGCCCAAGGTGCTCATCGAGTGCGGCAACATGCGCAACGCGACCGACGCCGGCCGGCTCGTCTCGCCCGCCTTCCAGCGGCGCGCCGCGGCGGCAATGGCTGCGGCGATCACCGCGTTCCTCAAGTAGCGAGAATGGCTCTCATGAGCACCCCGGACACCATTCGCGCCCTGTTGTCCACCGCCAGCGCGGTGATGGTCGATGTCGAGCGGACCCCGGCCGATGTGACCACCGAGCGCCTGCTGGTCCTCACCAACGCGAGCGGGACGATGCAGCTGGGTGAGCTGGCCGACGGTCACCTGACCGCCCTGACGGCGCTTCCCGAGTCGGTGTCCGACGCCTTCTACGTCCCCGGTTCGGCTCTCGCCGGGCCACGGCGCGCGGTGATCTCCGCCGCTGTCGGGGGCAACGAGCGTGACCAGCTCTACCTGATCGACCTGGACGGGGCCGCGACCGAGACGGTGTCGGACTTCGAGCAGCTCGACGCGCTGACCGCCGATCCGGCCCACGGTCACCACTGCGCGGGCGTCTCCCCCGACGGTCGGCTCGTCGCCTACACCTCCAACGCGGCCAACGACGTCGACTTCGACGTGTGGACGGTCGATGTGACCTCACGTGAGCACCGCCTGCTGTGGGCAGGCGGTGGCTGGTGCCACCCCGGGTCCGGCTTCTCCCCCGACGGCCGCCTTCTGTCGGTGATCCGCTCGGGCCAGCGCCCGCTCGACCATGACCTCGTGCTGGTGGACGTGGCCAGCGGCAAGGCCCAATGGCCTCTGCCTCATCCCGATGAGGCGGCTCTGGTCGGCGCACCGGTGTGGATCTCCAACACCGGCTTCTACGTGACCGCCAACATCGGTCGCGACTTCAGCGCCGTGCTGCGCCATGACCTCAGCACCGGTGAGACCGAGGTGATGCCGGGCACCGGCCTCGAGGGCGACAGCGAGCACCTCACCCTGTCAGCCGCCGGCGCCATGGTGCTCGTCGAGAACCTCGACTGCGCCACCCCGATGCGTGTCTATGACCCGGCTGCAGGTCCCGGCCCCCAGATCCCCTGGCCGGAGCCGGGACTGAGCTGCAACTACGCGC
>CAZZVR010000122.1:0-11913 GCA_964657595.1 Burkholderia sp. PAMC 26561 | reverse complement strand
AACCCGGGTTACCGCCGTGAGAGGGCGGCGTCCTAGTCCCCTAGACGATAGCGGCAGGGATTGGGGCAGTTGAGGTTAGCGAACGTAGGTCAGCTGACCCTGGGCTGCCCGGACGCGACCTGACTTTAGCGGAGGCGACACGGCGGACTCAGGCGCCCGCAGGCGGCCCGGCTCGCCCACGGCAGTCGCCATCCTCGCCTCACAGATCGGATAGACATCCCACATGGCTTATGGGTTTGATGACGCCAACGCACTGCAGCGTTTCCTGCGCCGGTTCGCCGCCTCGGGTCCGGGCTCGTGGCTGTTCGCCCGCACCCTGCCGCGGATCGACGTGCCGCTGCACCGGGCCACTCGGGGCCGGGTCACCGTGGCCGGGGCGCTGGCCGGTCTGCCCACGGTCATCCTGACCACCACCGGTGCGCGCAGTGGCCGCCCACGCACCGTCCCGCTCATCGGCCTGCCCAGTTCAGAGGGACTCGCGGTCATCGGATCCAACTACGGACAGCTCCGCACCCCGGCCTGGGTCCACAACCTCCGCGCCCATCCGGAGGTGACGGTGTCCATCCGCGGCCGCCGCTTGGTGATGCGAGCCGAGCTCGTCGAGGGCGAGCGCCGCGCGCGGATCTGGGCCGAGGGCCTGCGGATCTACCCCGCCTTCAGTCAGTACGAGCGCCGGGCCGCCCACCGGACCATCACCGTCTGGGTGCTGGAGCCGGTCTCCCAGACCGGCTGAAACCGGTTACGTCGCAGCCCCCGTCACCGCGGCCTTGGCCCGCGTGGGCTCCGGACGACCGAGGATGAGGTCGGCGGCGCGTTCGGCGACCATGACCGTCGGAGCATGGGTGTTCCCACCGGGGATGATCGGCATGATCGACGCGTCGACCACGCGCAGGTTCTCGATGCCGTGCACGCGCAGCTGGCTGTCGACCACCGCCTCGGAGTGGGTGTCGCTCATCCGGCAGGTGCCCACCGGGTGGTAGATGAGCATCAGCCGCCGGCGGATGTCGTCCTCGATCGCCAGGTCATCCTCGACGTCCGGTCCCGGCTTGAGCTCCTCGAGGATGATCTCCGCGGCCGGAGCCTGGCTGGCGATGGTGCGCGCCAGCTTCACGCCGGCCACCAGTGACGCCAGGTCGTCGGCGTGAGCGAGCGAGTTGGTCTGGATGCGCGGCTTGTCGGTCGGGTCCCCCGATCCCAGCCACACCCGGCCGCGGGCCTGGGGACTGACCAGCACGGGAGCGATGACCATCGCGTGGTCCTCGTAGGTCTCCTGCCCGTGATCCTCGAAGTAGGCGGGGCCCATGTGGAACTGCACGTCCGCGGCGGGCAGACCCGGCCGCGTCCGCACGAAGGCGACGACCTCGGCCACCGACGAGGTCAGCGGACCGCTGTGGCGCAGCAGCCATTCCGCCAGCGCCTTGGGCTTCTCCGCGTTGAGCAGGGTGTCCTGGTCGCTGACGTGGAAGATCACCGTGACGAAGGGGTGGTCCTGGAGGTTGGCCCCGACGCCGGGCAGGGCGTGGCGGGGCGAGATGCCCACTGCCCGCAGGTCCTCGGGCGCGCCGATGCCCGAGAGCTGCAGCAGCTGGGGCGAGCCGATCGCCCCGGCGGAGAGTATGACCTCACCGGCGGAGATGAGCTCCTCACCGCGACGACCGCGGCGGACCCTGACCCCGGTGGCGCGCGTGCCCTCGAGCTCGATCCCCAGCACGGTCACCCGGGTCCGGACCTCGAGGTTGGTGCGCTCGGCGACGGGCAGCAGGTAGGCGTCGGCGGAGCTGAAGCGCTTGCCGCCGGACTGGTTGACCTGGAACATCGCCACGCCGTCCTGCTCGGGCCCGTTGTAGTCGGGCACATAGGGGATGCCCGCGGCCTGGCTGGCGGCGATCAGCCGGGCGTCGAGGGGGCGGGGGGAGCGCTGATCCGAGACGCGTAGCGGTCCGCCCTGGCCGTGCCACTCCGAGGCGCCACGGACGTTGTCCTCGGCCTTGAGGAAGTAGGGCAGCACGTTGGCGTAGTCCCAGCCCGGGGCGCCCTGGGCGGCCCAGCCGTCGTAATCGAAGGGGCGGCCGCGCACGTACAGCATGGCGTTCATCGAACTCGAGCCCCCGAGCCCCTTGCCCCGAGGGATGTAGAGCGACCGGCCATCCACGTGCGGCTCGGGCTCGGTGGCGAAATCCCAGTCGAGCTTGGCGTCGTGGAACTGCTTGGGAAACGCTGCGGGGATCTTGATCTTGGAGGAGCGGTCGCGGCCGCCCGCTTCGAGCAGGAGGACGCGCACGGAGGGGTCGGCGCTGAGTCGGTTGGCCAGTACGCAGCCGGCCGATCCTGCGCCGACGATCACGTAGTCGTAGAAGGGCATGGAACTCCTGCGGTCGCTGATGGAGTCACCTCATTGTGATGGCTGTCACTCACCGATGTCGCACCCTAGACTCAGCGGGGTCAGGCGAGGCCAACCAGGAGGGCGCATGTCGAAATTGATCCGGCTCGATCAGACGGGGCACACCGTGCTGGCGGAGTGGAGCGTGCAGCAGCCGGCCGGATACGACGCCGCGGTCAGCGCCTTCCGGGCCGAGCTGAACCGGGGGTTCTTCGGGATCGTCGCCCACCCTGATGGCAGCGCCGAGCAGATCACCGAGCTCGGGCTCGACTCCCCGACGGTGATCCTGCGCCGGCCGATCGCCGGCGGATGAACGCCGGCGTGTCGGGCCCCGGCCTCTCGGGCTCCGGTGTCGCGGCTGCCGGGCTGCCCGAGCGCCAGAACGTCCCCTGGCGCCGCCAGGTCGACGCCGAGGTACTGGGCAAGGAGGCCCGCGGGTGGACCCTGACCACCCTCACCCACAGCGTCCCGTTCCTGGCCGCCGCGGCGCTGATGGTCGCGGTCAAGCCGATTCTGGCGCCGGTGGCGCTGGTGCTCGTGGCCCACGCCTGGGCGATCCCGGCGCTGTACGCGAACCGCGGGGCGGGCGTGCTGCGCCGGCGCACCCACAGCGACCCGGGGCCGGAATCGCGTGCGCTGCTGCTGCTGGGCGACCTCGTCGACGACGACAACCGCCAGCTCCACGCGGAGACCGGACTGGTGCTCCAGCCCGGCCAATTCGGAACCTGGGTGGTGGGGGAGGCCGGCGCGCTGCTCGTGCGCCACGGCGGGCACCGGGTCAACTGCTACTGCGTCCGGGTCACGCACAAGCACCTGCCTCACGGCGACCGCGTGGCGCACCTCCTCCTCGCCCTGCGCTGTGGCGAGGCCGACTTCGCCACCGTGGCCAACACCACCTTCTCCGGGGCGCCCTGGCGCCTGCGCCGACGCATGGCGCGCGAGCAGCGCCCGGCCCTGGACGCCGCGGTCAGGCGGGCCCGGGCGGGCGAGCGCTGAGCCGAGCTGTGGCGCGGATCTTCATCACCGGTTCCGCCGACGGGCTCGGCCGCGACGCCGCCCGGCGCCTGCTCGCCGACGGGCACACCGTGGTCGGTCATGCCCGCAATTCCGGTCGCGCCCGCTCGCTGACTGAGCAGCTGCCCGGCGTCGACACGGTGCTGGTGGCCGACCTGGCGAGTCTCACCCAGGTGCGGGAGCTCGCCGGTCAGCTCGACGCGATCGGCCGCTGCGACGCGATCATCCACAACGCCGGCATCGGCTTCCGGGAGGAGTCGCGCAACCCGACCGAGGACGGTCACGCCCGGATCCTCGGCGTGAACGTGCTGGCCCCGTACGTGCTGACCGCGCTGGCCACGCTGCCGGGGCGCGTGATCTTCCTGTCGAGCGGAATGCATCACGGTGGCTCCACCGACCTCTCCGACATCGACTGGACCACGCGGCGCTGGAACGGCCGGGAGGCCTATGCCGAGTCCAAGCTCTATGACACCGTCCTGGCCGCCGCCATCGCCCGCCGTTTCCCGGAGGTGGTGGCGACCGCCGTCTCACCCGGCTGGGTGGCGACCAAGATGGGCGGGGCCGGTGCGTCCGACGACCTCGAGGCGGGCTCGGTGACCCAGGCCTGGCTGGCGGTCTCTGAGGACCCCGACGCGCTGAGGAGCGGGAGCTTCTACTACCACCAGCAGCCGGCCGACGCCCACCCCGCGGTGCACGACGTGGCGTTCCAGGATGCCCTCCTCGACGCGCTCGCCCAGCTCACCGGGGTGGCGCTCCCGGCGGGGCGCTAGCTCGCCGACCGGGCGCGGATGAGACCCTTGCCGGTGGCGAGCAGCAGCGAGTCGTTCGCTCCCTCGCCGATCTGGGTCTGGGGCGCGTCGCGGCGCAGCCGTGACAGCTCGGCGTCAGCGGTGTAGGAGCGGCTCGCCGCCAGCCGCGAGGCGATGTCCACGGCCCAGATGGCCGTGTCCGAACCCACCACCTTGGCCGCGGTTCCCAGCTCGCCCGCGTCGGGCGAGCCGTCGTCGATGCTCGACGCCGCGGCGAGCACGGCGGACTCGACCACGCGCTGGCGCAGCCGGATCTCGCCGATGCGCAGCTGGGCGTGGGTGTAGTCGCCCAGCACGCCACCGGCGATGTCGCGCTCGGTCGCCTCGGTCAGTGCGCACTCGAGGGCGCGGTCGATGATGCCGAGGGCGCGACAGGCGACGTTGACCCGGCCGATCGCGAGCACGTCGATCATCTGCTCCGCACCGCGGCCCCGGCCGGCGTCGCCCCCCAGGATCTCCGCCCCGGGCGCATGATGGCGGTCAAAGCGCCAGGCGGCGGATTCGACGCCCCGGTAGCCGAGCTTGTCGAGCATCTCGACCTTCCAGCTGTCGGTCTCGCGGCCCTCGCTGGGCAACACCACGCAGGAGGGGCGCTCCAGGTCGCTCTCCCGCGCGAGCATGAAGGTCAGGCCGAAGGAGAGCCCGCCGGCGATCCAGCGCTTCTCCCCGTCAATGATCAGGCCGGGTTCACCGGGTGACACCTCGGTCTCCAGACGGCGCAGGTCGCTGCCGGCCTGGGGCTCGGTGATGGAGAAGGAGGACCAGAGCTCACCCGCGGCGATAGCGGGGAGCCAGCGTTCGCGCTGGGCCTCGGTGCCGTAGCTGAGCAGCAGCGCCGTGCCCAGGTGGGTGGTGTTGACCGCGCCGGTCAGCGAGATCCAGCCCTCCGCCAGCGTGCGCCAGATCGGGACGAGCTCGGTCACGGTCAGACCGCGACCGCCGTAGCGTGCCGGGACCAGGGCGCCGGGCACGCCGAGCTCCGCGACCCGGTCGAGCACCGCGGCCGGCAGGACGTCCTCGCGGTCCCATTCCAGGACGTGGGGGGCCACGGTGTCGCGCACGAGGTCGCGGCAGCCCGACAGCATCGACTGTGCCGTGGGGCTGGCCTCCGCCGGGGGGCTGGAGTCAGACAGGATCACTGCTGATCGACCGGGCACCAGTAGGTGGTCCGTCCGCCGATCGTGGCGCGCTCGAGCGCATGCCCGTCGCGGGGACATCCCCCAGGGCTGCGGCGCGCTCTGACGAACGGGAGGGTGTGCACGCCGCCGTGGGCGATGGCGAACCGGATCGCCTTGCGCAGCTCGCGACGCAACCGGTCGAGGTCGTCCTCGCTCAGGGTGTCGGTACGGCGGGCCGGGGCGATGTCCGACTGCCAGAGGACCTCGTCAGCCAGCAGGTTGCCCACCCCGGCGATCGCGCCCTGGTCGAGCAGCCGCGCCTTGATCGGGGCGTGCCCCGAGCCGATGCGTCGGCGGAACTGATCGCGGCTGACCTCCGCGGCATCGGGTCCGATGTGGCTGTAGTCGGGGTTGAGCACCGCACGCCCGAGCCGGCGCTTGTCCCGCAGCACCAGCCGCGAGCCGTCGTCGAAGGTGACGGTGAAGCGGTCCCAGCGGGTGCTCTGCTTCGGGTCGATCATCATCCGTCCGGCCATGCCGAGGTGCAGCCCGAGGGTGGGTCCGTCGTCGGTCTCGAGCCAGAGGAACTTGCCGCGTCGGTGGGCGGTGGCGAAGCGGTGGCCCGCCAGCGCGCCGGCGATCTCACCGGGCTGGTGGGGGCGGGTGACGTAGGTGTCGGCATCGTCGACCTCGACGATGCGACGGTCCAGCACCTTCTCCAGCACCTTGCGGGCGCGTTCGGCTTCGGGCAGCTCGGGCATGCGCGGACCGGCTAGTCGTCAGGCCACTCGACGCCGTCAGCCAGCGCGTGCAGCTCGATGCGCGCCAACGTCTCGTCGGTGGTGCGGTCAGCCACCATCGCCTCGAGCGCCTCGGTGACGCTCTTGGCCCACACGCGTCGCACGACGATCGTCTCGGGCGAGACGCCCAGTTCCAGCTGGGCCCAGTCGAGGGCGACCCGGACCTGGTCGGGGTCCGGTGCCTCCGGAGGCAGATCCTCGGCCCGGGAGTAGAGGATGATCTGCGCCTGCCAGCCGTGGGGGCAGAGCTCGTCCATCTGCATGCGCGAGCGCATCTCCGAGGTGGCTGCGGCGTGGAGGCGGCGCCGGCGGTGCAGGCGGGCGCGGATGGCCCGGCGCAGACGCGGCACGGCGAACTGCATGACTGCCAGCAGCAGTCCACCGACCACCGCGAAGCCGAGGATCAGCAGGAAGGGAGCGAACCCGTTGGCCTTGGAAGGGTGGTCGCCGAGCCCGAACTGGATCGCAAACGACAGCACACGTTGCAAGCTACCCATCGGCCGGGGAGATATCCAGCCGCCAGCCCCCACATCAACGAGATTTTCACCTCGGACGCGACGACGAGCGCCATGGCGACGGTTCCCGCTTGCTCCGCGGTCTCCACGGGAGCAAACTGGTCCCCGAGGCAGGGGGTGGGGTGGGGGCCGATCGGCGGCCCGTCACGCTCGGCCGCCGGAGAGAGAGGCAGAGATGTTCAGACTTCGCGTGAGCCCGAGGGGGCTCGTCGCGCTCATGGGGTGCCTGATGACGGTGCTGTCGCTGGCGGTCGCCGTCCCGGGCGCCTCGGCCGCCCCGGTGCCGCCGACCCAGGACGCCTTCTACAGCTACGCGGGCTCGCTCAGCGCGGTCGCCCCGGGGACGATCCTGCGGACGCGCAGCGCCAGCTTCGACGACTCGGGCGTGACGGTGCCGGTGACCACCACCCAGGTCCTGTACCGCAGCACCGACGAGCTCGGAGCTCCCACCGTGGCGGTCGCCACCGTCATCTCGCCGCTGGTCGGCGCCAGCAACAAGATCGTCGCCTACCAGTGGGCCTATGACGGGCTGGCAGCCAACTGCGAGCCGTCCTACGCGATCCAGGGCGGGAGCCCCACCGAGGCCACCAACTCCGACGAGCAGACGCTGATGCTCCCGTTGCTCGCGGCCGGCGACACGGTGGTCGTCTCTGACTACGAGAGTGAGGGCAATGACTTCGCGGCCGGTCGTGAGGAGGGCGACGTCACCCTCGATGGGATCCGGGCGGCCGAGGCGCTGCTCGGCCTGGCCAGCTCGACCCAGGTCGCCCTGATGGGCTACTCCGGCGGGGCGATCGCCAGCGACTGGGCGGCGGAGCAGGCGCCGACCTACGCGCCGGGCCTCGACATCGTCGGCACCGCGATGGGCGGGATCGCCGTCGACCTCGCGCACAACCTCAGCTACGTCAACGGCAGCCAGGAGTGGTCAGGTGCCATCCCGGCCGCCCTCGTCGGCATCGCGCGCGCCTACGACATCAACCTCTCGACCTACCTGTCGAGCTACGGCATGCAGGTAGCCGACGCGGTCGGCGCCAGCTGCCTGGAGTCGGACCTGGGCACCTATCCCGGCCTGACCTATCAGCAGCTGCTCAAGCCCCAGTACACGAACATCGATCAGATCCCCGTGTTCGTCAAGGCGCTCAACGACCTGATCATGGGCACCGCCGGCACCCCCCAGGAGCCGTTGTTCATCGGGGTGGGGGACGCGGACGGCACCGGTGACGACGTGATGATCGACGCCGACGACGAGGCGCTGGCCACCGAGTACTGCCACCGCGGTGACGCGGTCCAGTTCGCCGTCTATGCGAACGAGGACCACGCGAACGCCGCCCTCCTGTTCCTGCCCTCCGCGGTCAGCTGGGTGATCGGCCGGCTCAACGGCGTCCCCGCCGACGACGACTGCGCGAGCATCCCGCCCGGCGATTCGCTGGCCCCTCTGAGTGCTGCGCCGAGCACCGCCAGCACCGCGAGCACCAAGCCCGCCAGTGCGGGTCGGCTCGAACTGCAGTACCGAAGCACGGTCCACAAGACCGTGCACATCCGGTTGCGGGCCGTCCGTCAGCGCTTCGCCCACGTCACCGTCAGGCTGCTCGACGCCACAGGCGCGACGCTGGCCACCCGGACGCTGAAGGCGGCCCGGGGCCGGCTGCTGGGCGTGACGCTCGTCGCGCACGCGCGGCTGAAGCCGGGGACCTACACGGTCACCGCCCGCTCGGCGGGCAAGCTGCTGGCCCGGGCGACCTTCAGGCTCAGGACGCGCGCCCGAGCCTGAAGGTCCCCGCGTCAGGGGGTTGTCTCAGCCCTGGGCGAGCTCGGCAACGGGCTGCCACTCACGCCAGGTCTCCAGGCGGCTGGAGTAGTCCTGCTCGGCGATGCTGAGCGGCGCGCTGCCGAAGAAGGCGCGCAGCGGCGGCTCCGGTGCGTCGACGATCCTCATCACGGCCTGGGCCGAGGCCTCGGGATCACCCGGGGTCTGTCCCTTGCGTCGCTCCTGCCCGGCCTGGCGGACCGGCTCGTAGGCGTCGAGGGACTCGGCGTGCTTGGCCGACGGGCCGGACCAGTCGGTGGAGAACCCACCGGGCTCGATCAGCGTGACGTGGATACCGAAGTCCTTGACCTCCTGGGCCAGGGACTGGCTGATGCCCTCGAGACCCCATTTGGAGGCGTGGTACATGCCGATGCCGGGGAAGGCGGAGATGCCGCCGATGGACGACACCTGGATGATGTGGCCCCGGCCGGCCTCGCGCAGATGGGGCAGGACCGCCTGGGTGACCCACAGGGCCCCGAACAGGTTGGTCTCGATCTGATCCCGCGCCTCCTGCTCGCTCAGCTCCTCGACCATGCCGAACTGGCCATAGCCCGCATTGTTGACGACGATGTCGAGTTCCCCGAAGTGATCGTGAGCCTGCTTGACCGTGGCGAACACGGCGGAGCGGTCGGTCACGTCGAGCTCGACACCGAGGAACGTCTCGGGGTGCGCGTCGGCGAGATCGTCCATGGTCGAGGTGTCACGGGCGGTGCCGACCACGCGGTCGCCCCGCTCGAGTGCGGCTTTGGCCCACTCGCGGCCGAAGCCGCGGGAGGTGCCGGTGATGAACCAAGTGCGTTGTGACATGAATCATTCCTAGAGTCATCGAACTGTGTGTGCTGAGGCTCTACATACCCACTGAGCCCGAACCCCATCGCGTCGCTGTGACCACCCTGTGACCAGCGTTACCTACACCAGTGCGACAACGCGTCACAATGTGAAGCGACCTAGAGGAGGCTCCGATGGCGGGAACAGACACACAGACGCAGCTGGCCGACGACCTGTCGCCGACCCTGAGGGACGCGATCGAGCGCGACCTCGCGGCCCTGGCCCTGGGGGCCGACCGCTGGGCCGCCACGCCACTGAGCCAGCGCGCCGAGCTGCTCATCAGCACCCGTGACGCCGTCGCGGACAACGCCCAGGCCTGGGCCGACGCCGCCGTCGCCGCCAAGGCCACCCCCGCCCACCTCGCCGGCGAGGAGTGGTTCTCCGGTCCCTACGCGGTCATCTCCAACCTCAACGTCCTGGCCCACTCCCTCAACGCCCTGGCCGACGGCCGCTCCCCGGCGGCTGACCTGCCCACCCACTCCGCGCCCGGGTCGCGCACCGCCGTGCGGGTGCTGCCGGTCGACCTCAAGGAGCAACTGCTGCTGCACGGCTTCTCGGCCGAGGTGTGGTCCCAACCCGGCGTCTCCGCCGCCCGGATGCAGGCCGACGCCGGCCTCGGGGCCCGTCGCCGCGGTGAGAACGCCGGGGTCGGGCTGGTGCTCGGGGCGGGCAACATCTCCGCCATCGGACCGCTCGACGTGCTGTATGAGCTCACCGCCCACAACCGCACCTCGGTCCTCAAGCTCAATCCGACCTTCGCGTCCCTGGCGCCGGTTCTGGAAACCGCGCTGGCACCGCTGATCGCCTTCGGTGCACTGCGCATCATCAATGGGGGCGCCGCGGTGGGCGGTGCCCTGACCGACGATCCGCGCATCGCCCACGTTCACATCACCGGCAGCGCGATCACCCATGACCTGATCGTCTGGGGACGGGGGGAGGAGGCCCAGGAGCGCCGGGCCGCCCACACCCCCAAGCTGGAGAAGCCGATCACCAGCGAGCTCGGCGGCGTGGCCCCGATCATCGTCGTGCCCGGGCAATGGTCAGATGCGGACCTGCGCTTCCAGGCCGAGCACGTCGCCACGATGCGCCTGCACAATGGCGGCCACAACTGCATCGCCGGACAGGCGATGATCCTGTCGGCCGACTGGCCCCAGCGCGAGGCCTTCCTCGACCAGCTGCGCCAGGTGCTCGACGGGCTCCCGGTGCGCGAGAGCTGGTATCCCGGCAGCGAGGCCAAGGTGGCCCAAGCGCAGGCCAGCTACCCGAACGCCGAGCACCACCACAACGTGCTGCTGGTCGAGGTGACCCCGGACGCGCCGCAGGATCTACTGCGCACCGAGTACTTCGGACCCGTGCTCGGCCACACCGCGATCGCCGGCACCGGCCTGGACTTCATCCGGGCGGCCGTCCGCTTCGCCAACGAGCGGCTCGACGGCACCCTGGGGGCCAACCTGCTCATCGAGCCGCGCCAGAAGGCCGCGCTGGGCAGCGACTTCGACGAGGCGATCGCCGCGCTGCGCTATGGCACCATCGCCATCAACGCCTGGACCGCGTTCGGTTTCCTCGCCGCCGGGGCGCCCTGGGGCGCCTTCCCGGGACATACGCTGGAGGACGTCGGCAGTGGGATCGGCCTGGTGCACAACGCCTTCCTGCTCGACCACGTGGAGCGGACGATCGTCACCGGCCCGTTCCGCCCCTCGCCGCGCTCGCTGCTCGCCGGCGAGCTGGCCATCTCACCCAAGCCGGCGTGGTTCGTGACGTCCCGGACGGGCACCGAGACCGGGGCGAAGCTGACCCGCTGGGGTGCCCAGCGCCGCTGGGCCGGCCTCCCCGGCGTCGTCTTCTCGGCCATCCGCGCCTAGCGAGCCCGCCCCCGGGGCCCGGCGGCCGCGCCGGCCACCCACGGCCGGTAGGCTCCCCGACGTGCCCCCCGCGGAGCTCATCGCGTCACCCCTGCTGCCCTGGCCGGCGCCGATCGCCGCATTCGACGCCCGTCAGGCCCAGGCCGACAGGGTGCTCGGACGCCTCGCGGACGGGCAGCGGATCGGGATCGGGTCCGGCGCCGTCGCCTACCTCACCCTCCACGGCATCGGCCGGCGCGTGCGTGAGCGGGGCCTGGCGGTCACCGTGGTCTGCGCCGGCTATGAGACCGCGACCGCGGCCCAGACCCTCGGCCTCGGACTCGCCGAGCTCGGCTCCGTGGAGCTCGACTGGGCCATTGACTCCGCGGACGAGGTCGATCCCCAGGGCCGTCTGCTGCAGTCCCACGCCAGCACTCCCCTCATGGCCAAGCTCCTCTGGAGCACGGCTACGCACATCGTCCTGGCCACCGGGCCGGGCGCCGGGGTCCCGGCGCTCGGGCGCGAGCTCCCCCTGCCGGTCGAGGTGCACCGCGACGCGGTGAGCCTGGCCGCGCGTGAGCTGGCCGGGCTGGGGGCGAGCGACGTCGCGCTGCGCCTGGCCACCGGCAAGGACGGTCCGGTGTTCACCGCATCCGGGAATCTGCTGCTCGACGCCCGCTTTCCCGTCCTGGGCCCCGGTCTGGATGCCGCCATCGCAGCGGTGCCAGGCGTGGCCGCCACCGGACTGTTCGAGGACCGGGCGTTCGAGCGGCTCGTGCCCTAGGGCGACCCGGGCCACAG
>CAZZVR010000121.1:1723-11937 GCA_964657595.1 Burkholderia sp. PAMC 26561 | reverse complement strand
CGGTATCATACCACCCGTCGGCGTTCAGGACCTCGGCGGTCTTCTCCGGCAAGTTGAGATAGCCGCTCATTACGGCGGGCGTCCGGAGCTGGAGGCGTCCTTGATCGGACACCACTCCCCCTTCCGCGCCTAGGAGCCGGAAGCCAATCTCCGGGAGCGGGTAGCCGATGGACATCGGCGGGCGGGGCAGCCCGGCGGGATGGGCGCCGAACACCCCGGCGCCGCTCTCCGTCGTGCCGTAGTTGGTCATCACGGTGACGGCGACGCCGCCACCGTTGAGCTCACCGCTGCGCTGGAGATGCAGCGCGCTGAGCGCGATGAGCTCGTCCCCGTCAACGGGGGCACCGGCGGCGTCGACGGCCAGCACCCGGTCACCGTCTCCGTCGAAGGCGAAGCCGATGTCGTGGGGTGTCGCGGCCATCGCCGCACCCAGCGCATCGAGGTGGGTCGAGCCACACCCGGCGTTGATGTTGCGCCCATCGGGGGCGGCACACAGCACGGTGACCTCGGCGCCCAGGCGCCGGAAGATCTCCGGTCCGGCGGCGAAGGTGGCGCCGTGGGCGCAGTCGAGCAGCACCCGCCGGCCAGTCAGGTCGAGCTGCCCGAAGCGCGTCGCCAACGCCGAAACGTACTCCTCCAGCGCACCCTCGAAGGGGTGGACGCGCCCGATCCGGGCCGAGGCGTCCGGCGCGCCGGACGCGCGGGACATCTCGGTCTCGATGGCCAGCTCGGTGGCGTCGTCGAGCTTGTAGCCACTGGCGGCGAACAGCTTGATGCCGTTGTCCTGATAGGGGTTGTGCGACGCCGAGATGACTGCGGCGAGCTGGAAGTCGTGGCGGCGCAGCAGCAGCGGCGCGGCCGGGGTCGGCAGCACACCGCCGAGGTAGGCATCCCCGCCGGCGGCGGTCACGCCGGCCGCGAGGGCGGCCTCGAGCATCTCCCCCGACTCACGCGTGTCACGCACGATGAGCACGCGCGGATGCGGCACGGCTGACAGCGCGACGGCTGCCCGTGCCAGAGACAGCGCAAGCTCAGCGCTGAGAAAGTCCCCCGCGACACCGCGAACACCGTCGGTGCCAAACAGCTGCCTCGACATGAGTTGATCCGAACGTCGAGCGTCCGCGCTTGAGAGCGCGGACGCTAGCGCTTGGAGAACTGGGGCTTCTTGCGGGCCTTCTTGAGACCGGCCTTCTTGCGCTCCTTGACGCGCGGATCACGCGTCAGGAAGCCGCGGCGCTTGAGCTCGCCACGCAGATTGGGGTCAGCCTCGAGCAGGGCGCGGGAGATGCCATGACGTAGAGCCCCGGCTTGGGCGGAGACCCCGCCGCCGTGCATCCGGGCGATGACGTCCATGCGGCTGTCGTACCCGACGGTCTCCAGCGGCTGGCGGATGACGCGCTGCAGGGTCGCGCGTGGGAAGAACTCGTCCAGGGTCTTGCCGTTGATCGAGTAGACGCCGGTGCCGGGCTTGACGATGACGCGGGCGACTGCGGTTTTGCGCTTGCCGGTGGCGACGTAGCGCGCATCGGCGGCCAGGTTGATGGCGGCGTCGGCGATCGGCTGGGCGTTGGACTCGTCCTCGCTGGCGGCGGCAGCGCGCAGCGCGGCCTCCTCCGCCTCGGCCTCGGCGGCGGCGCGGGCCTCGGCGTCGAGGAACTGGTCGCCGTCGGCGGCCAGATCGGGCGTCAGGTCCATACCGGGGATGGCGGGCTTGACGCGGGGCGTCTCGTCGTCCTCCTCGATGTACTCGACGTCGGCATCACCGGCCTCAGCCTGACCCGCGGGGGTCACCGCGGGTTGAGCGTCGGACTCGGGGGCGGCGTCATCCGCTGCGACGGGCTCGGTCTCGGTCGGCACCTGAGGGGCATCCTCGTCGGGGCCGGCAGCGGCGGGGGACACCTGGACCGGCTCATCCGCGAGGGGCGCGGGGTCGCGCTCGGCCGGCTGCTCCGCCGCCGGCTCCTCGTTGAGCTCCGGGTCGGGGGTGGGCTCCTCAGCCGGGGTCAGGTCGTCAGTCACGAGTGAATCTCCATCGGAACGGGCTGCTGGGCGGCGTGGGGATGCTCCGGCCCGGCGTAGATTTTGAGCTTGGTCAGCTGCTTGCGGGCCAGACGGTTGCGGGGCAGCATGCCCTTGACGGCGTGGCGGATGACCTCTTCAGGCTGGCGGTCGAGCTGCTCGGCCAGCGTGCGGGACTTGAGGCCGCCCGGATACCCGGAGTGGCGGTAGTAGCGCTTCTCGGCGAGCTTGTTGCCCGTCACCGCGATCTTCTCGCAGTTGATGACGACGACGAAGTCCCCCGTGTCGATGTGCGGGGTGTAGGTCGGCTTGCGCTTGCCGCGGAGGGCGTCGGCGATCTGCGTCGACAGGCGGCCCAGGGTCAGGCCGTTGGCGTCGACGAGCAGCCAGTTGCGCTCGCGGTCGGTGGGTTTGGCTACGTAAGTCTTCATGGCGTAAGAAAACCGCGCCTCGGGGCGCGGCGGCCGCTGATGATAGCGGGCTCAGACCGGCTCACTCCGGGCCCGTGAGAGCTACTCCCACTCGATGGTGCCGGGCGGCTTGGAGGTGATGTCGAGCACCACACGTCCGACCGGCCGAATCTCGTTGATGAGCCGCCGGGAGATCTGCTCGAGCAGGTCATAGGGCAGGCGTGCCCAGTCGGCAGTCATCGCGTCATCAGAGGTCACCGCGCGGATAGCGATGACGTTCCCGTAGGTGCGTTCGTCGCCCTGGACACCGACGGTGCGGATGTCCGGCAGCACGCAGAAGGACTGCCACAGCTCGCGGTACAGGCCGGCCTTGCGGATCTCGTCCTGGAGGATCGCGTCGGCCTCGCGCAGCAGGTCCAGCCGCTCACGCGTCACCTCGCCGCCGACGATGCGGATGGCCAGGCCCGGCCCCGGGAAGGGCTGGCGCCACACGAAGCGCTCGGGCAGGCCGAGCTCGGCGCCGACGGCCCGGACCTCGTCCTTGAACAGCGCCCGCAGCGGCTCGACCAGCGTGAACTCGATGTCCTGGGGCAGCCCGCCCACGTTGTGGTGGGACTTGATCACGGCGGTGCCGTGGCCGCCGCCGGACTCGATCACGTCGGAGTACAGCGTGCCCTGGACGAGGAACTTGGCGTCTGAGACCTTCAGCGCCTCCTCCTCGAACACGCGGATGTACTCGGTGCCGATCGCCTTGCGCTTGAGCTCGGGGTCACTCACACCCGCCAGCCGGGCCAGGAAGCGCTCCTCCGCGTCGATGGCCACCAGCGGCACGCGGAAGTGGTCGCGGAAGGCCGCCACCACCTGCTCACCCTCGTTCTTGCGCATCAGCCCGCCGTCGACGAACACACAGGTCAGACGCTCCCCGATGGCCCGGTGGACGAGCAGCGCCGCGACGGTCGAGTCGACCCCGCCGGACAGCCCGCAGATCGCGTGACCGTCGCCGATCTGCTCGCGGATCCGCTCGATCTGGTCCTCGATCACGCTGGCTGCGCTCCAGGTGCCGTCACAGCGGCAGATATCGGTGAGGAAGTTCTGCAGGACCTGCTGGCCGTAGGGGGTGTGCACCACCTCGGGGTGAAACTGGATCCCGTAGATCTCGCGGTCGAGGGACTCGAAGGCGGCCACCGGTGAGGCGGTCGAGGAGGCCAGCGCGGTGAAGCCGGGCGGCGGCGCGAAGACCGTGTCGCGGTGCGACATCCAGCAGGTCTGCTGCTCGGGCGTGTGGGCCAGCAGCTTGCCCGAGACCCCGACGCTCAGCTGGGAGCGTCCGAACTCGCCGACCTCAGCCCCCTCCACGCGGCCGCCGAGCTCGAGCGCCAGCAACTGCATCCCGTAACAGATCCCCAGCACGGGAACGCCGAGCTCGAGCAGCTCCGGGTCCAGCGCCGGCGCGGCCTCGGCATACACCGACGCCGGCCCGCCCGACAGGATGAGCCCACGCGGATTGAGCTTGCGCACCTCCTCGGCCCCCACCTGGTTGGGCAGCAGCGTGGAGAACACGCCGCACTCCCGGACGCGCCGGGCGATCAGCTGGGAGTACTGACCGCCGTAGTCGAGGACGACGACGCTGTTGGACTCGGCCGCAGCGAGGCCGTCGGCCTCATGGCCGACGGCGACGAGCGCCGCCTCCTCCGGGGTGAGGCCGGCGGACTCCGCGTCGGAGTCAGTCAGAGACGCCAACCGCTTGTGCCCCGCCCCGGGCGCCCATGCCGACACCCTGGTCCCGCTGCAGGTGCTTGCCCTCGGTCTGCAGTGAGGGGGCGACGAGCAGCTCGGCCCGGTTGAACTCGGCGATGTCCCGGTACCCGCAGGTGGCCATCGAGGTGCGCAGGGCGCCGGCCAGGTTGAACGTTCCGTCGTTCTCGTGCGCCGGACCGGTGAGGATCTCCTCCAGCGAGCCGTTCTGGCGGGTGCTGACCCGGGTTCCCCGCGGCAGCGTGGGATGGAAGGTCGCCATGCCCCAGTTGTATCCGCGCCCGGGCGCCTCGTAGGCACGCGCCAGGGCGGAACCGAGCATCGCCGCGTCGGCGCCGCAGGCGACCGCCTTGGCGATGTCCCCGCCGTTGCGCATGCCGCCGTCGGCGATCACCCGGACCTGTTCACCGGTCTCGAGCATGTGCTGGGAGCGAGCTGCGGCCACGTCGGCGATCGCCGTGGCCTGGGGGACGCCGAGGCCGAGCACCCCACGCGTGGTGCAGATCGCCCCGGGACCGACGCCCACCAGCACGCCGGCGGCGCCGGTGCGCATCAGGTGCAGGCCGGTGTGGTAGGTGGCACAGCCGCCCACGACGACGGGGATGTCGAGCTCGCGGATGAACTCCTTGAGGTTGAGCGGCGGGCGGCTCTCATCCAGCGATACATGCTCGGCCGAGACGACGGTGCCCTGGATCACCAGGATGTCGAGGCCGGCCTCCATGACCACCTCGTAGTAGCGGCGCACCTTCTGCGGGGTCAGGGACGCTGCGGCCACCACCCCATGGGATTTGATCTCCTGGATGCGCTGGGCCATCAGCTCCGGCTTGACCGGCTCCTGGTAGATGTCCTGGAGCTCGCGGGTGGCGATGTCCTTGGAGTAGGTCGAGATCCGCTCCAGGATGCCGTCGGCGTCCTCATAGCGGGTCTGGATGCCCTCGAGGTTCATCACGGCCAGTCCGCCCAGCTTGCCGATCGCGCCGGCCGTGGTCGGGTTCACCACACCGTCGAGCGCGGCCCCGAGGAACGGGAGGTCGAAGCGGTAGGGACCGAGGGTCCAGCTGATGTCGACATCGTCGGGGTCGCGGGTCCGGCGGCCCGGAACGATCGCGATGTCATCAAATCCGTAGGCCCGGCGGGCCTTCTTCCCACGTCCGATTTCGACTTCCATCAGCGGAGCGTACGGCAGGTTGCGGACAGCATGGGAGGACCCCTCTTTCGGCGGCGGGAGCGACGGGAGCGCGGTGGCGGCAAGCCCCTGGCAGTTGATCGCTCAATTTAGCAGCGGGCCCCCCTCGAACCGGGCGGCCGGAGGCCTCCCCAGCGGGGCTAGAACACCCGCTCGCCGACGGTCACGCGCTCGAGCGCGACGTCGTCGACGAGCCGCTCCACGCGCGCGGCCTCGAGCATCCCGGCGCCGACGTGCTGGGTGGATTCCGCACCGCAGGCCACCCCGTAGCGCAGACAGTCCGCGGCCGGGCGCTCGAGGTACCGGGAGGCGACGTAACCGGCCAGGAAGGCGTCCCCGGAGCCGATCGGCGAGACGGCATCCAGCGGCGGGATCGTCGCGCGGTAGACCACCGAGGATCCCCCCTCCTCCCGGACCTGGGCGTAGCAGCCGTCGGGCACGGTCATGATCGATTCGGCCGGGCCGAGGGTGGCGATCTCCACCACAGCCTGGGCGCGGTCGTCAGCGTCGTTGAACTCGTGACCGACCAGCTCCTCGGCCTCGATCTCGTTGGGCGAGACCACGTCGGGCTCGGCGCGCGCGGCCAGGCGCAGCTGCTCACCGTCGGTGTCGATGATCGTGGTGACCCCAAGCTTCTTGACGTCGCGGATGAGCGTGGCGTAGGCGCCGGCCTCGACCCCGCGGGGCAGACTGCCGGCGAACACCACGATCGAGGCCCCGGCGGCCAGGTAGGTCAACTTCTCGCGGAACAGATCCAGCTCGTGCGGCGACACCGACGGGCCACGCTCGTTGATCTCGGTGTGCAGGCCGGTGGTCGGGTCCAGCACCGCCGTGTTGGTCCGGGATTCCTCCCGGATGCGCACGAAGGAGTTGAGGATCGACTCGTCGTTCAGCGCCTCGATGATGCGGGTGCCGGTGGCGCCGCCGCACAGCCCGCAGGCGATGACCGGCTGACCGAGGCGCTTGAGCGCGCGGGCGACGTTGACGCCCTTGCCGCCGGGCATGGTGACGTGGTCGACCGTGCGGTGACGGCGCCCGGGCGTGAACGACGGCACCTCGAGCGTCTTGTCGAGGGCCGGATTCAGAGTGACGGTGATGATCATCTCGCCTCCAGTTCCGCTCGCTCCCTGCGCTTACGCGACACCGTGGGACGGTGTCTGCGCCGCAGCTCGAGTCCCGTCAGGAGCAGACCGATCAGCAGAGCAAGCCCACCCAGCGTAGTGGGTCGCCCGAGTGCGTGGGCCACTTTGGTCAGCGTGGGAACCGCCGGAATGGCCCGGCCGAGAATGAGCGCGACGCTGCCCGCCGGGCGGCCGTTGACGAGCACCGTCGCGGTGCCCACGCGGGTCCGCGCCCGCCGGGGTCCCTCCAGCCGGGCCGGGAGCGCCACCGACAGCCTCACCTTGGCGTTGCGCGCCAGCACCCGACTCCAGTGTCCGGCGGCGATCACCACCGCCCGCCGGCTCTCCTCCGGCACCGGCAACCGGGCCACCACCGTGCCGCGCCTGACGGCGGTCACCGCGTGGAACTGAGCGAATCCGTACCGGAGCAGGGCCAGCGCGTTGGCGTTGCGCGCGGCCTCGGTGGCGGTGCCGAGCACGGAGGAGACGAGGGTCAGCCCGTCTCGGGTGGCTGAGGACACCAGGATGTAGCCGGCGGCCTGGGTGTGGCCGGATTTGACTCCGGTGATCCACGGCTCGGTTCCCAGCAGCGTGTCGGTGCTGGTGACGTTGCGCACGTAGTTGCCGGTCTTCAGCGTGGCGTGGGAGAGCGCCACGTCGTGGGCGAACACCCGGTAGTGGGCCAGCATGTAGGCGCCGAGCCGCGTCAGGTCGTACGGGCTCGAGTAGTTCTCCGGGGAGTCCAGGCCAATCGGGTTCTCATAGTGGGTGTGCTTCAGCCCGAGGCTGACGGCATCCGCGTTCATCTCGGCGACGAACCGGGCGATCGAGCCGTCGCCGACGTTGAAGGCCAGGTCATAGGCGGCGTCGTCGGCGGAGGGCAGCAGCAGGGCCAGCATGAGGTCCGCCACGTTCATCTTCTCCCCCGGGTCGAGCCCGATCTGGGAGTCGGCCGAGGATGCACGCCAGTCGGGCATCGTGAAGGTCTGCGACAGGTTGCGCACGTGCTGGAGGACGACCAGCGCGGTCATCATCTTCGTCGTCGAGGCGATCAGCAGCGGCTTGTCGGCGTTGACCCCGTAGAGCCGCTGTCCGGTGGCGGCGACGGTCAGGCTGGCCCCGGTGACCGACAGCGCCGGCGCTGGCACCGCCCCGGCGCCAGGCACGGCGACCCCGAGGACCAGCGCGACGGCCACCGCCGCGGCCACGAGCCCTCTGACCGTCGCCCGCGCCACACCCTCGAGCCGGCCGATCATCTGAGCTTGATCACCTGGCCTACCGTGAGGGCCGAGGACGACACACCGGGGTTGAGCTTCTCGATGGTGGCGACGGGCACGCCGGTCTTCTCGGCGATGACCGAGAAGGTGTCCCCGGAGGCGATCGTGTACGTCCCCGCCGCGGTGGTCGCCGTGCCCGTGCTGCTCGTCGTCGCCGTTGTCGCCGGCGTCGTGGCACTGGCGGTCTGGCCCTGGGTCGAGGTCGCAGCCCGGGTCGACGTCCCGGAGCGGGGCTGACCGGTCGGCGCGACGGCGGTGGCGGTACCGGGGCCGGATGGGGAGCTTGCCCCGCCCCCGGCACCGGCGATGATCGCCAGGACCGCGAGCACCACGATGATGAGTGCCGCAGGCGCGAGGAAGCGCGCCGGGCTGCGCCGGTGGCCCCCGCGACGGTCGCGTCGATCCGGGCGTTCTGCATCCGCCGACATCTCAGCGCGATCGTAGGCCCTGTCCCGGAGGACTCAGCTCAGCCACGCTCGCCGCAGGCGACCGTCCAGGCCAGCTCACGCAGCCGCGCCGCCTCGGCGGCGGCCGCCGGCCCCGGCTCACCACCGTGGGTCAGGTAGGCGTCCACCAGTCCGCGGGAGGACGCCGGCAGCCCGCCCGCCGGCCCGATGCTGAAGACCGGGGCCAGGTCGGCGATCTGACCGCCCTGGCGCCCCACGCCCGGCAGCAGGAACGGAGCCCGGGGCATCAGCTCGCGCAGCCGGGTGAGCCGGTGCGGCGCCGTGGCTCCGACCACCGCGCCGACGTCGGAGATGCCGGACGCGCCGATGCCGTCGTTCCCGAGGTCGGAGAGCAGCGTGCCCACCAGCGCGGCCACGGTGCCCGCACCCGGAACCTCGCGCTCCTGCAGGTCCCCCGCTCCGGGATTGGAGGTGCGCGCGAGCACGAACAGGCCGGCGCCGACCTGGCGCGCCGCGGCCACGAACGGCTCGAGCGAGTCGCGTCCCAGGTACGGGTTGACGGTCATGGCGTCCGCGCCGAGCCCGGGCACGGGCCCGAACGGCGTCGGCGTCTCACCCAGGAAGGCCTGGGCGTAGGCGGTGGCGGAGACGTCGATGTCGCCGCGCTTGGCGTCAGCGATGACCAGCAGGCCAGCCTCGTGCGCGGCCGCGACCATCTCGGTCAGGGCCTGCCAGCCCGGTGCCCCCAGGCGCTCGAAACTGGCGAGTTGGGGCTTGACCGCCACGCAGTGCTCGCCGGCGGCGGCGATCACCAGCCGACAGTGGCGGGACACGGCGGCAGCGGCTCGCGCAGCTGGTGGGTCGGACGCATCCGCCCCACCAGCCTGCGCCACCGCGTGAGGCCACAGCCGCGCGGGATCAGGATCCAGACCGAGCACGATCTGGGACTCACGTCGCCTGACGTACTCGGTCAGGCGGTCGCCGAAGGCGGTGGTCGTCACCTCCGCGACACTGGCCACATGCGGTGCCGAGAAGGCGCTTAGTTGACGGCCTTCTTGAGCGCCGCGCCTGCCGTGAACTTCGGCACGTTGGACGCGGAGATCTGGATCTTCTCGCCGGTGGCCGGGTTACGGCCCTCGCGCGCCTCACGCTTGGAGACGCTGAATTTCCCGAAGCCGGAAAAGCTCACTTCGCTGCCGCGCTTGAGCGCGCCCTCGATCGTCTCCAGAAACGCATCGACCGCGTCCGACGCGTCTTTTTTTGTGAGGCCCGCGCGGTCCGCTACCTGGTCGATGAACTCTGCCTTGGTCACTTTTGCACTCCTCTGAATGGTAGGAATCGCCGAAGCTAACAGGGTTTGCGGACGTTTCGGGTTCATTTCGGACCCGGGCCGCCGCCAGCCCCGTCGCCATAAGCTCCCTACACCATGACCGAGCGCGACCCGGGCAGGTGCCAGTGAGCACCGAGCCGCCACCCGACCGGACCCCCCGCGAGAATGGCTCCATGACGCTCGCTCGCGCCGCCTGGTCGCTCACCGCCGCCGCCCTGTTCGTGTTCGGGGTGATCGTGCTCGTCGAGGGCTATGTCGGGTACGCCATCGTCACGCTGGTGATCTCCCTCGCGGCGGCAATCAACCTGCTCTAGGGAACAATCAGACGCGGTCCCGGGAACCATTCGGCGAAGGCTCGGACCGCCCGGCCGCGGTGGCTGATCGCGTCCTTCTCCGCCGCGCTCAGCTCCGCCATGGTCCGCACCCCGTCCTCGCCGCCCGCGCCCACCGGCCCCTCGGGGATGAAACCGGGGTCATAGCCGAAGCCGCGCTCACCCCGTGGGCGTGCCCAAAGCCGCCCACGGGACTCGCCGAGGAACACGGCCTCAGCCCCCGTCGCCGATACGTAGGCGACGCAGCAGACAAAGCGCAGGCCGCTGCCCTCGGGGGCCGACGCCACCAACCGGGCGAGGTTCTCGGCGTCGGAGGCCTCCGGGCCGGCGAACCGTGCCGAGCGCACCCCCGGTCGTCCCCCCAGCGCCTCCGCCTC
>CAZZVR010000121.1:877-1713 GCA_964657595.1 Burkholderia sp. PAMC 26561 | reverse complement strand
GCCCGTGCAGGGCGGCCGCGGCCGCACGGGCCTTGCCGAGCGCGTTGGCCTCATAGGTCCAGCCGTCCTCGGGGGGCAGCACCACCCACTGGGGCAGCCCCTCGACCGACAGCCCGAACGGGGCGAGGATCCGGCCGACCTCCTCCAGCTTGTGCGCGTTGCGGGTGGCCAGGACCAGCGCGGGGGGCGCCACGGAACTCAGGCGGGTGTCCCGGACACCGCGGCGTCCTGAGCGGCGCGCAGGTGTCCGATCCCGATCTCCGCGAGCGCCAGCAGGTCGTCCAGGTGCGCCCGGGACAGCGGCGTCCGCTCCGCCGTGGCCTGGACCTCGACCAGCCCGCCGTCACCGGTCATGACGACGTTGGCGTCGACCTCGGCGGTCGAGTCCTCGGCGTAGTCGAGGTCGAGCAGCGGGACTCCGCCGACGATGCCGGCGGAGATCGCCGCGACGGTTCCGGTCAGCGGTGTCGCCTCGAGCCGCCCCTGCTCGAGCAGCCCGTCGACCGCCAGGGCCAGTGCGACCATGCCGCCGGTGATCGCGGCACAGCGGGTCCCGCCGTCGGCCTGGAGCACGTCGCAGTCGATGTAGATCGTGCGCTCACCCAGGGCCGAGAAGTCGATCACCCCGCGCAGCGAGCGCCCGATCAGGCGCTGGATCTCCACCGAGCGGCCGTCGGCGCGCCCCTTGGTGATGTCGCGGGCCTTACGGTCCCCCGTGGAGGCCGGCAGCATTCCGTACTCCGCCGTCACCCAGCCCTTTCCGCGTCCCTTCATCCAACCGGGCACGCTCTCCTGCACCGAGGCGGTGCAGATCACCCGCGTCTCCCCCGCGCTGA
>CAZZVR010000121.1:0-867 GCA_964657595.1 Burkholderia sp. PAMC 26561 | reverse complement strand
GCGTGTCGCGGTGAACCCGAAGACGCTGCAGACGGCGGTGCCCCATATCTACGCAGCGGGCGACGTGACCGGCCGGATGCCGTTCACGCATGTCGCCGCCCACCACGCGCGTGTCGCGACGCCCAACGCACTCTTCCACAGCCGCACGCGCGTCTCGCCGACGCTGATCAGCGCCGAGCCCGAGGCGGTCCGCACGAACCCGGGTTCGATCGTGATCGGACGGGGCTGGTCGGCGCTGCGGCCGTAGGAACGCGTGGTCATGGCGCCACCATAGTGCTCGCTCCGAGGGTGACGAGATCGACCTCGCCGAAGGGCAGCTGGAGGAAGCGCACCCCCACCTCGCGGAACGCCTCGGGGTCGGCGGTGCAGCAGAAGCGGTAGGTCCCCTCGCTGCGCTGGGGGTTGAGCAGGTGCCGGGCCGCCAGGGCCCGCTCGACCGACCGCGCCACCCCGCTGCCGCTGGTCACCAGGCTGACCCCGCGGCCCAGTGAGCGCTGGAGCATCGGGGCCACCAGCGGGTAATGGGTGCAGCCGAGGATCACCGTGTCGACCTCAGCCTCCTTCAGCGGCGCGCAGTAGCCGCGGATCATCGCGACCAGTGCCGCGTCGAAGGGAAAGCCGCTCTGGATCGCCGGGGCGAGATCCGGGCAGGCGACACTCTCCAGGTGCACGTGCTGGTCGGCCTGGCGCACGGCGGTGTCATAGGCGCCCGACAGCACCGTGGCGCGCGTCGCCATCAGACCGATCCGCCCGCTGTGGGAGCCGGCCACCGCCAGCTGGGTGGCCGGCGTGACCGCGCCGATCACGTCGACGTCGGCGCCCTGGGCGTCGAGGTGGGCCTGAAGGGAATGCAGCGCGGCTGCGCTG
>CAZZVR010000120.1:0-11955 GCA_964657595.1 Burkholderia sp. PAMC 26561 | reverse complement strand
CCCCGCCCTCACCCGGCTAGGCCGCTGAGCGGCCGACCAGCGCCAGCGCAGGCTCCGGCGCAGCCTCCGGCGCCGACGCCGGCGGGTCCACGTCCCGTGCGGTCCCGCCGCCCACCGGCACCGCCTCGCCCCCCACCGCGGTCACCAGTTTGTAGCCCTGTCCCCAGCTGTTGACGACGAACTGCTCGTGGGGATGCAGCAACTTGCGGCGCAGCCGGCTGGCGTGGACGTCGACGGTGCGGGTGCGGTCGTCACCGTGGAAGCCCCAGACGCGCTGGAGCAGTTCGGTGCGGGAGAACACCCGGCTCGGCTCGGAGGCCAGCACGGTCAGCAGCGCGTACTCCTTGTTGGCCAGTGACACGGGACGCGCGTCCAACCAGACCTGGCGCGACCCCGCGTCGAGCTCGAGGGGTCCGATCCGCAGCCGGGTCGGGGCCCAGTGGCCGCGCGAGCGGCGCAGCAGAGCGGTCAGGCGCGCCAACAGCTCCGGATAGGAATAGGGGTGCTGGAGGAGGTCGTCGGCGCCGCGCTCGAACACGCGCAGGCGCTCGACCTCCCCCAACCGCGGAGCCAGCACGACGATCGGGATCGATGCGTCCACGCGTGCGCCCAGGCGCGCGGAGTGCCGGATGCGGGCGACGAGCTCGATCCCGTCGCGGTCGAGCCGGCCCACGTCACTCAGGTCGACGACGACGAGCTCCACCACCGTCCGGGCCAGCACCTGCCAGGCCGCGGTCGCCGTGGCGGCCACCAGCACATCGTGGCCGTCGGCGGCGAGGTTGTCGGAGAGGAAGGCCCGCCCGGGTGGATTGGGGCCGGCGACGAGGATCGTGGCGCGGTTGCAATTCATGGCCCATAGAGGCCTGGGGCGGGCACGAATCACCCCCCGCTGACAGAATCGAACGAGCGATTTTTCGCTCCTAGCGGGAATTCTCCGGTGGCCCTCCAGCGCGTGTCTGCAACATCGCGCCCACCAGGTCATGTCGTGCAGGAATCGGCCATAAGATGCCGACGCTCATGCACAACCGTGGTAACTATGACTCCGGCGAGGACTTCGTCCTCGAGTACGGAGACCTCCGCTTCACCTTCAACGAGCGCGACTTCCAGGAACGCTGCGAGCAGGCCGCCCGCCGGCTCAATTTCATCGGCGCAGAGATCGAGGAGGACGAGGCCGAGGACCTGATCAACCTCGTCGTCAACGGCGAGGTGTCTGACCCCGCCTCCGCCCTCGGTGAGCACGTCAATGACTGCTGGCCCGAGCTGGTGGGTCCCTCGGACCGCTCGCTGGTCCATTGGCTGCGGCGCCTGATCTTCCGCACCGCCTGGCTCGATCAACGCGTCAAGGAAGGTGAGCTCGACATCTCCTTCGACGTCGACACGGCCGCGTTCGTCTACATCCAGCCCGACCGCGGCAACGAGCCGATCGAGCTCGCCCCCGAGCCGAGCTGGAACCGCGTCGCCTACGTGCGGCGCTGAGTCACGCGGGCCGGATTGGATCGATCCGCTCCAGCACCCCCTAGGATCTTCGCTCTATGCATGAACGCGTCTGGCTGGTGATGCCGACCTACAACGAGGCGGAGAACATCAATCGGATCATCCCGGCAGTGCACGCGGCACTCGACGAGGTGGCTCCCGGCGACCACCGCATCCTGATCGTCGACGACAACTCACCGGACGGGACGGGGACGATGGCGGACGCCCTGGCCAAGCAGTTCGACTGCGTCGAGGTGCTCCACCGTCAGGACAAGAACGGACTCGGCAAGGCCTACACCGCCGGCTTTCGTCGCGCGCTGGAGGGCGGTGCCGAGCTGGTGATGGAGATGGACGCCGACTTCTCCCATGACCCCGTCTACCTCCCCGCACTGGTGCGCGCGGCCGACGATGCCGACCTGGTCATCGGTTCCCGTTACGTGCCGGGTGGCGGGACACGCAACTGGGGCTTCGTCCGCCGCGTGGTGAGCCGCGGTGGCGGGGTGTACGCGCGCACGATCCTCGGTCTCTCGGTCCAGGACCTCACCGGAGGCTTCAAGTGCATCGGTCGCCAGGTGCTGGAGACCGTCGACCTCGAGTCGGTGCGCGCCGACGGCTACGGGTTCCAGATCGAGGTCACCTACCGGGCGATCCAGGCCGGATTCAAGGTGGTCGAGGTGCCGATCGTCTTCACCGATCGCACCGCCGGAACCTCCAAGATGTCCTGGCGGATCGCGATCGAGGCGTTCTGGCTGGTGCCCCAGATGCGCCGCGCGCGGCAGACCCCCTCCGGATCATTAACGCGATCGTAACAACGATCGAACGTTTTCCGGCCGGTTGAACGGGCATTCTTGGGCCGGATGAGCGCACTCGACGGACCTTTGGGAGCCACCGCCACCGGCGGTACCGTCGAGCTCACAGGGCCTGGCCTAGCCGTTCGAACGCGGACCGCGAGCTCGGTCCTGGGCCAGGTCGGCCTGGCGTCGGTGCTACTCGGCGCCGTGCTCCTCAGCCTCGCTGCCGTGAGGACCAACAGCCTGCTGCCGGAATCGATCCGCGGCCTCACCGAGAGCGTCGGGGGCCGGGTCAGCGTCACGCTGCAGTCGGCATCGCTGGCGGGTCCGTTGGCCCATCTGTCGATTCACCTGCGAGCCGGCGAGCTCCTGGGTGCGCTGGGCCTCATGTTCATCGGCTACGTCCTGGCGGTGCGCAACGCCGAACGTCTGTCGCCCCGGGCGGTGCTCGCCACCATCGCCGGGTCCGTGGCGATCGTGCTCCTGGCCCCTCCCCTCTTCTCGACCGACCTGTTCAGCTACCAGGAGTACGCCCGGATGTTCTTCGGGCTCCACGTCAACCCCTACACCCACACCTCCCAGGTGCTCGGCAATCTGCCGGGGTCCTCTGACCCGCTCGTTCCCTACATCGGGGACAAGTGGATCAACACGCCAACGGTCTACGGACCGCTCTTCACGCTCATCTCCGGCCTGTTCGCGAAGACCTCGACGACAGCGTCGATCGCCTTCAGCGCCTATGCCTACAAGGCCATCGCCGGGCTGTCGTGTGCGGGGATCATCTACCTGACCTGGAAGTCGGCCAAGCTGCGTGGGCTCAACCCCGTCCGCGGTGCGGCCCTGGTCGGGCTCAACCCGTTGGTCGTCCTCTACGGCATCGGGGGCGGACACAACGACCTGCTGATGATGGTCTTCTCGAGTGCGGGCATCTGGGCGCTGCTGGCTCGCCATGAGCGCTCCAGCGGGGCCCTGACCGTGGCGGCGGCGGCCATCAAGCTGACCGGCGGCATCTTCCTGCCCTTCGCGCTCGTCTCCTACCCGGGCCTGGGGTCCGGACCGCGCCGGCGCCAGGTGCTGTTCGGCGCGGCGGTCGCCACCATCGTGACCATCGGGGTCGGCATCGCCGTGTTCGGCACCGGGCTGACCAACATGATCCATACGCTCAGCACGGTGCAGGGCGAGGGCGGCTGGCAGAGCGTGCCCGGTTTCCTCTACACCGCGCTGCACGCCCAGAGTGCCAGCCACCTCATCTCGACCCTGTTCGGGATCGCCTTCGTGCTCATCTGCTGCCGGCTCCTCTGGCGGGTCTGGCGCAACCAGCTGGACTGGCTCGACGGCGCGGCCTGGGCGAGCTTCTGGCTGCTGATGGCGACCTCGTCGATCCTGCCCTGGTACATCACCTGGATGCTGGTGCCGGTCGCGCTGTGCACCAACCGCAAGCTGTGGACGCTCGCCCTCTGGTTCAGCGCCTGGGTGATGCTCACCACGATGATCGCCTACCTCCCCCACTCACCGGTCATCCTCGGCTTCCAGACCTGAGCTCGGTCACCGACCCCCGCGTCGGGACTGACCTAGCATCTCGGCGATGACCGACTTGTCCGCCCGCCGGCTCGACCTGCTGAGCGTCGTGGCCCCCGTTCATGACGAGGTGGGCGCGCTCGAGGAACTCCATCGTCGCGTCAGCGCCGCCCTGGAGGACATCCCCTTCGAGCTCATCCTCGTCGACGACGGCTCCAGCGACGGGTCGACCGAGCTCATGACCGCCCTCGCCGCGGCGGACCCACGGGTCAAGGTGGTCGTGCTGGCCCGCAACTTCGGACACCAGATGGCGCTGACCGCGGGGCTCGATCACGCCAAGGGCGACGCGATCGTGATGATGGACGCCGACCTCCAGGATCCCCCCGAGGTGATCCTGGAGATGCTGGAACGCTGGCGCGGGGGCTCAGACGTGGTCTATGCGGTGCGCGCCCAGCGCGACGGCGAGTCGTGGTTCAAGCTCACCACCGCGGCCTGGTTCTACAAGGTGTTCGACCGGCTCACCAACGTCGACCTGGTGCACAACTCCGGGGACTTCCGGCTGCTGGACCGCCGTGCCCTCGACGCCCTGCTGTCGATGCGCGAGCGCAACCGCTTCCTGCGCGGGATGACCGTGTGGGTCGGCTACACCCAGTCGGCGGTCTCCTATCACCGCGACGCCCGCCACAGCGGCGCGACGAAGTTCACCTTCGCGCGGATGCTCAGCTTCTCGCTGGACGCGATCTCCGGGTACTCCCACCGCCCCCTGCAGCTGGCCACGCTGCTCGGCTTCATCATCTCCGCCATGGCCCTCATCGCCATCCCCGTCGTGGTGATCCTCAAGATCGTCGGCTCCTACCTGCCCGGTTTCTCGACCGTCGAGATCTCGTTCCTCCTGCTCGGCGGGATCCAGCTGATCACCATCGGGATCATCGGCGAGTACGTCGGGCGCATCTACGACGAGGTCAAGGGCCGCCCCCTGTATCTCATCCGCTCGACCGCCAACCTCGAGACGGCGCCGGCTCCGGCGCTACCCGCCGGCGGGGTTGGGTCCGACGCCGCGCCCGGCGCCCAGCGGCAGCGCGGTTGACTCAGCGCCTCCGCCCTCCAGCGCGTCGAGGCGGCGTGACAGCCCGGTGACCGCGTCGGCGATCGGATCGGGGAGGTGGATCCAGTCGGTGTCGGGGCCCTCGGGCTTGCGACCCTCGATCCGCACCGGATGACCCGGGTTGCCGACGACGGTCGAGTGGGCCGGCACGTCGTGGATCACCACGGTGTTGGCGCCGATCTTGGAGCCGTGGCCGACGGTGATGGGGCCGAGCAGCTTGGCGCCCGAGCCGATCGTGACGTTGTCCTGCACCGTCGGGTGGCGCTTGCCGGTGGCGAAGCCGGTACCCCCGAGGGTCACGCCCTGATAGACGGTGACGTCGGCGCCGACCTGCGCGGTCTCACCGATCACCACCCCCATGCCGTGATCGATGAAGAAGCCCGGGCCGAGCCGGGCCGCCGGATGGATCTCCACACCGGTCAGCGTGCGGGCCAGGGTGGCGATCAGGCGCGGCGCCAGCGGCACGCCGGCGCGGTAGAGCACGTGGGCGACCCGATGAGCGAGCAGGGCCTGCACGCCGGGCCAGGTGAGCAGGATCTCCAGGGCCGAGACGCCGACCGCGGCTGGGTCGCGGTCCCGCGCGGTGTCCAGATTGGCGCGCAGCTCCGCGACGGTCGCGTTCAGCAACGACATGCACAGAGCGTAGTCCGAGTGGTGCTCGCTGTGGGCTGAGCACCACCGCCCGCGGTGGCGGTGCTGCGCCGCTCAGCGGCTGAGCGCGACGGCGGCCGGCTGGGGGTCCGGCGCGAACCAGGACAGTGAGGCGTAGCGCTCCCCCGAGTCGGGGATCATCACCGCGATGCGCGCGCCGGTGAACTGCTCGCGGGCCGCGATGGCGAGCGCGGCATGGCAGGCGGCACCCCCGGAGATCCCGGCCAGCACGCCCTCCCGGGCGGCCATCGCCTGGGCACAGCCGACGGCATCGTCGTCGGAGACGGGCATGACCTCGTCGATGATCTCGCGGTTGAGCACCCGCGGCACGAACCCGGAGCCGATGCCCTGGATGCGGTGGGGTCCCGGCCGCCCGCCCGACAGCACCGGTGAGTTCTCGGGCTCGACCGCCACCACGTAGAGCTTGGGGTTGCGCGCCTTGAGGTACTCCCCCGTGCCGGTGATCGTACCGCCGGTGCCGACGCCGGCCACCAACACGTCGACCTTGTGCTCCAGGGCCTCCCACAGCTCCGGGCCGGTGCTGCGACGATGGGCCTCGGGGTTGGCCGGGTTGGAGAACTGGTCGGGCAGGAACACGTCGTCACGTGTGGCGAACTCACGCGCGGCCTCGACCGCCTCGTTCATGCCGCCCATCGACTCGGTGATCTCGAAGCGGGCGCCGCAGAGCGACAGCAGCCGCTCACGTTCGCGGCTCATGCCCTGGGGCAGCGTCAGCACCAGGTCATAGCCCTTGGCGGCGCACACGAAGGCCAGCGCGATTCCGGTGTTGCCGCTGGTCGCCTCGACGATCGTGGTCTCCCCGGGGGTGATCAGGCCATCACGTTCGGCCGCCTCGATCATCGCCAGACCGATGCGGTCCTTGACGCTGCCGCCGGGGTTCTGGGCCTCGAGCTTGGCGAACACCTGGGCCTCGGGCGCCAGCCGCGCCAGCTGCACCAGCGGAGTGCGACCAATCAGAGCGGAAATGTCTGTCGGAATTGGCGCCATTGGATTAACCTAGCGCGCCGGCCCACGGATTTCGCCGTTGGCTAGATGAAGTACATGGTCGCGCCAGCGGCGCGGGCTTCCTCATCGGCCACATCGGCGATGCTCGACTCGTTCAGCACCGTGCGGGCGGCCTGGGCGGCCTGGGCGAAGATGCCGACGGCGTCGGCGCCGACGGGACCGTCGAGCAGCTCGACGACCTCCAGGACGGTCACCTGCTCGGCCGGGCGGGCGAAGGAGTACCCGCCCTTGACGCCGCGCTGGGAGCGCAGCAGGCCGGCGCGCCGGAGGGTGGCGAACAGCTGCTCGAGGAACTGCACCGGGATGTCGCCGCGCTTGGCCAGCTCGGCGATCGGCACCGGCTCACTGTCAGACAGCCGGTGGAGCTCCACCAGCGCGCGGACGGCGTAGGGCGACTTGGAGGTGATCGACAGCATCGAGCTGTCGATGTTAGATCCAGCCGCGCTCGGTGGCGATCAGCACCGCCTGGGCGCGATCCATCGCGCCCAACTTCTTGTACACGTTGTGCAGATGGGTGCGCACCGTGGAGGTCGACAGGCCCATCTCGGTGGCGATCTGCTTGTACACCATGCCCTTGGCCAGCTTGCGCAATACGTCAAGCTCGCGGTCTGACATCGGCGAGGGCTCGGTGTGGCGGGTCCGGTCGGCGATCACCGGCATCGGCAGGTCATACATCACCGTGCGCAGCTGCTGAGGGGTGAGACCCACTTGGCGGCTGACCTTGAGCAGCTCGTTCGGGCTGACCGGGGCGCCCAGCAGGTAGTGGGCGAGCATGTCGGCCAGCCGCACGATCGCAGCCTCACCGGTCAGCTCGTCGCCATGGTGACCCTCGATCACCTGCGCGAGTCCGCGGGGCAGACCCCAGCGCCGGGCCAGGACGCCACCGACCAGGGCGTGGTCGACGCCCAGGTCGCGGCGCTCGGCGGCGATCCGCTCCTCCGGCGTGCGCGCGTCCCCGTGGACGTCACGGGGATAGCCCGCGTAGGCGTGGACGAGCACCAGCTTGCCGATGTCGTGCAGCAACGCACTGAGCATCAGGGTGTCGCGTCCGGAGTACCCGATCTCCCGGGCGATCCGGTCGGCCGCCCGCTGGGTGGCGATCCCGTGCAGACGGAACCGCTCGGGGATCCCCTGCCAGACGGGGGTGCGCTCGAAGAAGTCGTAGGTGCGCGCGCGACTGACGATCTGGTGGACGGTCGCGGGCGAGAGCACCTCCACTCCCATGGCGGCGGTCTCGACACGCCCCTTGTGGGGACCGTCGATCTGGTTGGCCAGACGCAGGACGGCGATGGCGAGCGCCACGTCACCCTCGATGGCGTTGATCACGTCACCGTTGGAGGGGCTGGCGCCGTTCTCGAACAGCCGCAGCACCCGGTTGCGAGACTCGGCCATGATCGGGAAGGCCTCGAGCGCCTCGAAGGCGAGGGTCAGGCGGCGGCCGTGACCCTCGTTGTGGTGCCGCTCACGCGCCGCGTAGGGATCAGTCGGAGTGATCATCTGGCCGTCGGGGCTGGGCGGGGCTGCTAGCTGAGACAAGTCGCTGGTTCCTTGTGCGTTCCCCGCAGCGCTGGACGCGCGGGTTTAGGACAGTGACCTCAATATCGGCAGATGTTCGATGGACAATGAGGCCGCAACGCGCCATGGCGCCCCAGAGCTTCGGCTGGGGCCGGCCAAGGCGACAGATTTCTGACACCAAGCCGTCCACGCTAGTGCGCGGCTCCGCCGACGCGACTCAGCGCCGCGTCGATCCGCGCCAGGCTCGCCTCGCGTCCCAGCACCGCCAGCGTCTCGAAGATGCCGGGGGACACGGTGGTTCCGGCCAGGGCCACCCGGATGGGCTGATAGAGCTGCCCGGGCTTGACCCCGCGCAGGGTGACGAGCTCCCCGAGCGCGGCGTCGAGGCCCGCGACATCCCAGGGGTCGACGCCGCCGAGCACGTCACGGGCGGCGCCGAGGTTCGCCGCGCCGTCGGGGTTCTCCAGCCACTTGGCCCAGGCCTTGGCATCCTCGCCCGGCCCGTCGTAGATGAAGCCGGCCAGTGGCCAGAAGTCCGCCAGGGTCTGGATCTTCTCTCGCGAGATCGCCACCGCCGGCCCGAGGTCCTCGGTCCGTCCCGTGAATTCAGCCAGGCGCCGGGTCAGCTCGGCCACCGACAGAGCACGCAGGTGCTGGCCGTTGAGGTTGCGCAGCTTACGCTCGTCGAACACCGCCGGGCTCTTGGAGACGCTGCTCAGGCGGAAGCGGTCGGCCAGTTCCTGGGGGGTGAAGAACTCCTCATCCGGAGCGAAGCCGGCCCCGAGCAGGGACAGGTAGTTGACCACGGCCTCAGGCAGGTAGCCGAGGTCGCGCAGCTCCTGGACCGAGGCGGCGCCGTGGCGCTTGGACAGCTTCTTGCCGCTCTCATCCCGGATCAGCGGCAGGTGGGCATAGACCGGAGGTGCGGCACCGAGGGCGGCGAGCACGAGCAGCTGCCGGGGGGTGTTGGAGATGTGGTCCTCGCCCCGCAGCACGTGGGTGACCCGGGCGTCCAGATCATCGACGGCGACGGCGAAGTTGTAGAGCACCGTGCCGTTGGCCCGGGCGATGACCGGGTCGTCCATGCTGAGGTTGGGGGTGGAGATGTCGCCGCGGATGACGTCGTGGAAGACCGTCTCCCCCGTGTCGGGCACCCGCAGGCGGACCGCCCCGGACGCCTCGGCCTCCCCCCGGAAGCCGCGGCCCTGACCGTGGGCCTCACGGTAGGCCTTGACATCGTCGGCCGTGGCGGTGGACCGGTAGGCCTTGCCCTCCTCCAGGAGCTGGGCCAGCGCCTCGGCGTGACGCGGCGCGTTCTGGCGCTGGAAGCTCGGGCCCTCGTCCCAGCCGAGCCCCAGCCAGTTGAGCGCGTCGAGGATGTAGGCGACGTTCGCCTCGGTGGAACGTTCGGGGTCGGTGTCCTCGATCCGCAGCACGAAGGTGGCCGCCTCCGGACCACGGGCCAGCAGCCAGTTGTAGATGGCCGTGCGCGCGTTGCCGATGTGCATCTGGCCGGTCGGTGAGGGAGCGAAGCGGACGCGCATTGGGCTGGGATGCTAGACGTAGCAGCACTCATGCTCATTGGTGCACACGTCTCCAACTCCGGCGGCCTGGCCAAGGCCGTCGGCCGTGGCGTCGAGCTCGGCGCCGACTCCATCCAGATCTTCAACCAGTCTCCGCGGATGTGGAAGCCGACGGCCTACGACGAGGCGAACTTCGCCGAGTTCCGCGCGGCGATGGGCGACTCGCGGATCGGCGCGGTGGTCATCCATGCCGTGTACCTCATCAACTGCGCGAGCGAGGATCCCGACATCCGCGCCAAGTCCCTGGCTTCGCTCCAGCAGTCTCTGCGGGTCGGTGCCGGGATCGGCGCGGCCGGGGTCGTGCTGCACGCCGGCTCGGCGCTGAAGGGGGACGTCTCTGCGGCGATCACCCGGGCCGGCGAGGTCATCGCCGAGGCCCTGGCGCAAACCGAGTCCTGTCCCCTGCACCTGGAGGACACCGCCGGGGCCGGCGGCACCCTGGGGCGGTCCTTCGCCGAGCTCGGAGCGCTGATCGACGCCGCAGGCGGTGATGGCCGACTCGGGGTCTGCCTCGACTCATGCCACCTGCTGGCCTCCGGCTATGACGTGCGCAGCGCCGACAGCCTCGACGCGGTGCTGGAGGAACTCGCCTCCGAGGTCGGGCTCGAGCGTCTGGGGTCGCTGCACGTCAATGACTCCCTGACCCCGCTGGGCTCCAACCGGGACCGCCACGCCGCGCCTGGCACCGGCGAGATCGGCGCCGACGGACTCGCCGTGTTCCTGTCTGACCCGCGCTTTGACGACCTCCCGGTGATCATGGAGACCGGCAGTGCCGAGAAGGGCGGGGCGACTCAGAGTGACCTGGAACTGCTGGCTGACCTGCGCCGCCGCGGGGTCAGTCAGCGGGGACAAACCGGGTAGGCTGCGCCCCCATGAGCCGCAAGGGATCCAGCCCCATCGCATCTGACGCCCTGGTCATCTTCGGGATCACCGGCGATCTCGCGCACAAGATGACCTTCCACTCCCTGTACCGGTTGGAGAAGCGCGACCTGCTGGACGTGCCGGTGATCGGCGCCGCCGTGGAGGACTGGTCGCTCGACCAGCTCAAGGATCGCGCGCGGGACGCGATCGTCAGCTCCGGGGAGAAGCTGAGCGAACGGGTGTTCAAGCGCTTCACCAACCGCCTCCAGTACGTCGGCGGCGCGGGCCAGCCCGACTTCTATGACCGGCTGAAGCAGGCCCTCGCGCCGTACCGGAACCCGACCTTCTACCTGGAGATCCCGCCCTCGCTGTTCGGCTCGACCATCAAGGGCCTGCACGACGCGGGTTTGCTCGCCCACGAGGAGAAGGTGGTGGTGGAGAAGCCCTTCGGTCATGACCTCCCCTCCGCCATCGCACTGGCCGACGACCTCCACCAGTACCTCGACGAGAGCCAGCTGTACCGGATCGACCACTTCCTGGCCAAGATGGCGCTGCAGGAGATCCTCTACCTGCGCTTCGCCAACACCATGCTCGAGCCGGTGTGGAACCGCAACTACGTCGAGTCGGTGCAGATCACCATGTTCGAGAGCTTCGGGGTCGAGGACCGCGGCAGCTTCTATGACCCCGTCGGCGCGTTGCGCGACGTGGTGGTCAACCACCTGCTGCAGGTGTTCGCGGCGGCGGCCATGGAGCCCCCGGCCGCCGGTGACGCCAGCACGCTCCAGGACGCCAAGCACGCGGTCTTCCGGTCCACCCAGGACGCCGATCCCGCTCACTACATACGCGGCCAGTACCGCGGGTACAAGTCGATCAAGGGCGTGGCCAAGGGTTCAGACACCGAGACCTACGTCGCGCTCAAGCTGGAGGTCGACAACTGGCGCTGGGCGGGGGTGCCGTTCTTCATCCGCGCCGGCAAGCAGCTGACCACCACCGAGACCGAGGTCCGCCTCATCTTCAAGAAGCCGCCGACGGTCCCCTTCATCCCGGTGGAGACCAGCGACCCGGAGGCGGCCCAGCTGGTGTTCAAGCTCGATCCCCACACCGGGGTGGAGATCCTCCTCGACGCCCACCGCGCCGACCAGCCCGACGGTCGCGGGACGATCACCCTCCCCGCGGAGCTCGCCAGCCAGGGCGGCGAGGATCCCACGCCTTATGAGGTCCTGCTCCACGCGGCCCTGATGGGTGACGCCGCTCTGTTCACCCGCCAGGACAGCGTGGAGGAGTCCTGGCGCATCGTCCAGCCGCTGCTCAATGACCCGCCCCCGGTTCAGCCCTACGCCAAGGGGTCTGAGGGCCCCAAGGCGGCGCAGGCGCTGACCGCCGACTGCGGCGGTTGGCATACGCCCTGGGTCGACCCCAGCTGACCCAGCTGCCC
>CAZZVR010000119.1:0-11976 GCA_964657595.1 Burkholderia sp. PAMC 26561 | reverse complement strand
CGACAGCACCACGTTGTTGCGGGAGCGGTTCAGCTCGATGACCTTGCACTCGATCTGGGTGCCCATGTACTCGTCGAGGTTCGGCACCCGGCGGATGTCGACCAGTGACGCGGGCAGGAAGCCACGCACGCCGAGGTCGATGATCAGGCCGCCCTTGACCACCTCGATGACCGAACCCTCAACCGGCTCACCCGACTGCGCGGCAGCCTCGATCCGGCGCCATGCCTTCTCGAAGCGCGCCCGCTTCTTGGAGAGGATGAGGCGACCGTCCTGGTCCTCCTTGGTGAGCACCAGAGCGTCGACCTCTTCACCGAGCTCGACCTCGTCGGAGGGATCGACGGACTTGCGGATCGACAGCTCTGAGGCGGGGATGACGCCCTCGGACTTGTAGCCGATGTCGACCAGGACCTCGTCCTGATCGATGCGGACCACGTGACCGGTGACCACGTCACCCTCGGAAAAGGGGTGGATCGTGGCGTCGTAGTTGGGGACGATGCGACCATCGATCTCCAGCAGCAGACCGTCGGAACCTTCGACGATCTTGGCCTCAGGTGCGTCGGTTGGGTTGGGGGCAATAAGCGTTGACATTGGTCGACCCATGGTAGCCGCCTGCTTTGTAGTGTTGGGCTGGTGCCAGTGAGAGCTACCAAGCGCGGCGCCGACCGCACACCGCTGGACCTCGACGCTGACGTCCTCATCTGCGGCGCCAGCTTTGCCGGGCTCGCGGTCGCCCGCGAGCTGCGCGACGCCGGTCAGCGCGTGCTGGTCATCGACCGCTACGAGATCGGCGAGCGCCAGACCTCCGCGTGCGGCATCCCCACCAGCTGGCTCAGCGCCATGGACCTGATGGGCGCCCACCAGCAGACCTTCCCCGAACTGGTCATCCACACCCCGCACACGACCGCGCGGTTCGATCTGCCCTGGAGCTTCTCGACCTTCGACTACCGCGTGCTGTGCGGCCTGCTGGCCGACCAGGGCGACTTCCGCTTCGAGACCGCCACGGTCGAGGCGCGGACGCCTGACGGAGTGCGGACCGATCGGGGCGAGATCCGCGCGCCGATCGTCGTGGACGCTCTCGGCTGGCGGCGCGTGCTCAGCTCCCGCGAGCCCATCCAGCCCCCGGAGGCCTACCTGTCGCGCGGCCTCGAGGTCCACCCCGAGGGCTCCGGGGATGAGCTGGAGATCTGGATCGACCGTGACGTGATCCCCGCCGGGTATGGCTGGAGCTTCCCCGCCGACGGTGAGGTCCGCGTCGGGGTCGGCTCCTTCATCCCCTCCGATCACGTCAAGGCGCCGACGGTCAAGCTCGCCGCCGACCTCGACCGCGCCGCGGCGAACTACCAGGGCAACTGGATCCCCCACCGCATCCGCGAGGCGACCGAGGACGGGGTGTTCTTCGTCGGCGACTCGGCCGGGCACTGCCTGCCGCTGACCGCCGAGGGCATCCGTACCGCGCTGTACTTCGGCCTCGCGGCCGGTCGCGAGATCAACCAGGTGCTGGCCGGCCAGCAGAGCGTGGAGGCTGCCCGGGCGAGCTACGGGGCCTTCAGCGCCGCGCACCGCTGGCAGTTCGAGTGGCTGCTGCGCGTCCAGAACTGGGTGCCGCGCATCCCGCCGCGCCTGCTGGTGCCCACCCTGAACACGATCGCCCAGCGCCAGATCACCCGGTGGTCCTTCAACCACTACCTCGACATCGCGCACCCGCGGTTCGTCACCGAGGTGGGTGGTTCTCGCCGGTCTGTGGGACCGGCCAGGACAGCCGCGGTTACTTCGCGGTGAGCCAGTCGCTGCCGATCCCCGCCTCGACCTCCAGCGGCGGATCCATCTGAAACGCCCCGGCCATCGCCTCGACGGCGAGGTCGCGCACCGCCTCGGCCTCGGACTCGGGGCCCTCGAACAGCAGCTCATCATGGATCGACAGGATCAGGCGGGAGGTCAGGTCCGACTCGGCCAGCCGTCGGTCCGCCCGCACCATGGCGATCTTCATGATGTCCGCGGCGGTGCCCTGGATGACCATGTTCACGGCAAAGCGCTCCCCCTGCTTGCGCAGATCCCAGCGGCGCGCACGCAGCTCGGGCACCTGGCGGCGCCGGCCCAGCAGCGTGGAGACGTAGCCGTGCTCGGTGCCCTGGGCGATGACGTCCTCGATGAAGCGCGAGACGGCGGGAAAGCCGTCCATGTAGCGGGTGATGAACTCGTCGGCCTCGGACTGGGGGATGTCGAGGCGGTCGGCCATGCCGAAGGCCGACAGCCCGTACACGATCCCGTAGTTGATCATCTTGGCCTTGGAGCGCTGACCGGGGTCGATCGCCTCCGCCGCGATGTTGAACACGCGCATCGCGGTGGCGGTGTGCACGTCCTCGCCGGCCCGGAAGATGTCCTTGAGCACGTCCTCACCGGCGATGTGGGCGAGCAGGCGCAGCTCGACCTGTGAGTAGTCGGCCGACACCAGCAGGTGGTCCGGCTCGGCCACGAAGCAGGCTCGGATCTCGCGGCCCAGCGGGGTGCGGATCGGGATGTTCTGCAGGTTGGGGTTGTTCGAGGAGAGCCGGCCCGTCGCCGCCGCCGTCTGGTTCAACGTGGTGTGGATGCGACCGTCGGTCGGGGAGATGAGCAGCGGCAGCGCATCGAGGTAGGTCTGGGCGAGCTTGGTCAGCTCACGCCAGCGCTCGATGCGGGGGATGATCGGATGCTCTGAGCGGATCGCCTGGAGCACGCGGGCGTCGGTGGAGTAGCCGGTCTTGCCCCGGCGTTTGCGGCTGAGGCCGAGCTTGGTGAAGAGGATCTCCTCCAGCTGACGCGGTGAGCCGAGGGTGAACTCCTCCCCCGCCTGTTCGTAGATCTCCAGCTCCAGTGCGTCGGCTTCGGCCCGCACGCGGTCGGCGATCGCCGCCAGACGCTCGGTGTCGAGCTTGAGCCCGACCAGCTCCATCTTGCGCAGGACGTGGATGAGCGGCAGCTCCACGTCGTCGAACAGGTCCGTCAGTCCGCGGCCGCGGATCTCCTCGCGCTGCCAGTCGGCCAGCGCCCGCACGAGCAGGGCGTCGGCGCCCGCCGGATGGTCGGCGCCCGAGGGTCCGAGGTCGGCGCTGAAGCCCCGCTCCTCGACCAGCTCACGGAACGGGTAGGCGCGCCGGGCCGGCTCGAGCAGGTAGGCGGCGACCTCGGTGTCGTGGGCGAGCACCGGCGGGACGGTGCCCAGCGCCTTGGCGTCGTGCACGACGACCGGGCGCCGGCCCAGGGCGTCGATGAGCTCCGCCGGGGAGCCGGCCGGCCCGGTGAGGACCTCGCCGGCGCCGTGGGCGAGCACGCCGAAGCGGTAGTCGGCGGTGCCCTCGCCGAACAGCGCGCCCTCGGGCGTCTCGGGGGGGCGCAGGGCGACGGCCACCTCGGCGTTGGGGAGGCGCCGGTCCAGATCGCCCACGGCCACCTCACGCAGCCGCGCGGTCAGGGTGGTGGCGTCCCCGGTGGGCGTCGGGGCGGGGGCGGCGGCGTCCGGGGAGCCGAGCGCTTCCTCGAGCCGGCGCAGGGGATCCCGCAGCTCGAACTGGCGGAAGGTGTCGCGCAGCGTGGAGCGATTGGGCTCGGCGGCGGCCAGCGCCACGAGATCGAGCTCCACGGGGATGTCGCGCTTGGCGGTGGCCAGCTGCTTGGACAACCGCGCGGCGTCAGCATGCTCGGTCAGGTTCTGCTTGCGCTTGGCCCCGGAAATCTCGTCGATGTGGGACAGCACGCCCTCGACATCGCCGAACCGCTGGAGCAGGTCCGCAGCGGTTTTGTCGCCGATGCCGGGCACCCCCGGGATGTTGTCGGAGGTGTCGCCCTTGAGGCCGATGAAGTCCGGCACCTGCTCCGGGGTGATGCCGTAGCGGTCGATCACGCCCTGGATGTCATACAGCTTGGTGTCGGTGATGCCCCGGCCGGGCGCCAGGATGCGCGTGGTCGCGTCGACGAGCTGGAAGGCATCACGGTCACCGGTCAGGACGAGCACGGGCAGCGCCGCGCCGTCGGTGCCCGCCGTGTGGGCGACCGCGGCGATCGAGGCGATCACGTCGTCGGCCTCATAGCCCTCGACCCGCAGGTTCTGATAGCCGAAGGCCGCGGTGAGCGGTTCGAAGTGCGGCCACTGCTCCTTGAGCAGGTCCGGCCGGGTCGAGCGTCCCGCCTTGTATTCCGGATAGAGCTCCTTGCGCCCGGTGTAGCCGCCGTCCCACACCACGATCGTGGGCTTGGGGCCGTACTCGGTGAGCATCTTCACCAGCATCGAGGCGAGCCCGAAGATCGCGTTGGTGGGCATGCCGGTTGAGGTGGCGATCGATTCGGGCAGGGCGAAGAAGGCCCGGTAGGCCATGCTGTTGCCGTCGATGAGGAGGAGCTCGTCAGCCATTGGTTCCCGCGGGTCAGTGGGCATGGAGGGACTGCGACAGGACGATTCTGCCGCCCCGGGTAACGGTATATGCCGCGAAGAGGTTGGCCTCCATACCGCCCGCGGAATCGAAGCGCAGCGCACCGATCGGACTCCTGCTCAAGTCCGCCCGTGACAGGGCGCCCAGCACCACCGCGCGGTCGGCGACATCCCTGCCGTGGGCGGCGCTCGCCCTCAGGCTGGCCACCAGCAGCCGCCCGGCGCTGTCGCCGTAGGCCACCGCGGGCGAGCTCCAGCCCGATCCGTTGGACAGGTCCGGCCCGGCCAGCACGCAGAAGCGGGGCGCGGCGCTGGCGCCCGTGGGCGCGATGCCGGTGCACAGCGGCGCGGTCTGACTCGACACCACGCTGCAGCGGGGGCGCCCGCCGCGTCGACGCGCACAGTCGTGGATCTTGCGCAGTGCGGCGACGGCGTCGGCCTGGGTCCGGGTCGAGGGCAGCAGATACAGCGCGGTCGAGCGGGTCGTCGCGGAGGCTACCGGCGGCCCGGTCACCGGGGTGGGCACCGGGCCGGTCGGGGTGATCAGCGCGATCCCGGCCTGGGCGAGCACCGTCTCGGCCATGCCCGCCCGGCCGGCGGACAGCTCGCCGACGTAGGCGATCGTCCGGACGCTCTCGGCCGCCTGGCGGACGTGGGTCACCACGCCCTTGGCGTCATCGAAGACCTGGCACAGGCGCACGCGGTAGCCACCGATCCTCAGTCCGGTGCGCGGTACCTGGCTGCGCAGACCGGCCAACACGCCCTCCCCCGCCGCCTTCTCGGGTCCGCTCAGGGGCAGGCCGGCGTCGACGCACAGTGAGGCGAAGTGACGTTCGGTCGCCCCGCTGGAGCCCGAACCACATCCGGCGAGTCCGGCTATCAGCAGTGCAGCCGCCAGGCCGACCGCGGCCGGCCTCACTTCAGGCGGATCTTGAAGTCCGCCACCGACGCCTGCCCCCGGTTGGCGCTGAGCGTGGCGATCACCGAGGCGGCCACCTTGCCGCGGTTGGCCGCCTGGCCGCCAAGCGTCTTGAGCACGCGCAGCAGCACCCACATCGCGTCATAGCCGGTGATCGCGTCGGTGCTGGGAGCGTGGCGGAAGTCGGTCTTGAAGGTCGACGCGAAATCCGATGGTGCGGCCTTGTTCAGGGCAGCCGTGGAGGTGGTCAGCTGCAACGGCAGGCTGGCGAACGTGCGGCCGTAGCTGCTGAAGCTCTCGAAGTCGTTCTTGCTGGGGCGGACGCCGTCGGTCGGGCTGAACTCGAGGACGTCCTCGGCGTTGGTGATGCCGACGCTCTGCACCGACTGGCCGGTCTGGATCTCCCCCAGGTAGGCGATCACGCTGTTGATGTGGATCGCCGCGCGGGCGTTCGTCGAGACCGAGGCCTTGCCGGGCTGTCCGATGTTCACGGCCACGCCCGCCATCGACTTGTGCTGGGACCAGGCGAGCTCCTCGCCGTAGACGACGTCCTGCAGCGCCGGGTTGGCCTGCACCGCCGGGGGATCGGAGAGATACACCATGAGCGTCGCGCCCTGGGCGGTGACGGTGCTCGTGCTCGACCCCGTGGTCCCGCAGCCTGCGACCGCCAGGGCGACGAGGGGCAGCGCGAGGGCGGCGCGGGGACGCGCGCTACTTGCGAGGGCTGCTAATGCGCGGAACAACGTTCTGGACCGCGATCGCGATGAGAAACAGGACGGCGCCGATCAGGAGCGCATCGAGGCCGGAGGTGCCCAGCGCCCAGGCGACGATCCAGACAAGAAGACCGAATGTGATGGTGGCAACGACTTCCATGACCACCGATCCTATCTGAGAGCGGCGGCGAACGAGGCCACGAGTTCCTGGACCTCGCCCGCGGGCAGGTCCCCGGCGGCCCGAACGACGCGCGAGCCGACGATCACGCCGTCGGCCCCGGCCGCGGCCGCCGCGGCGGCCGCCTCGGGCGTGCCGATGCCGAAACCGAGCGCCACCGGGACCCGGGAGGCCGCCCGCGCGCGCTCCAGCAGCCCGCGGAAACCGCCCTCGTCACTGGTGCGCTCCCCGGTGGTGCCGGCCACCGCGACGACGTAGAGGAAGCCGCGGGCGCGCTGACCGATGCTGGCCATGCGCGCCTCCGGCGTGGTCGGCGCCACCAGCGGGACCAGGGCCAGCCCGCGGGCGTCACAGGCGCTCTGGAGCAGGTCGGACTCCTCCAGCGGCAGGTCGGGCACGATCAGGCCGCACACCCCGGCGTCCACCAGCAGGTCACAGAACCGCTCGACGCCGCGCGCGAGGATCGGGTTGACGTAGCACATGGCCACCACGGGCACCCGCTGCGCCACCGCGCGGGCCACGTTCAGGCAGTCGACCAGCCGCGCGCCCGCCTCCAGCGCCTCGACGGCCGCGGCGTGGATGACGGGCCCGTCGGCGAGGGGGTCGGAGAAGGGGATCCCCAGCTCGATGAGATCGGCGCCGGCCTCGACGTAGGCCTCGGCGATCTCCCGGGAGGCCTCGACGGTCGGGTAGCCGGCCATCATGTACGGCATCAGGGCGGCCCGGCGACCGTCGGCGCGCGCCCGCTCGAACGCCTCGGCGATCCGCTCGACCCCGCGGTCCAGGGAGATACCGGTCACCGTCCGAGCTTCTCCAGCACCTCGGCGAGATCCTTGTCACCGCGGCCCGACAGGCAGATCACGTCCAGCGTGGCGTCGCCCGGGTTGGCCATCGTCCAGGCCAGGGCGTGGGAGGACTCCAGCGCCGGGATGATGCCCTCCAGGCGGGTCACCTCGGCGAACGCCTCCAGCGCTGCAGCGTCAGACACCGCCACGTAGGCGGCCCGACCCGAATCGCGCAGCCAGGCATGCTCGGGTCCCGCGCCCGGATAGTCGAGGCCGGCGGAGATCGAGTGGGCTTCCAGGATCTGGCCGTCCTCGTCCTGCATGATCGCCGAGTAGGAGCCGTGCAGGACGCCGCCCGGGCCGCCGGCGGTCAGCGGGGCGCCATGGCGTCCGGAGTCGATCCCGTCCCCCGCGGCCTCCACGCCGATGAGGGCGACCCCGGCGTCGGGAATGAAGCCGGCGAACATGCCGATGGCGTTGGAACCCCCGCCGACGCAGGCGATCACCCGGTCCGGCAGCCGGCCTGCGGCGGTGAGCACCTGGTCGCGCGCCTCGTCGCCGATCACCCGCTGGAGATCCCGCACGATCGCCGGATACGGCGCCGGGCCCACGCAGGAGCCGATGATGTAGTGGGTGTCGGCGACGTTGGCCACCCAGTCGCGAATGGCGGCCGACACCGCCTCCTTGAGGGTGCGCGCGCCGGCGTCGACGCCGACCACCGAGGCACCCAGCAGTTCCATGCGCTGCACGTTGGGGCGCTGGCGCCGCATGTCCTCGGTGCCCATGTAGACGATGCACTCGAGGTTCAGCAGCGCGCAGGCCGTGGCCGTCGCCACCCCGTGCTGCCCGGCACCGGTCTCGGCGATGATCCGCGTCTTGCCCATCCGCTGGGCCAGCAGCGTCTGGCCCAGTGCGTTGTTGATCTTGTGCGCGCCGGTGTGGTTGAGGTCCTCACGCTTGAAGTACACGTCGTGACCGACCCGCGCGGAGAAGCGTTCGGCCCGGTACAGCGGACTCGGACGGCCGACGTAGGTGTTGAGCAGCGCGTCCAGGCGGTGGCGGTACTGCGCATCCGCCACCGCCGCCACCCACGCCTGTTCCAGCTCCGCCAGCGCCGGCATCAGCGTCTCGGGGACGTACTGGCCGCCGTAGGGACCGAAGCGATGCTCGACCACGCTCATCGCACCGTCTCCTCGAGCGGCTCGACCGCATCTGACGGATCGGGAGCGGGGGCCAGCGCCGCCACGAAGGCGTCCATCAGCCCATGGTCCTTGACCCCGGGGGCGGACTCGACGCCCGAGGCCACGTCGACGGCGAACGGTTGGGCGGCCGCGGCCGCCTCGGCCACGTTGTCCGGGTTGAGGCCACCGGACAGAATCATCGGGACGGTGCTGCGGCGTTTCTGGGCCAGCTCCCAATCCCAGCTCTGACCGGTGCCCCCGGGCACGCCCGGTACATATCCGTCGAGCAGGTGGAAGTCGGTCCGGAACGCCGCCAGGGCCTGGATGTCGGCGTTGCTGCGCACGCGCGCGGCCTTGATCACCTTGAGTCCGGTGCGACGCGCGACGGTCTCGCAGAAGACGGGTCCCTCGTCCCCGTGCAGCTGCACCATGGTCAGGCCAATCAGGTCGGCCAGGGAGACGACGGCGTCGAGCTCCTCGTTGACGAATACGCCGACGATCTCGATCTTGCGGCGCACGGCGTCGGCGATGTCCGCCGCCTCCTGGGGCAGCAGCACCCGCGATGAGCCGGCCCACAGGTTCAGGCCGACCGCCCAGGCGCCCAGGCTCACGGCGTGCTGGGCGTCCTCGACGCGGGTGATGCCACAGAACTTGACACGGGGTGGGCGGGACGGGCTCATGGCCCTTGACTATGGCAGCACGCCCTTGGGGACGAGCGCCCGCGCGGTGTCGATCGGCACCGCGAAGCTGACCGCGTAGGTCCGCGCGCCGCTGGCGACCTCGATCTGGCTGTTGATGCCGACCACGGTGCCGCTGGCGTCCATCAGCGGACTGCCGTCGCTCCCGGGGCTGGCCGGCATGTCGGTCTGCAGCACGTCGCTCACCGTCATGCTGTCGGCGGCGGTGAGCTGGCGCTGCTGGGCGGCGACGATCCCGCTCGACAGGGTGCGCTGGAGTCCGAACGGGTTGGCGATGGCCAGGACGCTCGAGCCGACGCTGACCGAACGCGAGTCGCCCAGGTTCAACGCGGAGATGGAGGCGGACACCCCATGCATGTCGGTCACCTTGAGCAGCCCGACGTCGTCGGCCGGCTGACAGTCGATGACCTCCGCGTGCCGAGTGGTCTGGGTGTTGAACTCGACGGTGATCCCGGCGGTCGGGTCAGCACCCTCGAGCTCGTGACAGGTGGTGAGGATGAAGCCCGTGCTGCCCTGGCGCGAGACGAGGAAGCCCGACCCCAGGACGGTGGCGCCGGCCGGCTCGGCGCCGGCGATGAATGGGCTGGTGATCCGCCGGTCGAGCCGGGCCCGGATAAGGACGACACCGGCGCCCTCGACGTTGTAGATCTGCTCGACGCTGGATCCCGATGCCGCCCCGTTGGCACTCATCGGTGGCGCTGAGGCGTAGTTGATCGGCACCGTCTGGGTCCGCTGCTTGCCGATCTCACCGAAGGCCAGCAGCACACCGGCGACCACCAGGCCGCCGAGGATGGAGGCCAGCAGGTGAGACCAGACCAGACCGCCGCGCACCGCTTCAGCCCGGTGCGCCGGCCTGGGTGATCGCGCGGGCCGCCGCCTCGATGTCGGGCGCGCGCATCAGCGCCTCCCCCATCAGCACGGCATCGACGCCGGCGTGGGCCAACTCGCGAATCTGCGCGGGAGTGGAGAAGCCCGACTCGGCCACCACGAGGGTGTCCGGCGGGATCCGGTCCCGCAACGCGAAGGTGGTCTGGAGATCGACCTCCAGGGTGGCGAGGTTGCGGTTGTTGATGCCGATGATCGGTGCCCGCATCTCCAGCGCCGTCGCCAGATCGGTGGCGTCGTGGACCTCCAGCAGCACCTCCAGGCCGAGGTTTCCCGCCAGCCGGTTGAGGCCCCAGAGGTCGACGCGGTCGGGGAAGGCGGCGACGATGAGCAGGATCGCGTCGGCCCCGGCGGCGGCCGCCTCATACACCTGGTAGGGCTCGACGATGAAGTCCTTGCGCAGGATCGGCAGCGCCGTCACGGTGCGCGCCGCGAAGATGTCGGAGATGCGTCCCCCGAAGCGCGTCGGCTCGGTCAGGATCGACAGGGCGGCCGCCCCCGCCGCCGCGTAGGCACCGACCACCTCGGTCAGGGCGGTGTCGTCGCGGATGGTGCCGGCCGACGGTGAGGCGCGCTTGTGCTCGGCGATGAGCGACACGCCGTCGGCCCGCAGGGCGCCCGAGAACCGGTGTGACAGCGTGGTCTGCTCGTTGACCCGCCGGCGTGAGGCGGCGACCAGCTCGGCCAGCACGTCAGCGCTGGGCTCACTCACGAGGTCGGCGCCAGCTCGTGGGTGGCGGACACGAAGCGGTCGAGCGTGCCCCGGGCCCGGCCCGAGTCGATCGCCGCGGCGGCCAGGGTCACCCCGTCAGTCAGGGACTCGGCACCACCGCCGGTGTAGATCGCCGCCCCGGCGTTGAGCACGGCGAGGTCCCGCGCCGCCCCCTCCTCGCCGTTGAAGATCGCCCGGGTGATCTGGGCGTTCTCCAATGGGTCACCACCGGGCACCTCCTGGGGCAGATAGCGCTTGAGCCCGACCATCTCCGGGGTCACCGCGTAGGAGTGCGTGCGGCCGTTGACCACCTCGATCACATGCGTGGTGGCGCTGATCGACAGCTCATCCAGGCCGTCCTCGGAGTTGACCACCATCGCGTGGCGGGTGCCGAGCAGCGCCAGGGCCCCAGCCAGCCGGGGCAGCTGCTGGGCGGCTGAGCAGCCGAGCAGCTGCCGGCTGGCGCCGGCCGGATTGGTCAGCGGCCCGAGGAAGTTGAACGTGGTGCGCACCTTCAGCGCCTTGCGCACCTCGACGACGTGGCGGGTGGCGGGATGGTGATAGGGCGCGAACATGAAGCCGAACCCGACCGTGTCGATGCAGTGCCCGATCGCCTCCGGGGTCAGATCGATGCGCGCGCCCATCGCCTCCAGCACGTCGGCCGATCCCGACAGCCCGGTGTTGGAGCGGCTGCCGTGCTTGGCCACCCGGATGCCCGCCGCCGCGGCGATCAGTGCCGCGGTGGTCGACACGTTGAAGGTGCGCCGCCCGCCCCCGGTCCCGGCGGTGTCGAGCAGGTTCGCGTGATGGCTGGTGACCACCGAGGCCAGCGCCCGCATCGTGCGCGCGAGCCCGGCGAGCTCCTCGACGGTCTCCCCCTTGATGCGCAGGGCGATGAGGAACGCGGCGATCTGGACGTCGGACACCTCACCGCCCATGATCTCGGCCAGCACCGCCGCCGCCTCGGACTGGGTCAGGTCATGACCGTCGGCGAGACGGTCGATGCTGCGGGTCAGCAGATCACTCATTGTGCGAGGAAGTTAGCCAGCAGATCGCGGCCGTGCTCGGTCAGCACCGACTCGGGGTGGAACTGCACGCCCTCAGCCGGCAGGGTGCGGTGGCGCACGGCCTGGATGACGCCGCCCCCGGTGGCGCTGACCTCGAGCGCGTCCGGGATGCTGGCCGGGTCGGCCACGAGCGAGTGATAGCGCCCCACCACGAGGCCGGGCGCCAACCCCGCGAAGATCGTCCGGCCGTCATGCTCGATCTGCGAGGTCTTGCCGTGCACCGGCTCGTGCCGGATGACCTCGCCGCCGAAGGCCTGCACCAGGGCCTGATGGCCCAGGCACACCCCGAGCAGCGGGATCCGGGCCTCCGGGAAACGCCTGACCACCTCCAACGAGACGCCGGCCTCATCGGGCGTGCAGGGACCGGGTGAGACGATGACGCGGTCATAGCCGCGCAGCAGCAGGTCATCGGCGCTGGCGTGGTCGTTGCGCA
>CAZZVR010000118.1:6068-12087 GCA_964657595.1 Burkholderia sp. PAMC 26561 | reverse complement strand
TGATCGCCGCGCCGATCCTGTTCGCCATCGGCGTGGTCTTCACCTACTTCGAGGTCTTACCCCCGGCCATCCACTTCCTCCAGGGCTACAACGCGAGCCAGTACTACGTGCTGGTCCAGGCGGGCAGCTACTACAAGTTCGAGGCACTGCTCATGGGCGGCATCGGGCTCGCCTTCCAGGTGCCTCTGTTCCTCCTCGCCCTCCAGCGCATCGGCGTCATCCAGGCCTCGTCCCTGACGGGCAACTGGCGCTACGCCATCGTGCTGATCGCCGTGATCGTGGCCGCGCTGCCGGGCGTCGACCCGGTCACCATGATCGCCGAGACCGTGCCGCTGCTGGCGCTGTACGTAGCCAGCATCCTGCTGCTGCGGTTCGTCGAGTTCCGCGAGCGTCGCCGCATCGACCACGTCTGATCTCGCGTCCTCGCCCGGATCCGGTTGCTGCGCATTCAGCCGCTTTCCTTCTGAGAACGCCCTAATCTGAACCACCATGCTCTTTGATCTGTCGAGTTCCCGCCGCCGCCGTACGGCGGTGCGCATCATCTACGGAACCCTGGCTCTCCTCATCGCCGCCGGCCTCGTCATCTTCGGCATCGGCACCGGCAGCGGGAACAGTGGCCTCGCTGGATCGCTCCAGAACAGCGGTTCCAGCGGCAACGGAACCCAGGACGCGGTGATCGCCAAGCAGGTCACGACCGCCGAGGCCGGCGTGAAGGCCCATCCCGCCTCCGCGAGCGCCTGGAACGCGCTCATCCAGGCGCGCTATGAGCAGGCGGGATCGGCGGCCAACTACAACTCCAGCACCGGGACCTACACGGCCAAGGGCAAGGCGGCGCTCAAGCAGCTGCTCGTCGCCTACACCAAGTACAGCTCTCTGATCAAGGGCACGCCGAGTGAGGCAACGACCTCCCAGGCCGCCCACGCCTACACGGTCACCGCCGACTACGGCGGAGCCGTCACGGCCTGGCAGAGCTTCCTCCAGGCTGTGCCAGGCGCCCTCAAGGGCTTTGAGTGCCTGGCCTACAACGCCTACGCCGCCAAGGACACCGCCCTGGCCGACCAGGCGGCCAACAAGGCCATCGCCCTGAGCCCCAAACTCCAGCAGCTCACCGTCAAGAGCGACTTCAAGCAGGTCAAGGCCTCCAAGACGGTGGCCAAAGAAGCCGCCCTCGCCGACTGCTGAGCGCCGCCGCGCTGCGGGCATCCCGGGAGTGCCCGCGTTCGCCGTTGCCGCGCCGCGCCGCGCCGTGCCGCGGGAGCGCTTTAACGCAAAGCCCCGGGGCACCAGGGGCTTTGCGCAATAGCGGTCCCTCCGGGAACATTTTCCCGCAAAGCCCCTCTCGCTGCCTGCGCTTTGAGTCATTCTGCACCCCTGGCCCACGGCTCGGCTGCCGATCCGGACAACTTCCGCGGCGCCGCTAATATCAACCGCCGCGGGCCGTTAGCTCAATTGGCAGAGCAGGGGACTCTTAATCCCAAGGTTGAAGGTTCGATTCCTTCACGGCCCACTGAAAACCGCCCAGATCTGGGCGGTTTTCTTCTTTTCGGAGTGTCACAGCTTCCGAAATTTGTCGCGAATTGGTCGCGAGCCGGTCCCGCGCGGGCGGACGGCATCGTCTGGCTCCTACCGCTCCTCGCTTCCGACGGCGCCGCTCATTCGTCTTAAGCGTCGAGTTCACTTGTGATCTGTCGTAGATATCGCTCCGGCGCGTCGAGAAAGCCGCGCATCTGTCGCACGGCTTGGAGATCGTCATAGGCCACACGGCTGATGCCCTGCTCGTTCATCTCAAAGATCTGAGCACCGGGGGCTGCGAGCAGGATCGGCGAATGGGTCGCGATGACGAACTGTGCCCCGGCGTTGGCGGCACGGGTCACGATCGCGAGCAGTGCGAGCGCTCCAGTGACTGACAGTGCAGCCTCGGGCTCGTCGAGGAGATACAAGCTGTCAGCGCCGAACCGGTTTGCGGCGAGCGCCAAGAACGATTCCCCGTGTGACTGCGCGTGGAGCGCTACATCGCCGTATATCGACAGGTCTGGAGCGAACCGGGCACCACTGTCAATGAACTCGGCGACGTTGAAGAAACTTTCAGCCCGCAGGAAGTAGCCATTTCGCGGCCTGGTAGAGCTGAGTACCGGAGTCAGCAGACGCGTCCGCGTCGGCATACCGCAATCGTCGGGCATCGCGCCGAACACGCTGCTTGGCACGGCCGGTAGCTCACCGAGCCGGTCCAGTTCACCACCATGCTCGTCAAAGCCGATCGCGGTAGCGATGGCCTCCAGAATGGTTGATTTGCCGCTGCCGTTTTCGCCGGCGAGCAGCGTCACCGGCGCGCTCAGCTTGAGCTCTTCGATGCTCGCGACGGCGGGAACGCTGAACGGAAACTCCTCACCCCAGTACACCCGCTTGAAGCCCAGCATGTACGGACCTGGACCGAACTGCCTCACTTCCCTGCGTTTCGCCACTCGGTCACCGTAGCCGTCCCCTCGGTTCGAGCCATGGGATGGAAGCTGAGCTGGGGCGCGATCTGGGCCTTCACGCTCGCTGGCTGCGCCCTCACGGGCCCGTCATGAGCGGGCTTTACCCGCTCCTCGGGTCTGTAGCCCCGGCGGCTGCGTCTTGACTGGCTCACGATCGACACCGCTGCAGCGGGTGAGGGCTACGGCGACCAGTTGTCGCGCGCTGTTGGCCGAGCGTAACGCCCGCACGTTCGGCGCGCGCTTTGAGCGCTTCGGCGTCGTCGATGTGGTCAACGCGATGCGTCGGGATGTCGTGGAGCTCTGTGCGGAGGGTCCCCGCGACCGTGCGTCGCTGCTGCGCGCTCTCCTCGAGCGCGGCCACCCGTCGCTCGAGCAGGGTCCGATCAACACGATCGTGCCCTGGCTGTCTACGCAAGGCTTGATCGTCACCGATGTCGACGGGCTGCTGCATGCCGCCGATCCTCCACCGGCGGTTGAACATGACGAGGCACTCGCGATCCTCGGCGCCCGCTACATCGCTGGCTATGGCCCGTGCGACGCGACGGACCTCGCGAAGTGGTCAGCCCTGCCGATCACAACGGCGCGCCGGGCGCTCGATGCGGCCGGAGTGCAGCCGGGCCTCGACGCGTGGCCCGTCGATGACCCGCCAGCGTGCCTACTGCTCGCCGCCTTCGACACCCTGATGCTCGGGCATCGTTCCCGTGCGCCGTTCGTTGCCGCCGAGCACGACCATTACGTCTTGAGGGGCGGCGGGATGCTCAAACCCGTCGCGCTCAGCGCTGGCGTGGCGACCGGCACATGGTCAATCAAGAAGGGCCGCCCCGAGCCGGCATGGTTCGGCCCGTCGGTACCAACCAGGGCGCTCAATAGCGAAGCCGCGGACATCGAACGTTTCCTCACCTCCTGAGGCGCCGGCTCTTCACGGTAAGCCCAACGAAAAATCGACCCCACCGGAGCGCCAACCCCAGCACCTCCTGTCTGCGCAAGGCAGGGCCGCTGGTCGGCGGATCGGCGGCACGCGTGGCTGCCCGCGCAGGTGTCCCGAAAGCCGACCCGTTACGCGGCGCTGCCCGGGTCAGCGCCGAACGCTGCGGCGATGAGGTCAGCCAACGGCCCGTCGCTGCCGCCGGGGAAGGCCAGTCGGGCGGTCGGGGTGGTCACAGCGAGGGTGGTGCCCGTGTCGGGGTAGCTGACGATGTCAGGGAGGTTCATCTCAGAGATGAACAAGACCCGGGAGGGCTCTGGCGACGCGTTGCGCAGCCGGTGCACGCCGCCGGGACCGCGCGGGAACGAGACGACCTCGCCGGTTTTCAAGTCACGAAGCCCGTCGGGCGTACGCAGCTCCGGTGTGCCGCTGAGCACGATCAGCAGCTCCTCGTTGGCGTGATGGAAGTGGTACGGGCTGCTGAGTGTGCCTGGCGCGAGCTCGACGATGCTTGCGCCAAGGCGCTGTGAGCCCGCGGCCGCGGCCAGCCTGGCCACTCGGTTGCCGCCTCGCTCCCCCTGCCACTCGGGTTCGAACGCGTTGCTCATGCGCTGGCACCATAACGCCTGCCGGCCGCGGCATGAATGTGCTGCTGGCCCCGTCGCCTCGTTGGTGTCATGCAGGTCCTCGGGCCGATGGGCGCTTCCGGTGCCCGCCGCCGTGACCCCAGGACTCCTCGCGCTGTGCGACCCGCGACGCTCTGACGGTTCCGTGGCAATCGTTTTGCCCGGAGTGCTCGCCCGCTGACGCGCAGGAGTCATTGCTGGCGGTGGGGTGCCGGTGCGCGTAAAGGCCACCGACACGCGCTCCGTCGACATCGACTCCGGGCACCGGCCGATGTTCGCTGAGCGTCTGATGGAGCCAGCCGGCCGGCGCGGTCGGTTTCGATCCGGTGAAGCCACGGGCCCGAGCACCAAGAACGGACCTGATCTGGGTACAAACAGGTCATCGTGAGTCCGATGACGCTCCGCGCCGCACTGATGCGCTCCTCCCGTCGACGCCTGCTGACCGTGGTGGTACTGCTCGGGTTCTCCGGCGCGGTGGCCGTCCATCACGCGATGCCGACGGACATGGCCTCCATGCCCGGTCACGCGGTATGCGTCGCTGCGCTGCTCGCCGGCGCGCTGCTCTCCGTCTGTGTGCGGCGGCCTCGCCCTCCGCGTGTCACCAACGCCCAAGCGCTGCCCTCTCGGTGCATCGCGTGTGATTGGTCAACCCCCGCCCGTGCGGGCCCGCGGTATCTCCGCTTGAACGTTCTCCGGCTCTGAGATTCAGCGACCGCGACGCCCCCTGGCGCGACGCGGGACCCGAACATTGCCTCGCCGCGTCCGCGCGAGGCCCCTCTCAGACATCGACAGGAGACATTGACATGAAGAACCGGAATTTCCGAGTGCTGCTCGCGCTCGCTGCGGTGAGTCTCACCGCGGCGATCATCAGCGCCTGTGGCAGCTCCAGCCAGAGCTCGACGGCCAACCGGGCCGATCGCGCCTTCGTCCAGCAGATGATCCCCCACCACATGATGGCCGTGCAGATGGCCCAAACCGCTGAACAGCACGCCAGCCACCCCCGGATCAAGACGCTCGCCGCGAGCATCATCAGCGCACAGGACGCTGAGATCGCCCAGATGAAACCGATCGCCAAGCGCCTCGGCGTGACGCCCGCGACGATGCCGTCGGGCGCGCAGACCAACCCGCAGATGATGAGCGATGCACACAGCCTCGGCATCGCCATGAATGAGATGGGGATGTCAATGAACATGACCTCGCTCGCCACCATGCGACCGTTCGACCGGGCGTTCATCGACATGATGATCCCCCACCACCAGGGCGCCGTTCGCATGGCCCGAGCTGAGCTCGCCAAGGGCAAGAACCCTCAGCTGCGTGCGATCGCAACCCGCATCGTCCACGCCCAGGACCAGGAGATCGGCGAGATGAACCAGTGGCGCACCCAGTGGTACGGGGCAGCCTCCCCCGCCGGAGGTGTCCCCACCACCTGATCACGCGCCAACCGCTCGGGCCGGCATTCCGGGTCGGCCCGAGCCACCACGATCCCACGCGCCCGGAGCGGCAACGCGGAGTCCGGGCGGCCTCTCACAGGTGTTCGCCTGTCCGGTACGGACGGTCACGGCAACCCACTGCGCCCGTTTCCCGCCACCGGCGACGGCGAGCCCCTGCGCTGCTGCCTGCGCTACGCCGACCTAGGGGAGCCGATCACGCTGATCTCCTACGCCCCGCGTCCCCGTCGGTGTGGCGGGAGGTCGGCCCGGTCTATATCCACGCAGAGCGGTGTCTGGGCTATCGCTCAGCCGGCGAGCTCCCCCGCCAGCTCGCCACGGTCCCGCGCATCCTGCGTACCTACCGGGGCGACAGCGCGATGCACTATGACCACACCACCGCCGTCCTGGCCGAGGTCGCGCTCGCACCGATCATCACGCGACTGCTCGCCGAACCCGACGTCGCCACCGTGCATGTGCGCAACCTGAAGCCCCAGTGCTTTCTCTACTCCGTGACGCTCGGCGCGCCGCTAGGACCGCCGGAGGGCTGACGCCTCAGCTCGG
>CAZZVR010000118.1:0-6058 GCA_964657595.1 Burkholderia sp. PAMC 26561 | reverse complement strand
GCGTCACCCGCGTCACCGGCGAGCACGACCTCGCCGTTGGCCGACAGCGCCATGGCGACATTCCCGCGGGTGGCGTTGGAATAGGGGCAGACCGCGTGAGCGGCGCGGACGAGCTCAACCGCGGCGGCGGGGTCCGTGACCGCCGGCAGGGTCACCGCCAGGGACACGCCGATCTGGAAGCCGCGGTCCTCGGTGGTGCTCAGGCTCACCTCGGCATGGATCACCGCGTCGGCGATCGCCGCTTCGTCGTGGGCGCGACGCGCGACCGTGCCGAGCGCTCCGAGGAAGCAGGCGCTGTAGCCGACGGCGAACAGCTGCTCGGGGTTGGTGCCGCCACCCTCGCCGCCCATCGCCGCGGGACGGCGCAGCTCGATGTCGAGTTCACCATCGTCGGTCCGCCCGTGTCCGTTGCGGCCCCCGACGGTGTCGGCATGGGCGGTGTAGAGAACCTTGCCGGCCATCAGAAGGGATACCTCGGGATGTCGTTCTGGATGGTCAGCCACTGCTGCTCGGTGAACGCCTCCCGGTTGTACAGCGTCGAGCCGATGCGGCCGCCGTTGCCCGAGTCGCCCACCCCGCCGAAGGGCTGGAAGCCGTCGTCCACGAGCGTCTGGTCGTTGATGTGGACGTTGCCGCTGCGCAGCTGCGCGGCAAAGCGCTGCCCCCGGGCGAGGTCAGCGGTCAGCACCCCCGCGGACAGGCCGTAGGACGTGCCGTTGGCCAGCGCCACCGCCTCCTCGAAGCTCGTGAAGGTGCTGATCGGTGCGACCGGCCCGAAGATCTCGCGTTCATAGGCGTCCATCCCGGGCGTGACGCCGGCGATGACCGTCGGCGTGTAGAACAGGCGGTCGTAGGTGCCGCCGGCGGCCAGCGTCGCCCCCGCCGCCAGCGTGCCGGTGACGATCTCATGCACGGCATCGCGCTGGCGCTCGTCGATCAGCGGACCCACCATCGTCGCGGCCTCACGGGGATCCCCGACGCTCAGGCGTTCGGCGTGCTCGACCATCGCCGCGACGTACGCGTCGGCGATCGACGCGTGGACGAGGTGGCGGCTCGAGGCCATGCAGATCTGGCCCGCGTGGTTGTAGGCACCCCAGGCGCCTGCCGAGGCCGCGAGCTCGATGTCGGCGTCCTCGAACACGACCAGGGCCGAGTTGCCGCCCAGCTCGAGGTGCACCCGCTTGAGATGCGCGGCGGCGGCGACCGCGATCCGCCGCCCGGCGCTGGTGGAGCCGGTGAACGCGATCACCGGCACGTCAGGGTGAGCGGTGATCGCCTCACCCACATCGGCGTCACCCGGCAGGACGGCCAGGACGTTCTCGGGCAGACCGGCCGCAAGCAGCACGGTCGCGATGATCGTGCCGCCGCTGATCGGGGTGCGCGGGTCCGGCTTGACGACCACCGCGTTGCCGAGCGCCAGCGCCGGGGCGATGGCGCGCATGGCCAGGAACAGCGGCGCGTTGAACGGTGCGATGACGCCGACGACCCCCACCGGCACCCGCCGCGACAGCGACAGACGCCCCTCCGCGGAGGGATAGGTCTCACCGGTGGGCTCGAGGCTCAGGCCGGCGGCGCTGTGGAGCGCCTGCGCGCTGACCATCAGCTCGAAGGCGGCCTTGGCACGGGTGGCTCCGGCCTCGCGGACCAGCCACTCGCCCAGCTCGTCGGCGTGCTGCTCCATGAGCGCACCGGCTCGGCGCAGGACTGCGCTGCGCGCGGTCGGCGCAGCAGCGGCCCAGCCGGGCTGACCCGCCACCAGGACCGGGACAGCCGCGCTGACGTCCTCGGCCGTCGCGACGGCTACTGACTCCAGCGGCTCGCCCGTCGCCGGCTCATACACCGTGCGGTGGCTACGCGTCGGATACCAGCGGCCGCCGAGCAGCTGCTCGCGCATGCGCGCCCTGTCGATCAGCGTCATCACGCCTCCTGTCTTGCGCGCAGCTGACCGGTGAAGTCGGCGGCGAGCATCTGCCCGGCCCGCCAGCCCACCATCATCGAGCTGAGCATTGTGTTGGCTCGCGGCGAGACCGGCATCACCGACGCGTCGGCGACCGTCAGGCCCGATACGCCGCGGACGGCGAGATGCTCGCTGACCACCGCGCTGGGGTCGTCGTCGGACCCCATCGCGCAGGTGCCGACCGCATGCCCGTAGGTGATCACGTTCGCATCCCACTCCGCGTCGCCGCGTCGCCACCAGACGTTCTCGGGCTCGTGGAACACCCCGGCGGCGACCATATCCCGCACGTACGCGTCGGCATGGGCCAGCGCACTCGCGTACGCGAGCCGATCCTGTTCGGCGCTCAGCAGGTTCAGAGCGATGCGGGTCTGGCCGTCGCCGTCCAGCTCGACGCTGCCGCGGCTGACCGCGCGCATCAGGCCGACGCCGACGAGAGCCATGTCCGCGTCCGCGTCGGGCAGATAGGGCCGCGCCTGATGGGGATAGATGTGGGCCTCCACGCGGTCGGTGGTGATCTCGGGGATCTCATAGCGCAGCAGGCTGCCGTTGATCGGCCGGGCGCCGGGCGCCTCCGGGTCGACCGAGCGGACTTCCATCACCGACCAGGGATGCTCCTGCAGATTCCGTCCGACACCGGGGAGGTCGGCGACCACGTCGATGCCCGCGGCCTCGAGCATGGCGGCCGGGCCGACGCCCGAGCGCAGCAGCAGCTCGGCGCTGCCGTAGGCGCCCGCGCTGGCGACGACGTGCTCGGCGGTCAGGATCTCCGGGCCGTTGGGCCCGTCCACCTCGACGCCGGCGCAGCGCTCGCCCTCGAACAGCAGGCGCGTGACCACGGTCGAGCTGCGCAGCGTGATCGCCCCGCGCAGGTCCGGCAGCACGGCGGCATGGGTGCCCCAGCGGCGTCCGTTGCCGACCATGTTCGTCGGCCAGTGTCCGATCCCCAGCGCACCCGGGGCGTTCTGGTCGCTGACCCAGGCGTGGCCGGCCTCGACGCACCACTCGGCGAAGCTCGTGTCAAGCGGTCCGAAGGACAGGCGCGTGATCGGAATCGGGCCGTCGGCGCCATGCTCCGGCGCGTCGCCGAACTGCCGGTCCATCTCGATCGCGCGGAAGCCCTCGAGACAGCGCTCCCAGCTCCACGCCTCGAGTCCCCAGGCGTCGAAGTCCCAGGGTTGGCCGCGCAGCGCGGCGGCGGCGTTGGTCGAGGTGGACCCGCCGGTGACGCGGCCACGCAGCAGCGGCTGGCCGCTGGTCGCGTCGCGATAGCCCCAGTCGAGGCGGTCGGACAGGACGATGTCGTCCAGCAGCCAGCGCGGTGGCGGATCACCGGCGTCGACGCCACCCTCGATCAGGGTGACGTCGGCGTGACCGGCCAGCTGGCGGGCGCAGAACAGTCCAGCTGCACCGGCCCCGATGACGATGACCCGCTCGGGCCTCACGCCGCCACCGGATCGGGGACGGTCTCGGGGGTGTGGACGGAGTCGGGCAGGGCGAGCTCCCGGGCGACGCTGCGCCGGGCGAGGACGACATAGATGAGCCCGCCCACGAGGAATCCGACCAGGTAGCTGAGATCACTGCCGCCGAGGGACTTCGAGATCGGTCCGGTGAAGGACGGGAAGGCCGTGGCGGCATCGAGCCACAGCAGGGTGACGCCCATGCCGATGAGCTGGGCGATCACGCCGGCCCAGTTGATCCCGGCCCGATGCCAGTAGCGCCCGCCCGACTCACGCAGCAGGTCGTGGGAGTCATAGCGCCCGCGACGCATCACCCAATCGGCGAGGTACACGCCGGTCCACGGGGCGAGCCACACGATCGCGTAGAGGACGAAACCCGACAGCTTGGCGTAGAAGCTCCCGTCGGTGATGACGAACATCGTGACGGCGGTGCCGACGACCGCGTCGACCAGGGTGGCCGCCCAGCGTCGGATCGGCAGGCCGATGGCCTGGACGGTCACACCCGAGGAGTAGACGACCAGCGCGCCGGTGCACCACACCTGCACCAGGGCGAAGATGAGGAACGGGATGCGGAACCAGTCCGAGAAGGAGTCGGCGACGCCGACCACGGTGAAGGCGCCCTTGGACAGCGAGAAGGCGCAGGCGCCGAGCAGCTCGAGCAGCACGGTGGGGATGCCGGCCCCGATCATCACCGCGAGGACGGTGCCGCGCTTGGACGCGGTGGTCGGCAGATAGCGAGAGAAGTCGTTGGCCTGAGAGACCCAGCCGAGGCCGCCGGAGGCAACCACGACGGCGAGCGCCAGGGTCCAGGTCGACAGGGACCCGGCGTGAGTGGGGAAGCTGGTGTGGCGAAGCACCAGCACCGTCATCACCCCGAACAGGATGATGAAGGGCAGCACCAGCTTGGACAGCACGGTGGTGATCGTGGCGTGGCCGAGCAGCGGCAGCAGGACCTGGATTCCGGCGGCGAGCACGACCATCAGCAGCTGGACGCCGAAGCCGAGGTGCGCGACGTCGCCGATGCCGAACAGCGAGGCGGAGATGGTGACCGCCAGGTAGATGTCGAGCACCTCGTAGCCGATCATCGTCGCCCAGTTGAGGACCCCGATCGCGCGGTTGGCGTTGTGGCCGAACGGGGCGCGGTTGATCGTCATCGTCGTCGTACCGGCCTGGGGGCCCTGCAGCGAGACGAGCCCGGTGGCGATGTAGGAGAGGTTGCCGACGAGGATCACCGCGATGGTCTGCCACAGCGGCATGCCGAAGGACGCGACGAGCAGCCCGAAGACGATGTAGGCGATGTTCCACTGACTGCCCGCCCACAGGCCGGCCAGCGCCCGGTTGGTCAAGCTGCGCTCGTCGGTCGGGACATGCTCGATCCCGCGCTGCTCGACCGAGCCGGGGTGCCAGCCCTCGTGCTCCTCGGCTTCCAGATCGGTCGTCAGGCGAACGTGTGTCGCGCCGGCCATTTTCGGGTCCTCTCGTCGTTCATGGGAGGGTCAGAATAACCACGAATGAATCTATACTTCAAACTTTTAATTAATGCTGTACACGTGGATAAGCGCATGCGTCCCTGTGGCCCATGGGACGGTCTAGTGGAGCGACTCGCCGCCATCGAGCACGAGCACCTGGCCCGTGATCGATCGCACGTCGGGGCCTGCCAGGAAGCACGCTGCGGCGGCCACATCGTCGGCGGGAACGGGATAGCCGAGCGGGATCGCGCCGAACTTGCGCCGGCGGTACTCCGGGTCGGCCAGGACGTCCGCGGTCATCGCCGAGGGGACGACGGTCGGCGCGACCGCATTGACCCGGATGTGCGGCGCCCACTCCAGCGCGAGCAGCCGCGTGAGATGGCTGAGACCCGCCTTGGAGGTTGAGTAGGCGACCGAGTTCTTGGCGGCCAGGAAGGCGTGGGTGGAGGAGACCGAGACGATCGCCGGGCGGTCGCTGTCCATCAGCGCCGGGTGGGCCGCGCGGGCCATCCGGTAGGTCCCGGTGAGGTTGACGTCGAGAATCTCCGACCACACCGCGGTGTCGGTCCCCAGCGCGTCGCGGCGGACCATGACCCCCGCGGCGTTGATGAGCACGTCGAGGCGGCCGTGGCGCTCATAGACGGCGCCGACGACCGCGGCGCAGGATGCGTCGCTGCGCACGTCCAGGATGTGATCGGAGACCGACGGATCAGGTTGCGCCGGGTCTGGGGGACCCGGCCCCGGGGGCGAGCTGAGATCTGCCCGCGCCACCTCGGCGCCGAGGGCGCGCAGCCGTGCGGTGATCGCCTGGCCGATGCCACCGCCGGCGCCGGTGACCAGCGCCACCCGGCCCTGCATGGGCAGGGCGGTCCGGTCGGACTCAGGCATGGACACCCGCTCTGAGCTGGTAGGGGTCGCGAGAGCCGAGGGTCAGGGCGAGCTGGGGGTCGGCGGTACCCAGCATCACCCCAGCCAGGCGCCCCTCGTACACCGCCTCCAGGCACGAGCGGGGCGCGAACGCGTCGCCGAGCAGGCGCAGCTCCAGTGGGCCGCCGGTGTCGGCGAGGTCGGCGAGGTCGCCGACCAGCCCGTCCCGGGCGGACGGTGCCTGCACGTGGATGAGCGTGTCGGCACCCGCCACCGTCTCCTCGGCGCCGGTGAGGACGTCGGCGAGC
>CAZZVR010000117.1:0-12126 GCA_964657595.1 Burkholderia sp. PAMC 26561 | reverse complement strand
CGTCGCGGTCGCGACGGTCACGGTCTGAGTCGTCACGGCCGCACTGGACTGGGTCGAGGTGGTGCTCACCGTGGCGCTGGTAGCGGTGTCGGTGCTTTGGGAACCGTCTGCCTCAGCCTGGGCGGCGCTCGCCTGGGCCAGCAGGGTGGCGGCCAGAGTTGGACTCAGGGCACCCCGGGCGCGCAGGCTCCGCACGCGCCCCTCCAGCGCGGTCAGCGCCGACTGCACCGCGCCGGGATCGGCCGTCCCGGCCGCTCGGTCGGCCTGTGCGACGTCAGCCAGCAGGGCGGCGCGCTCGCTCGCAGACAGGCGCGGCGTGACTGAGCTGCTGCCACACCCCGCGACGAGGAGCGCGAGGGTCAATCCCACGGCGCAGCGCGCCGGGAATGGGTGAACTCGCATCCCGAGAAGGTAGCCGCCCCGCGGCGCCTCCCCGTCAACCCCAGGCGGCGTCGGCGCCCGAATCGGTGCTAGGCCGGGCTGGGCTCCGGGGCCGGACCGTGTTCCAGCAGCTCACGCAGCCCGGCCTCGTCGAGCACCGGCACCCCGAGGCTCTCGGCCTTGGCCAGCTTCGTCCCCGCGCTCTCCCCGGCCACCAGGTAGGAGGTCTTCCTCGACACCGACCCAGTCACCTTGCCTCCGGCGGCCTGGATGAGGGCGGTGGCCTCCTCGCGGGTGAGGTCGGGCAGGGTGCCGGTGAGCACGAAGGTCAGGCCCGAGAGGATTCCCTCACCGGGCGGGGGTCCCTCCTCCTCGAACTTCAACCCCTGGCCGCGCAGGTCGGCGATGAGTTCACGCGTCAACGGGTCGGCCAGCTGCTCGGCGATGACCACCGACATCTTCGGCCCCACGCCGGGCGTCTCGGCGATCTGCTCCGGCGTGGCCTCCAGGAGGGCGTCGACGCTGCGGAACTGCTGGGCCAGGTTGGTGCCGGTGACGTTGCCGACCTCCTCGATCCCGATGGCGAACAGCACCTTGCCGAAGGGCTGGCGCTTGGAGGTCTCCAGTGCCCCCACCAGCTTGGTCGCGGACTTCTCCCCGAAACCGTCGAGCTCGGCGATCTGGGCCTCGGTGAGGCGGTAGAAGTCCGCCGCGGTGCGCACCCAGCCGAGCTCCATGAAGCGCGACACCAGCTTCTCCCCCAGCCCGTCGATGTCCATCACGAAGCTGAAGGTGGTCAGCAGCTGCCAGCGTCGGCCCGCACAGTCGCGGTTGGGACAGCGGGTGAACACCGAGTCCTCGGGCTTGACCGTAGGGGTGCCACACACCGGGCACTCAGTGGGCACCTCCGGCTTGGGCGGTCGGTGGTCGGACTCGACCACGTGGGGCGCGGGGGACAGCACCTGGGGAATGACGTCGCCGGCGCGCAGGACGATGACCTCCTCACCGGGACGGACGTCCTTGCGCGCGAGGTCCTCCTCGTTGTGCAGAGTGGCCATCTTGATCGTCACCCCGGCGACCCGCACCGGTTCGAGCACCGCATAGGGGTGCAGGTCCCCGAACTTGCCCGGGTTCCACATCACCGCCTTGAGCACGGTCTTGGCCGTGGTCGGCGGGAACTTCCAGGCGATCGCCCAGCGGGGGTCGCGCCCGACCACGCCGAGGCGGCGCTGAAGCTCGTAGTCGTCGACCTTGATCACCACACCGTCGATCTCGAAGGCCAACGAACCCCGCCGGGCCTCCCAGCTCTCACACTGGGCGATCACCTCAGCCTCGGTGTCGAGCGCCTGGATGTCCGGATTCACCGGCAGACCGTGAGCGCCCAGCCAGGCCAGGGCGTCTGAGTGCGACCTCAGCGCGAGTCCGTCGGTGACCCCGACCTGGTAGGCCCAGAAGGACAGTGGCCGCTCCGCCGCCAGGCGGGGATCGAGCTGGCGGATGGTGCCCGCCGCGGAGTTGCGCGGGTTCATGAACGTCGACTTGCCCTCAGCGGCGCGGCGCTCGTTCAGCGCGGCGAAGTCGGGCAGGGACATGTAGACCTCTCCACGCACCTCGACCAGCGCCGGCACCGGCTCGCCCTCGGCGAAGCTCAGGCGCTGGGGGATCTGGCGGATGGTGGCGATGTTGTGGGTGACGTCCTCACCGATCTCCCCGTCGCCGCGGGTGGCACCGCGTTCGAGTACCCCGTCGCGGTAGAGCAGCGACATCGCCAGGCCGTCGATCTTGGGCTCGGCCACGAAGCGGAAGGCCGGGTTCTCGATCCCCTCGCGGGCGAGGTGGTTGCGCATCCGCTGCACCCAGGCGGCGATGTCCTCGCCGTTGTGGGCGTTGGCCAGGGACAGCATGCGCTGGAGGTGGGTGACCTTGACGAGATCAGACACCGGGGCGCCGCCGACGCGCTGGGTCGGTGAGTCCTCGGTGACCAGCTCGGGGTGCGCGGCAAGGCCGCGCAGCTCATTGAGCAGCTCGTCGTAGGCGTCGTCGCTGATCTCGGGATCGTCGAGCTCGTAGTAACGGCGGGAGTGATCGTTCAGCTGCTCCCTCAGCTCCGCGGCGCGCGTGGCGGCGTCAGACGGCGGACTCATTCAGCAGCCGTTCCAGGTCATGGGCCGCGAGTGACTCGAGCGACGCATGGTGGGTCAGGTCAAAGTGCAGCGGCGTGACCGCGATGCGCCCGGCCGCCACCGCGGCGACGTCGGTGTCGACCTCGTCCTCGGGAATGCCCGCGTCGCCGTAGATCCAGTACTGGCGCCCGCCCTGGTCATCGGACTCCACCAGCGACAGCTCGTCGCGGTAGAGACGCCGGCCGAGCTTGGCCACCGTGACGCCCTCAGGGGCGCGGCCGGGGAAGTTGATGTTGAGCATCGTCGCCGGCGGCAGCGGCACGTTGTCCAGGTCGGCCACCAGCCGGGCGACGAAGGCGGCCGCACCGGCGAAGTCATAGGCCCCGGCCTGGCGGAAGTCGAACTCCAGCGAGGTCGACTGGGCAGAGACGGCGATGCCGGGGATGCCGAGGATGAGGCCCTCGATGGCCGCCGCCACCGTGCCGCTGTAGGAGATGTCATCACCGATGTTGGAGCCGTGGTTGATGCCCGAGACGACCATCTCGGGCTCCCAGCCCGGGACCAACCCGAGCTGGGCCAGGCGCACGCAGTCGACCGGGGTGCCGTCGGTCGCGTACCCCACGGTGGCGTCGGCGAACGTCACGTCGTGCACCCACAGGGGCCGGCGCGTGGTGATCGAGCGGGCCATCGCCGAGCGGTTGGAGTCGGGGGCGATGACCAGCAGGTCGATGTCGGGCACGTACTTGAGCAGCGCCTCGCGCTGGGCCTGGAGGCCGTCGGCCTCGATCCCGTCGTCGTTGGTGAGCAGCACCCGCATGGCTTCTTCAGGTTATCTGCGGAGCGGGTCGTCACCGCGGGGACCGCGAGGATCAGCTGCGCTTGCGCCAGGGGAAGAAGAACGACACGCGCTGCTGGTAGTCGCGGTAGCCCGGCCGGTCCTCCATCCGCCGCTCGGTGCGCTTGGCGCCGGTGGCGTACATCAACAGGTAGCTCATGGCGATCGGCGCCGGCAGCGTCCACCCCGCCGGCGGAGACGCCGCGGCGGTCAGCCAGGCACCGTCCCACACCACGGAGTCGCCGAAGTAGTTGGGGTGCCGCGACACGCTCCAGAGCCCGGTATCCAGGACGTCGGGCTTCTCCGCCTTGTCCAGCGCGCGGTAGGCGTCCTTCTCGCGGTCAGCCAGCGCCTCAACCACCGCGCCGCCGACCATCGTGGCCAGCCCGAGCGGAGCGAGCAGGCGCCGGGCGCCGCGCGGCAGCTCACTGGCGGCGGCCAGCTGGAGCGGCGCCGAGACGATCATCTGGGCGAGGGCCTGGGTGCCGAACACCTTGGCCAGCACCGCCGCGGGACCATCGTCCTCGAGGAATTCGGTGTAGCGGGGGTCCTCCTCATCGGACGAGCTGATGCGCCCGTACATCAGGGTGGCCAGGCGGGCAGCCCAGCCGGACGTCACGACCGCGAGACCCCAGCGGCGACCCGCGTTGCCCTCACCGGTCAGTGCGGAGACGACGGCGATCGCCGCCAGACCGGGACCCCAGACGAGGTCGGCGTAGTCCCGGCGCTCAGCGCGCATCCCCGCCACCGCGGTGGCGGACTGGATCGCGGTGGTGGTCAGCGCCGACGCGGCGATGACCTTCCTCAAGTTGGGGACGTTCACGACAGCTCTGTCACGTTGAAGCTTCACGCCTGAGTACCTACCCAGCCTGGCGGTTCTCGAGCGCCCGCGCGATGCGATGATGAGCCCGTGCCCACACCGCGCCATGAAGTGCGAACGCTGCGCGGCGCCGCGGAGGTCGCCGCGGCGTTCCAGGTGTTCGCCACCTCGCTGGTCGGCGTCGCCCTGCCGACCGACGATGACCCGCTGGCCACCCACGAAGCTGGGCGCGGGTTCGGCGTGTTCGAGGGGGAGCGCATCGTCGGGACGGCGGAGTCGTTCTCGAGCTGGCTGACCGTCCCGGGCGGGGCCCGGGTTCCGCACGCCGCGGTGACCGACGTCGGGGTGCTGCCCACCCATACGCGCCGGGGCATCGTCACCGCGCTGATGACCCACCAGCTCGAGGACTGCGCCGCGCGGGGCGAACTGGTGGCCAGCCTGCGGGCGACCGAGGCGGTGATCTACGAACGCTTCGGCTACGGCGTCGCGACCCGCTCGGCCCTCCTGGAGGTGTCCCGCCGACGCGCCGCGCTACGTCCCACGGTGGCAGAGGGATCGCCGGTGCGCCTGGCTGATCCGGACACCTCCGAAGCGCTGCTGCGTCGCATCTACGACCAGGTGAGCTGGGTCGGCGCGGTCGGTCGGTCCGAGACGTGGTGGCAGGGGCGGCGGCTGTGGGCCGCCGCCCATCCCGGGCCGCGCTACCTGGCCGTCAGCGGCCCGGTGGGCGCCGAGGACGGCTTCGCCCGGTACCGCCCGGCCGAGGGGGCGGCGTGGTTCAGCGGCGCCGACCGGGTCATCGCCGTGGAGGACTTCGTGGCGACCCGCCCGGAGGCCTATCTGGGTCTCATCCGCCACTTCGTCGAGCTCGACCTGACCGACGCCTTCCGGCTGCGCCGCCCGGTGGACGATCCGCTGGGGACGCTGTTCACCGACCGCCGTGCGGTCACGCTGACCGGAGACGCCGACGAGACGTGGCTGCGACTGCTCGACGTGGAAGCCGCCCTGTCAGCGCGCAGCTACCCTGACGCCGCCGCGATCGTCATCGCCGTCAGCGACCCGCTGCTGAGTGCCAACACCGGCAGCTACCGGGTGGCGTCCGACGGGGTCAGCGCCACCGACGCCCCAGCGGAGCTCAGCCTCGACGTGTCGGCCCTGGGCGCGCTGTACCTCGGTGGGGTCAGCTGGCGGGCGCTCGCGCTGGCCGGCCGGGTGCGTGAGCACCGCGCCGGCGCGCTCGGCGATGCTGATGCGCTGTTCACCGTCGACGGTGCGCCGTTCGCCGGCACGGGGTTCTGAGCTACCCGAGCACCGGCCGCGTGCAACGCGCGCTCATGTCGGGACATAACCCAGGTGAGGCCGCCCCGTAGGACCGCCTCTCACCCCATCCGACCCATGGCGCTGAGGTCCCCATGAGATCCATGACGACGCCGACCGTCAGCGCCACTCACAGATCACGATCGTCGCACCCCGGCATCCAGCGGGACGCTCCTCCGAGGTCCCCGGAGGAAATTCTTTGCCATGACGCGCAACGTTCAGGGGTCAGCGGACATAAGACATGTGTGAGTGATGAGGAGGAGCGCTTCCGCGCGCTGTTCGGGGAGCACTACCGCGCAGTCGCGCGATTCGTGCGCACGCGGGGGCACGGATCGGGCGATGCGGACGACCTCGTCGCCGGAACCTTCGAGGTTGCCTGGCGGCAGATGGATCAGGTGCCACGCGGGCGCGAGGCGTTGCCGTGGCTGCTCGGGGTGGCGCGCAACCTCTCGCGCAACGCCTGGCGCAAGTCACGACGCGAGGCCTCCTTCATCGACGCGTTGTCGACGGTGACGGTGCCGTGGGTCGAGATGCCGATCGAGGGTCGCGCGGCGAGCGCCGATGTCATGAGCGCGCTCGCTCGCCTCAAGACGGTGGATCGTGACCTCATCCTGCTCGTCGCCTGGGACGAACTGTCCCCAGCGGAGGCGGGTCAGGTGCTCGGGCTGCGCCCGGTGACCGCCCGGTCGCGTCTCCATCGCGCTCGCCAGCGCCTGAGCGGCCTGCTTCAGGAATCGGCAACGTCGCCCGCGGGCACGCCGCCGCTGTCCTCGCTCACGTCCGAGCCGCGCCAGGAGGACAGTCGTGCGCGCTGAGCCGCCGATTCACGACGATCCCGTGCTCAGCCGGGTCGCGGCGGCCCGTCCGTCCATTCCCGAGGATGATCTCTCAGCCGACGGTCGCCGTGCTCAGGCGATCGCCGACCGCGTGCTCGCGGGCGCCTTCACGACTTCCGCTCGGCGCTCGCGCGGGCCCCGGTCGCGGCCGGAATGGGTACGGCCGCGGATGGGACTGGCGCTCGCGCCCGTCGTCGTCGTCATCGTGCTGTTGCTCGCCGGGACCTTTGCGGGTCCGGACAGCAGCGGCACCCAGTCGGCTGCGGCTGCAGTGATCCGCGCGACGAACAACGCCCTCGCCCCGTCGCCGGGGACGATCTTCGTCGAGGACGAGACCTACGTATCGGGGCCGACGGTGCACGGACACCCCTACACGCTCCACCAGGTCCTCGAGACCCCCGCGCATGGACCGCAGAACGGTCTGACGACGACCGACGACCCCGCGCAGCTGGGCGGTCGTGGATCTCTCGTGGCCGGCCTGTCGTACGTCGGAGGCACCGAGGAGATCTACCTCCCGGCGACGCACACGATCTACGCGTCCAGCATCTGGGGGCCCTACCTGCATCCCGGCCCCCGACCGGGCACGTACCTCTACCGCAACGCCGAGGGGGCGCCGGCGTACACGACCCGCCCGTTGCTCGTCACCGCACGTCAGCGGCGACTGCTGCTCACGGGCCAGGACTGCATCCGGCTCACCAGTAAGACCGTCGGTGGGAAGGTCAAGATCCTCGGGCTGAAGGTCCTGCCCCCGTTGCGCGGCCCGGCGGAGTACGCGCTGACGATCCAGCAGGAACTCGCAAACCACCTGCTGCACCTCGTCGGCCGCACCACGGTCGACGGGCGACCCGCGATCGAGCTGGCCGCCAAGACGACCGACGCCACGGCCCCCGAGGAGCACCTGTTCTTCGACCCCACGACCCGTCTGCCGTTCGAAGAGGTCGACAGCGTCGGGACCCGCCGCCAGCAGGTGATCCATCTGCGCCTGCGCAAGCTGGCGATCACCCCGGCGACCGAGCGACTGCTCAGCCTGCAGGCCCGGTATCCCACGGCGCGGGTCGATCACAGCACCCGGGACTACCTGCGGGCCGCCCACGGACTCCAGGTATTCACGCAGTAGGCCGTCCGAGCCGTCTCCCGGTCGTCCGCAGCCGGTGCAACGTTCGATCACGTCCCGACATAACGTTGATATGACCCTCCGCCGAACCCTGAACTCGAGGTATGTGATGCGCCCACGTCGTCTGCAATCGGCGACGGCCGGCCTGGCCGCGGCGGCCGTCGCCTCCGCCGCCCTGATCGGGGCCGGGACCGCGACCGCCACCCCGACCGTCACCGTGCTCGCCAAGGGCCTGAACGCCCCCCGCCACCTGACCTTCGGACCGGGGGGCAACCTCTACCTGGCCGTGGCGGGCGACGGAAGCAACAACCGACTCCAGTGCCAGCCCGGTCTCGGCGTCCGGGGCGTGGCGACCCAGTACTGCGTCGGACAGAGCTCGGCGGTCGACGAGATCACCCTCACGGGCCACAGCACGCCGCTGCTGGAGCTCCTTCCCTCGGTCCGCGAGACCGACACCGGCGAGGTCACGGGCGCGAACGCGGTCGCCTTCCACGGGCGCCAACCGGTCGTCCTGTTCGGCAGCGTGGAGTCCGACGCCCTGGGCCAGTCTCCGTTTGGCGGCCCGGCCGGCTCGCTCGGCTACCTGGAGCGCTCGGGCCCGTCGAACAACCGGACCGGGCACAGCTTCGACCAGGCAACCAGCATCAGCAGTTTCGCTGCCACCCATCCCCAGCCGTCGGCGACGCTCGGTGGCCTCCCGGGTGAGACGTTGTATGACTCCGACCCGCATGACCTCGTCGCCTACCGGGGCGGCTACGCGGTCGTCGACGCCGGAGCCAACGATCTCGTCCTGGCGACCTTCGCGACCCACACCAAGAGCCGCGTGTCGGTCCTTGCACGGTTCCCCACCACGCCTGAGACCGCGCCCGCGGGTGCCCTCGGCCCGGGGCCGGTGCCCGTCAACGCTCAGGCGGTCCCCTCGTCAGTGACGGTGGGTCCCGACGGCGCGCTGTACGTCGGGGTCCTCAGCGGCCTGCCGGGCCTGCCCGGCAGCGCGGCGGTCTACCGGGTCGTGCCCGGGCAGGCACCGGTCGCGGTCGTCACCGGCCTCACCCGCGTCAGCGACCTCGCCTTCTCCCCGGACGGCCAGCTGCTCATCCTGGAGAACAACACCGGTGGCGCGCTCGCCTCGCCGAACACCCCGGGCGCACTGCTCAGCGCCACGCTTGACGGCACCTCGCCCGTGACGGCAACCGATCTCGACGTACCCGGCCTGGTCGACCCGGTCGGCCTCGCGGTCAGTTCGAGCGGCGACGCCTACATCACCAACCGCACGTCCGGGGCAGGCCAGGGCGAGATCATCAAGGTCTCCGGGCTGGGCTGAGCCGCCACGCCCGGGGGGAGGGACTCACCCACTCACCGATTTGACTGACGCGCACCGGGGTAGCGACCGGCCCTATGCCTTCTCTCAAGCGCTCCCCCGTCCGCGTCACCTCGACTGAGGCCCGCGCGTGAGCGTCGGCTCCGACGCACGGCCCGGCCGGCCGCTGCCCCAGGGCAGCACCTGGGACGGAGAGGGCACCAACTTCTCCCTGTTCTCCGAGAACGCGGACACCATCCAGCTGTGCCTGTTCGACGACGACGGCAACGAGACGCGCCTCGACATCCTCGACCGCACCAACCACCAGTGGCACATCTACCTGCCCGGGGTCGGCCCGGGCCAGCGCTACGGCTACCGCGTCCACGGCCCCTACGACCCGGCCCGCGGCGCGCGCTTCAACCCGGCCAAGCTGCTCATCGATCCCTACGCCAAGGCGATCGACGGCGCGGTCGACTCCAGTGCCGGCAGCGTGCTGCCCTACGTCCCCGGCGAGCCGGGTGACGACGCGGCGGACCTGAACATCGACGAGACCGACGACGCCGCGGCGATCCCCAAGAGCGTGGTCATCAACCCCGACTTCGACTGGGGCGATGACCGCCTGCTGGACCGCCGCTGGTCAGAGACGGTCATCTACGAGACCCACGTCAAGGGCTTCACCATGCAGCGCACCGACGTGCCCGAGGAGCTGCGCGGCACCTATGCCGGCCTGGCCTCGGACCCGGCCATCAGCTACCTGAAGGACCTCGGCGTCACCGCCGTGGAGCTGCTGCCGGTGCACCACATCGCCGATGAGAGCTTCCTCGTCGACAAGGGCCTGTCGAACTACTGGGGCTACAGCACCATCGGCTACTTCGCCCCTCACGCCGGCTACAGCGCCGGCGGGACGCGCGGGGAGCAGGTGCGCGAGTTCAAGGGGATGGTCAAGAACCTCCACGCGGCGGGCATCGAGGTGATCCTGGACGTGGTCTACAACCACACCGCCGAGGGCAACCACCTCGGGCCGATGCTGTCCTTCAAGGGGATCGACAACCAGAGCTACTACCGGCTCAGCCCCGAGGATCCGCACTTCTACATGGACTTCACCGGGACGGGCAACAGCCTCAACGCGGTCAACCCCAACACGCTGCGGCTGATCATGGACTCGCTGCGCTACTTCGTGATCGACTGCCACGTCGACGGGTTCCGCTTCGACCTGGCCTCCACCCTGGCCCGCGAGCTCTACGAGGTCGACAAGCTGTCGGCGTTCTTCGACGTCATCCACCAGGATCCGATCCTGGCCAACGTCAAGCTGATCGCCGAGCCCTGGGACGTCGGACCCGGCGGCTATCAGGTCGGCAACTTCCCCGTGCACTGGACCGAGTGGAACGGCGCCTACCGCGACGACATCCGCGATTTCTGGCGGGGCGAGGCCGCGATCGGGGAGTTCTCGGCACGCTTCACCGGCTCGGCCGATCTGTATGACAACGACGGCCGCCGCCCGGCCAACTCGATCAACTTCATCACCGCCCACGACGGTTTCCCCCTGGCCGACCTCGTCGCCTACAACGACAAGCACAACGAGGCGAACCTCGAGGACAACCGCGACGGCGCCGACGACAACCGCTCCTGGAACTGCGGCGCCGAGGGTGAGACCGACGACCCGGCCATCCTGGCTCTACGCGCCCGTCAGCAGCGGAACCTGATCACCACGGTCCTGCTCTCCCAGGGGGTGCCGATGCTGTTGGGCGGCGACGAGTTCGGGCGCAGCCAGGGCGGCAACAACAACGCCTGGTGCCAGGACTCCCCCATCTCCTGGTTCGACTGGGAGTCGGTGGATGAGGATCTGCGCGCCTTCACCGCCAGGGTCATCGAGCTGCGCCGCCGCGAGCCGGTGTTCCGTCGCAAGGACTTCTTCCTCGGCGACTCGACCCAGGGCTCGGGCCTGCCCGACGTGCTCTGGTTCGGCTGTGACGGCGAGACGCTCGGCGACGAGGACTGGGGCGATCAGGATCACGCGCTCGGGGTGTTCCTCAACGGCGAGGAGATCCCCAACCACGACCGTGACGGCAACCCGATCGAGGGGCGCTCGTTCCTGCTGCTGTTCAACGCCCACCACGAGGCGCTCAGCTTCACCATCCCGGCTCAGCTGAACGGGATGAGCTGGGAGGTGACGATCGCCTCAGACTCCGAGGCCGAATATCCCCAGACGCTGGCCCCCGGGGATGAGCTGCAGCTCAACGACCACGCGCTGCTGGTGCTGCGCGCCGGCTGAGCCGTCGGCTAGGCGACGGCGCGGCGGTCGGCCAGCAGGTAGCTGAGCCCGCCGCTCAGCGCGGCGACGCTGAGCACTGACGGCCAGGCGCCGATCCGCTTGGCCAGCGGGTGTGAGGCGCCGAAGCCGCCGAGATAGGCGCCGAGCAGGACGACGGTGACGGCCGGGCCCTGCTTGCGCCACTGGGTCGCGGCGCTGGCCCCGCCGGCGGCGAGCACGACTCCGCCGAGGGGGCGCTGCTGCGTGACCCGGGCGACGAGGTAGCCGCCGACGAGGGATCCGGCGGCGATGGGTGCGGACTGAACGGCCATGCCCGAGACGTTACCGCTGGGTCGGCTGCGGTGACCCGACGCCACCCAGCACGGGCGCGCCGCGATAGCCGACCCCGGCGAGGTAGAGGCCGCGGGCCGCGGCGGTCTGGCCCGCCTCCACGCGGGGTCGCCCGTCCAACAGACGGGCGAAGTCATCCACGCTGCGGGTGCCGCGGGCGACCTCGAGCATCGTCCCCACGAGGATGCGATTCATGTTGCGCATGAAGGAGTCGGCCTCGATCCAGAACTGCAGCTCCCCGCCCCCGTGGTCCTGCCAGTAGGCGGCGCGCACGTCACGATCGAAGCGCACGTGGTAGGTGTCAGTCGGGGTGAACGCGCTGAAGTCGTGGGTGCCCGGCAGCCGGGCGGCGCAGGCGTGCAGGGCGTCGACGTCGACCGGGTATCGCCAGTGCAACACCCGCCCACGCTGGAGCGCACTGCGGCTGCGCCGGGCGATCAGCCGGTAGGTGTAAGCGCGCGAGGTCGCATCGCGGCGGGCGCTGAACCCCTCCGGCGCGGCCTCGGCTTCCAGCACCGCCACATCGGGGGGCAGCAGCGCGTTCATCCCCTCGACGCGGGCGAGCGGTCCGTCGTAGGAGGCGACCTGGGCCAGCGCGTGCACCCCCGCATCGGTGCGCCCCGCCACCGTCAGCCCCACCGGGCGGCGCAGCAGCGTGGCCAGCGCCGCCTCGAGCTCGGCCTGCACCGTGCGTTTGCCCGGCTGGCGCGCCCATCCGGCGAAGTCGCTCCCGTCGTACTCGATCGTCAGCTTGGTGGTCATCGCCGCGCCGGACAGTACGGCCCGGCGGCGATTCAG
>CAZZVR010000116.1:0-12135 GCA_964657595.1 Burkholderia sp. PAMC 26561 | reverse complement strand
CGGTGCGCCAGTCCACGTGCTTCCACAGCAGCGAGGCGTCCTCCTCGTGCAGGCACACCGCGTTCTTGATGATCATCGGCTCACCGGCGCCGTCGCACAGCACGCCGTCGAAGTAGCGAATCTCCCCGAGGCAGTCACAGCCCAGCTCCAGCGAGTTGGCCAGCGCCCCGATCCCGTACTCACCGATGTCGAAGGCGTTCTTCCAGATGTGGGTCGGGGCCACCTCGCCGTAGGGGACGACCATCTCCGAGAACGAGATGCGGTGGGCGATCGGCCGCAGGCGCTCGCCGTCCTGATAGGCGATGTTGTGCAGCGTCAGCCCCTCCCGGGCGTTGAAGCCGATGCGGATGCGCCACTTCTGCCAGCTGATCTCATGCCCGGTGACGGTGAAGCTCGTGCCCTCAGGCTGGGTGATCTCGATCGGCTTGAGGTCCTCCCGCGCCGGTCCGGTGTACGCCGCGGCGTAGTTGCCGGCCTCAGGCGGCAGCGGCGCGACCCCGCTGTCCATGAGCTCGAGCAGCGCCATGGTGTTGAGGTCGACGATCGCGATCAGGCCCTCCAGCGGCCGCGCGTACCCGTTGTCGCCGGGCTCGGAGCGCACCCAGGTCAGCGCCCGGCACACCCGCGGCTCGCGTCCCAGTTCACCGCCGGCTGACCACGGGTCGATCATCAGGAGCTCCGGGTCGGTGATCCCGCGCCGGGCCACCGCGGCGAGGAACTCGGGGTTGGCCTTGAGCATCTCCTCGCACTCGATGAACTCCTCGAGCATCACCCGCGGCTGGACGCCCGCCAGCGCGACCCAGCTCGCCACCGTCTCCTCACCGAGGTCGATGATCGCCTCATGCACCGATCCGTCGGCACGGTCGAGGGTGATCGCGAAGGCCTCACGGGGAATCGTCGGGCGCTCCTCCGGGCTGCTTGCCTCATAGGCGAGCAGCGCCGCCTTGTCCGGTTCTGACAACTCCACGGTGGAGAATCGCGTGGTGGGCGACAGCGCCCGCTGCTCCCGGAGGATGGCCACCGCCGCGGTGATCTCCTCCGCGCTGAGCGGCTCGAGTGGGTGCCGGGCCTCGGTGGCGCTGCGCGCCGCCGGGTGGAACATGGTGTCGGTCATGGGTCGGCCTCTCTCTCAGGCGGGCAGCGCCGGGGCGTCCTCGACGGGACCGTCGAAGACATGGCGGCCGATGTTCTCGTGCGCCGGCCGGTCGGTGAAACGGTAATACAGCCCGACGGCGATCCCGACGACGAACGTCGCGAGTCCCTCCCAGGGCAGGTACTTGATGAACGGCGTGCTGCCCGCGCCCGACAGGTCGGCCCGGTTGGCGATCAGCAGATACATCGCCCCGACCATCGCCGCGGCTCCCAGCAGCGGGGCCACGAGGGTCCGGAACCAGTGGAACCCGTCCCGTGCCTCGGTGAGGAAGTAGCGGACGATCGCCACCGAGCACAGCGCCTGCACGAAGAGGATCCCGAGCACCCCGAACAGCGGCACGTAGGTGCCGAGCTTCAGCAGCGCGGCGCTGTCGCTGGAGTCCGTCGCGGTGAACCCGACGACCCAGGCGAGGACGAGGATGGTCACGAGCATGCTCGCCCGGTGCGGGCTGCCGTTCTCGCCGTGGGTGTGGGCGAGGTAGGAGGGCATGAGCTTCTCGCGGGCCATCGAGAAGGTGTACCGCGCCGAGGTGTTGTAGAAGGCGGTCGCGCAGGCGAAGGATGAGGTGATGATCAGCACCTTGAACACGTCGGTCAGCCCCGTGCCGACGTATTGGGTGGTCAGCGGGTAGAACGCCGACTCGATCTTGCTGTGGTACTGGTCTGCGACAAGCTGGGTCGAGCCGATCGGGCCGCGGCCAGAGACGAACATCCAGGCCACGAACATGTAGAGGATGCCCAGGCCGATGACCGAGATGTACGTCGCCGGGCCCATCAGCTTCTTGGGCTCGCGCGACTCCTCGGCGTAGTTCGGCGCCATCTCAAAGCCGACCCAGGACCAGAACGCGCCGAACAGCGCGACGCCCGCGGCGCCCGCGCCGAACACCTTGATCGCAGCGCTGTTGTTGAACAGGTCAGCGGGGTTGAACGGCTCGGCGCTGAGGTGATGCTGGCCGGAGAACAGCACCGCTAGGGAGAAGATCAGCAGCGCGATGACCTCACAGGTGAGGCAGACGCCGAGCACCTTGGCGGTCAGCTCGATGTGGAACCAGGAGAGGATCGACATCAGCGCCAGGGCGACCAGCTCGATGATCCATGCGTGGACGTTGATCGAGAAGAAGTCCTGCAGCGTCGAGTGGGCGAAGTAGCCACAGACGCCGAGGACCGAGGCGGAGAAGGCGATGTAACACAGCCAGATGAGGATCCCGGCACCGGCGGCCGCGGTCTGCCCGAGCCCGTGGGAGATGAACGAGTAGAACCCGCCGGCGGCGCTGACGCGCCGGGCCATCGCGACGTACCCGACGGAGAAGATCGTCAGCGCGACGGTGGCGATGAGGAAGCCCGCCGGTGCGGCGGAGCCGGCGCCGGACACGGCCACCGGCACGTTGAACAGCATCGCGGTGATCGGCGCCGCCCCGGTGACGATCATGAACAGCACGCTCGGGAGCCCGACGGCGTTCCGGGCCAGCGACCCGACGTGTTTCGCACCGGCTGTGATGCCGGTGCTCGGGGACTGCGCTCCGGGCGGTTCCGCGATCGATGCCATCCTCACACCCTTCCGTGTCGCATTGAGCGGACCAGTGTCTGCCAGGCGCAGGCGGAGCGTCTTTGGCCCTGTGGCGGAACATTTTCCCGGGGGGATTAGACATGTCAGCGGGCGCGAGGAATGATGAGGAGATGAGCGTTTCCGGGAGTTCGGCCTCCAGCCCGGGTTTCCGGGAGGGATGTCCACGTCGCGATCGTCGAGCGTGACGGGCTGGGCGACGAGCTGATGCTGGGCCGGGTTCCCCGGTCGCGCCGACGATCCCGGTCCTCCAGCCCGGCCAGCTGGTCAACATGATCGTCTGGCGCCACTGAGGCTCCGTCGGGCAGCGGTTCCGCGCCGCCAGACGCGCCCCGCGGGACACGCTCAACCTTGGCTTGAGGCTTTGTCGCTCGTTCCGCCCTCGTCAGGGTCACGTACCGGCGCCAGCGGGTGAACACGAACGGGAGTCCTCGGACCGGGTGGCGGACACGCGGATCCTCCGCGTTGCGCCTGGTGCCCCGGTCAGGGTGCCACCACCACCACAGCCCACCGGCGGCGACACTGAGCTCGCCGTCGCGCAGCCCGCCGTGGATCTCATGGCGCACGCCGTCGCGTTGGCGCCATTCCCGCACCAGTCCCTCGGTTTCGGCCGGCTGAGCGTCACCGGCCGAGGGGCTGGAGGACGTGACCGAGACGCCACGGGCCCGGGCGGCTGTGATGTCGGCGTGTCGCGCCTGGCGCAGACGTGCCTCCCGCCGCCACACGCGGTAGGTCGCCTGGACGCTCTGGAAGCGTGGCCGCCGACCGCTCAGCCGCGTGATGAGGATCTCGAGCTGGGTCACGGTGTTCCCGACGCCTCGAGCCAGGCTCGCCACCAGTCGAGCAGGCCGAAGGCGCGCTGGCGCTGGGTCTGAGTGGAGCCGGCGATCTCGGCCGCGAGGCGCGCGGGGTCGGCGACGTGGTCAGCCAGCGCCTCGGGGTCCTGGGCGCCCCAGTCGTGCCAGATCGTCGGGGTGACCTCCGGGTGGAACTGCAGGCCCATCGCCCGGCCCCGGCTGAAGGCCTGGAGCGCGTGGGGCGTGCTGGCCAGCGCCGTGGCGCCCGGGGGCAGGGTGATCGCGTCGAAGTGCCAGGTGAGGTAGGGGCCGACCAGCACCGGCTGATCGCTTGCGGGCTGGACCCAGCCGATCTCCGGCGTCGCGGCGGGAGTCACCTGAGCGCCGAGGGCGCGGGCCAGGGCCTGGGCGCCGAAGCAGACCCCGAGCACGGGCCGGCCGGCGGCGGCGTGATGAGCCAGCAGGTCACATTCCCTGGCGATCCAGGCGGGCTCGCTCCAGTAGGCCGACATGCTCGACCCGAGGGCGATGATCGCCGCCGCGTCGTCGATCGTGGGCTCCTCGGAGGGTCGGCTGACCCGCCAGGGGATCCCGCGCGCGTCGAGCCATTCGCCGATGAGTCCGGCGGGGGCGTCGGCCTGGTACTCGCGGACGACGACCGGGGCGCCGGTGCTGAGCGGATCGTGGCTCATTGCGGAAGTCGGGGACCCGATGGGTGGCTAGGCGGCCGGCGGACGACGGTCGGCCCAGGGCAGCGCGACCTCGAGCTGGGCGGCCAGGGCCAGCAGCACCGTCTCATCCGGCGCGATGAGCTGCACGCCGACGGGGAGCCCGCGCACCTCGCCCAGGGGCAGACTGATCGCCGCCCACCCCGTGGCGTTGGCCAGGGCGGTCCAGCCGGTGACGGAGAACTCCACGTCGAAGAAGGCGTCGACGCTGCCGCGGGAGGAGGACAGCACGCCGGGGGCGATTCCGACCGCGTTGAGGGTGGGGCAGAGCACCACGTCGGCGGCGTCGAAGACCCGGGCGGCGCGCCGGGACTGCTCATACATGGCGTCGAGTGCCGCGGCGTGCTCGACGCCGCTGAGGGCCTGGCCCTCGCGCGCCATGTCCCAGGTCACCGGATCGAGCTCGTCCTCGCGCGGGGGCCGGCCGAGCCACGCGGTGACCCAGGCCAGCGTCGCGGCGTTGTCCACGGCGTGGATCACCGAGATCGAGCGCCGCAGCGCTGGCGCGTCGATGTCGCACGCCCCGGGCGTGACGTGATGACCCAACCCGGCAAGCGCCGCGGCGGCCCGATCGACGACGGCCTGCACGGTGGGGTCGATGTCCCCGGGGAACGGCGGACGCTCTGCGATGAGGATCCTCAGGCGTCCGGGGTCAGCTCCGACCGCGTCGATGAAGCGCCCGGCCGGTGCGGGCGCAACGTAGGGCTCCCCGGGCTGCTCACCCGGCGCACCGGCGAGCACATCGAGCAGGGTCGCGGTGTCGCGGACCGAGCGGGTCAGCGCGTGCTTGACCGCCAAGCCGTCCAGGGCCACCGATCCGGGAGCCCAGGAGGTGCGCCCGCGGCGTGGCTTGAGGCCCACGAGGCCACAGCAGGATGCCGGCATGCGGATCGACCCGGTGCCATCGCCACCGGAGGCCGCAGCGACCATGCGAGCGGCCACCGCCGCGGCGGAGCCACCGCTGGAGCCGCCGGGTGACACATCGCGGTTCCAGGGATTGAGCGTGGGGCCGCCACCGGCTGGCTCGGTCGCGCAGTGGTTACCGAACTCAGGGGTGTTGGTGCGCCCGCAGATGACCAGGCCTGCGGCCCCGTAGGCGGCCACGCTCGCCGCCGTCGCCTCGGCGACGTGGTCGGCCAGGGCCACCGAGCCCATGCGCTCGGGACGCCCCGCCTGGGGCTCGCCAAGGTCCTTGAGCAGGAACGGCACCCCGGCCAGGGGCGCGCGCTCGCCCTGGGGGGTCGCGTCGATGGCGCGGGCCGCGGCGAGGGCCATGTCGAACTGCTCATCGACGAGGACGTTGAGGTCCGCACCGGCCTGAAGGCGCTCGATCGCGTCGGTGACCAGGGCGACAGCGGACACCTCGCCGCTGCGCACGAGCGCCGCTTGGGCGCAGAGATCGAGCTCCAGAGGTTCTGTCACGCGCCGCAGTCTGCCCGACCGCGCCGGCGGATGCCACCCGCTTGCCCTGGTCGAGCTCGCGGTGCATCATCTCGGCCATGGCCGAACGTCTACGCCCCATGCGATGGACCTATCGGGCCGACCGCAACGCCGAGGAACAGGCCGACATCCAGCGCATCATCCAGACCGATGCGCTGCTGCACCGCGGGGATGACGGCATCGCGACCTATCCCGAGCACCGCGGCATCGTCGCCCGGTTGCGCGACATGTGGCATCGCGGTGAGCCCGAGTCGGCGGTCTACACGCCGCCCGACGCCGGTGACGCGGGGGACCCGTGGGCCAAGGAGCGAGAGCAGCGCCGCCGCGACGGCCGGGGCTGACCTCGGTGCCGGGGGTCAGACCCCGACGCTGCGCGCCCGGTCCAGGCGCTTGGCGGCACTCGCCTCGTGCGCCGGCATGTGGTCGGCGCGGGAGATCTCGACGACATGGGGAGCGATCGCCCGGACGCCCTCGTCGCTGTCGATCCGCTGATAGGTGAGGGTCTTGAGGAACTTGGCCACCGACAGGCCCCCGGTGTAGCGCGCGGCGCGACCCGTCGGGAGTGTGTGATTGGTCCCGATCGCCTTGTCGGAGAAGGCGACGGTGGCTCGGCTCCCGAGGAACAGCGAGCCGTAGTTGCGCAGCCGGGCGGCGTACCAGTCGTCCTCGCGCGTGTGAACCTCGAGGTGCTCGGTGGCGACCTGGTCGCTCAGCTGGGCGGCATGCTCGCGATCGGCGGCGACCATGACCGTTCCGTAGTCCTGCCACGCCTGCCGGGGGGTGGCGGCGGACTCGGGGCCCAGCGCGTCAAGGGCATCGAGCTGACGGGCGACCTCGGCGATCACGCGCCGCCCGATCTCCTCTGAGGTGGTGATCAATACGGCCGGCGACGTCGGACCGTGCTCGGCCTGGGCCAGCAGGTCGGCCGCCACCAGCTCCGGATCGGCACTGTCGTCGGCGATCACCGCCACCTCGGAGGGGCCGGCCAGGAGGTCGATGCCGACCCGGCCGAACAGCTGGCGCTTGGCCTCGGCCACGAAGGCGTTCCCCGGTCCGACGATCATGTCGACGCCACCGAGCTCGGAGTCGAGCAGACCGAAGGCCATGGCAGCCAGGGCCTGCACACCGCCGAGCGCGAAGATGCGGTCGGCCCCGGAGGTGGCGATGGCGTGCAGCGTCGGGGCATGCAGTTCACCGCCGCGGGGCGGTGAGCAGGCGATCACCGTCTCCACACCGGCGGTCCTGGGCACGAGCACGGTCATGAATGCGCAGGCCAGCATGGGGACCCGGCCGCTGGGACAGTAGGCGCCGACGGCGCTGACAGGCACCTGGCGCTGACCCAGGAAGACGCCCGGCAGGGTCTCGATCTCGAAGTTCGTCAGCGTGGCCCGCTGGGCCTCGGCGAACTGCCGGACCTGGGTCTGGGCGAAGGCGATGCTCTGCTTCAGAGCCGGCGTGAGTGAGTCACCCGCCCGTTGGATCGCGCCCGCCCCCACCTCGAGGTCGGGGGAGTCCCAGCCGTCCAGCTCGCGGGCGTAGGCCCGCACCGCGTCGAGTCCGCCTCCCTCGATGGTCGACAGCATCTCCGACACGCGCTCGCTGGTGGCGCGGTCGCGGCTGCCGGATGCGGTGACGGTGGGGGATTTCAGGTACTCGGGCTCGACCATGCTGCGGAGCCTAGATCCGCCGGGGGTAAAAGGCTACTGTGAGAACCCCTTCGTCTCTTCAAGGAAACGCCTTGACACTGCAACAGCTCATGTACTTCCGTGCCGCGGCGGCGGCGGGCTCCTTCAACGCCGCCGCGCGGAGCCTGCACTGCAGCCAGCCGGCGGTATCGGAACAGGTACGTCGGCTCGAGTCCGAACTCGGGGTCTCCCTGTTCGCCCGCGCCGGCAGCGGGTTGACGCTGACGGAGGCGGGGAGGACCTTCCTCGGCCACGCCGACCGCGTGAGTGAGGCGGCCGATGAGGCGCTCGCCGCGGTGGGCCGGCGCAGCGACCAGCACCGCCGCGATATCACCGTCGGCACGTTCCGCAATGCTCCGTACTACGACATCGCCCAGCTCGCCGCGCGGTTCTGCGCCCAGGCCCCGGACGGGGTGCTGCGGATGCGGGGCCAGAACTCCTTCGACGTCGCCCGGGCGGTCCAGGCGGGTGACATCGAGGCCGGCCTCGTGGTGCTGCCCGTCGACGACTCGCTGCTGGAGGTGCGGGGCCTGTTCCACGACGAGGTGCTGTACGTGAGCGCCGATCCCGAGGTCACCCGGCGCCCGGTGGGAATGGCCGATGTGGCCGGCGCCCCGTTGATCCTCTACGACATCAGCTACGGGTTCGACGATCCGACGCGGCGTCAGCTGGCCCGCCGGGCCCAGGAGGCGGGCGTCCAGCTCGAGCCGCGACTCGAGGTCGAGCACGTGGAGACCGCTTTGCAGTTGGTGTCGCGGGGCCTCGGCGCGACGCTCGTGGCGCGCGCGGTGCTCAACGGCTCGGCCGCTCCATCCGCCGTCAACGCTGTCAGCTTCGCCGAGCCGTTCTATGACTTCTTCGCCCTGGTCACCCGTCGGGGAGTCCGCCTCAGCCCGCCGGTCCAGGAGTTCGTCGAGCTGATCGACGACTGGGCCCGCGGCGTGGGCACACGGCTTCAGCGCGGGCTGTCGGCGGTGGCCGCGCCGAGTGAGCCGTAGAACTCCGGCCGGCGGTCAGCAAACAGGTCGGCGTGGTCGGTTAGGCGCTTGTCGCGTGCCGCTGCGCAGTCGACGTCGGCCATGAGCAGGCCGGGTTCGCGGCTCTCGGCCCTGACCCACCCGTCCGCTCCGACGATCGTGGTGCCCTGGGTCCACGCCTGTCCGCGCTCGGCGCCGCAGCGATCGGCGATCGCGATGGCCATTCGATTGGCCCGGGCCGCCGCCATGGCGATCACCGCTTCGGGGGGCCGCTCGCCGTCGGGGCGGGGCACCGCCGGCCAGTTGGTCGGCACGAGCAGCAGCTGGGTACCGGCCAGGGCGAGCAGTCGGGTGAGCTCAGGGAACTCGAGGTCGTAGCAGATGATCAGGGCGAGGCGTCCGGCGCCGGTCTCAAAGACCGGCGGGAGAACGCTTCCGGGCGCGAAGACGAGCTTCTCCCGATCCCAGAGGTGCAGCTTGCGGTAGAAGACGGGTTCTGCGCTGGGCGATCCCGGAAATGCCACCGCGCTGTTGTAGATGCGTCCGTCCTCGCCCCGTTCACAGAAGCCGCCGGCCACCACGGCGCCGCTGCGCCGCGCCGCCTGTGCCCAGCCCGCGAGGATCGGGTCCTGCCGGGTGATCGCCGAGCCGGCCGCTTCGCCCGCGTCGCTGAACATGTAGCCGGAGGTGCACAGCTCGGGCAGGAGGACGACCTCGGCGCCGGCGGCGATCGCTGTGTCGATCGCCGCCTGGGCCCGCGCGGCGTTGCCGGCCAGATCGCCGAGCCGGGGGGCGAGCTGCTGGCAGGCCACGCGCGTCACCGCGGCGCCCCCACCACGTGCGGTTCGACGGGCACGGCGGTCGGGTCGCCCTGACGCAGACCGGCGCGGACTCGCCCGGCCAGCCCGGGCGCGAGGAGCACCGCGAGCAGCCCGAGGAGCAGGAAGCCGGCCTCGATGTAGGGGAGACGGGCATAGGTGCCGACCTGGCCGATGAACACGTTGCGGTAGATCGTGTAACAGACAAACGCGCCGCCCAGCAGGGGGATGATGATCTGCCAGCGTGGCGCCAGGGGCTCACCCTTGAAGAACAGGAAGTAGATCGCCCCGACGGTCGCCATCACGTAGGCGACGAGAATGAGCACCGTCCCGATCTGCAACGGGTAGAACGTCGCGTCGATCACCGAACTGCCCGCCAGCTGCTGCCCGATGAGCGAGCACAGGAAGATCACGAACACCACGCACAGGGCGACCACGGGCTGGCCGATCTTCGACAGGTGCGCCAGCCCGGTCCGCTTACCGGTCGCATCCCGCGCTTGGGCGTACATGATCCGGGCGCTGCCGCTGGCTACGCCCAGGGAGATGGCGAACAGGCTGATGAACGCCATGAAATCGAGGAGGTCGGCGTACCAATGACCGATGTATCCGCGGCCGAGGTCGGAGAAGGGCAGGCCGTTGGCGAAGTTCTTCGCCCCGGCCGCGTTGGCGCCGTAGCCGAGAGATTGGGCCGCGGCGGTGAGCAGGTAGAAGCTGCCGACCACCACCACGGCGGTCTTGATCGCCCGGGGGATCTGAGTCTTGGGGCTGGTGGTCTCCTCACCCAGCGCGGCGGCGCCCTCGAAGCCGGCGAAGGCGAGGAAGCCGTAGACCGCTGCCTTGGCGATGGTGCCGACGCCACTGCCCGAGGGCAGGGAGAGGAAGTTGATGGTGAACTTCTGGCCCTGGGGTCCGTGGCTGAAGATGACGGTCACCAGGATGACCACGCTGAGGATCGTCACCAGGATGGCCCCGATGACCTCTGAGGTGAGCAGTGCACGGGTGATGATGCGGATCTCCGCGAAGGCCAGCGCGCTGACCCCGATCAGTCCGATCAGGGCGATCCACCACCACTGCTGAGTACTGAGGATCCCCGTGTCCTTGAGAAACTGCCCACCGAACAGGCCCATCTCGATCGTCGACCCACAGCCGATGGCGATGTAGGCGCCCATCAGCGACCACCCGGCGACAAAGCCGGCTCGCGGTCCGAGTGTGACCCCCACCAGGGCGTACACCGAGCCGGTGTGGGAGATGTGCTGTGACAGCTTGACGAAGCAGTAGGCCACCAGTGCGACACCGACGACGGCGAAGACGAACGACAGCGTGACGGCCCGGCCGATGATCAGGGCGGCGCCGGTCCCGAGCAGGCCGATGGCCCCGACGGGGCCGATCAGGCCGACCGAGAAGGCGGAGGCGTCGACGAGACTCAGCTCGCTGCGAAGGCCCTCTGAGGGCGGGGAGTTGTCCATGCGCGGACGCTAACCGGACGCAAACCTCATTGCCAGACCTTGATCGACTTCAGCACCTCAAGGCTCTGCCTTGAATGGGCTCTCAGCTCGATGGGCGTGCGCGCATGGTGGAATGCGCGTCCCGGGTCTTGATCAGCCCGAGCGCGCAGCACGTCCCGAGAGCGGCGATGCCCGCGGCGGCCAGGTAGGCGAGGTGGAAGGCATCCACGCTGGCGCCGCCCGCGGCCGCCACGATGGTGGTGAGCACGGCGACGTTGACCGCGATGGTGGTCTGGCGCTGGGTGTTGTAGATCGCCGAGGCATGCCCGAGGTCGTCGTGGCTCACCGTGGTGAACATCGCGGTCTGCACGGCAAGGAACGCGGCGCTGTTGCCGAACCCGCCGAACAGCATGAGTGCCCGGATGAGCCACAGGCTGGTGTGGGGTTCCACCAGCAGGAACAGGGCCAGGTAGGCGGTGAGCATGCCGGCACCGAGGGCGCCGAGCAGGCGGGGCCCGATGCGGGGATACAGGCGTGCCACGGTCAGGGCGCCGACGGCCACGCCGATTGCCTCGAGGAAGGTGGTGGAGCCGGACCCCAGCGGCGACTGATGGATCACCTCCTGGAGGAAGATCGGGGTGAGGTAGAGGCTGCCGAGGAACGGCCCGGTGCTCAGGGCGAAGACGATGTTGGTGCCGCGGAACAGGCGGTCAGCCAGCAGGCGGATGCGCAGCAGCGGATCGGGCTGGCGCGCCGAGCGGCGCACGAAGGCGACCAGGAGCGCGGCCCCGCCGATCCCGGATCCGATGATCGCTGCGGAAGCCCAGCCCAGCTCGGGACCCTCGCTCACCGCAAACAGCACGGCACTGAGCCCGAGGCCCGACAGCAGAATCGAGCCCACGTCGAGTCGCGTCGTGGCGGTGCGCGGGGTGCGTGGAAGGCAGCGCCAGGCGAACAGCAGGGTCAGCGCGCCCACGGGCAGGTTGATGAGGAACACCCAGCGCCAGGAGAGCAGCTGGGCGATGGCGCCCCCGAGGATGGGGGCCGCACCCGGACCGATGAGGATCGGCACGATCAACGTGCGTGATAGCCGCGCACGTCGCTCGGGCGGGTAGGCGCGGTAGAGCATCGCGGTGGCGGTCGGCACCATCATTCCGCCGCCCACCCCCTGAAGCGCCCGCGCGGCGATCAGCGCGCCGAGCGAATCGACCGAGCCGCACAGCACCGAGGCGAGCGTGAAGAGCCCGAGCGCGGCCATGAACGTCGGCTTGAGGCCGAACCGGTCCCCCATCCACCCGGAGGCGGGGATGAGCACCGCCAGGGTCAGCAGGTAGGCGATCACCGTCCACTGCACCGCGGCCAGCGGCGCGGCGAACTGCCGGCTCAGTGTGGGCAGCACCACGTTGACGATGTTCATGTCCACCGCCGCCATCAGCTGGGTACTGACGTAGACCACCGCGATGGCGGTGGCCGGGAGCATCCCACCCCAGAGGGCCGCCGGGGCCCGGCGGACGAGCGGGGGGGGGGTG
>CAZZVR010000115.1:0-12161 GCA_964657595.1 Burkholderia sp. PAMC 26561 | reverse complement strand
GCATCTCCCTCGGTCTCAAGCAGACCCAGGAGGATCCGTGGCAGCGGGTCATCGATACCTACAACATCGGCGATGAGCTCGAGGGCACCGTGACCAAGGTCGTGACCTTTGGCGCGTTCGTCGAGATCCTCGACGGTGTCGAGGGCCTGGTGCACATCTCCGAGCTGGCCCAGCACCACGTCGAGAACCCGCGCGAGATCATTCAGCCGGGCGATCCCGTGCGCGTGAAGATCCTGGAGATCGACTCCGAGCGTCGGCGTCTGTCGCTGTCGATCAAGCGGGTGGAGGGCCAGGTTCTGCCGGTGCGGCCGATCCTGCCCCCGGCCGAGGGCGAGTTCTCCGACGAGGAGGGCTTCGACGTCGCCGACCAGATCCCGGCCGCGGCCGCGGACACGCTTGAGGCGGAAGCCGGCGAGCCGTCCTTCGCGGAGGCCGCCGCGATCAACGAGGCGGCGGGTGAGGACCCCACCGGTCCGTCGGACAGCACCTCGCCCGCCGGCGTCTGATCTGAGGCGCTTCACGTGGCGATCCCGTTCGTCGGACTGACCGGCGGGATCGGCGCTGGCAAGTCGACCGCGCTGGCCGCTCTCGAGCGGCTCGGCGCGGCGACTCTGTCCACGGACGCCGTGGTTCATCAGCTGTACGGCTCCGCTGCCGTGCGTGACGTGGTGGTTGAACGCTTCGGGCCCGCTGTCGCCCCCGGCGGGATCATCGAGCGGTCGGCGCTGGCGTCGGTCGTGTTCTCAGACCCCGAGGAACGCAGCTGGCTGGAGGGGCTGATCTGGCCGCTGGTGCGCGAACGGATCGGGCAGTGGCGGGAGGATGTGGAGTCCATGCCCCAGCCCCCGCGGGCGGCCGTCGTGGAGGTGCCGCTGCTGTTCGAGGGCGGTATGGCATCCGGCTTCGACGCGACGATCGCGGTGATCGTCGATGAGTCCGTGCGGGCGGTCCGAGCCAGCACTCGCGGCCACGCCGCCGTGTCCGAACGCGCCGCGCGCCAGCTTTCCCAGCAGGAAAAAGCTGCACGGTCCACGTATGTCGTTGATAACGATGGTTCCGAAACAGATCTCGAGTCGAAGTTGTCGGGTGTTCTTGACATGCTCACGCGATGAGTAGCGCGACCCGCCCCGCAGCGAGCCGCACCGCGGCTGCCGCGCGCGCGGTCACACCGGCGCCAGGCGGGGCTTCGCGTGCCTCGGCGGCGCAGACCCGAGCTCATCTGCGCAGCCTGCGCCGCCGCCGGGTGCTGGGCGTGCTCGTGTTCCTCGCGGTGCTCGTGTTCTTCGGCATCCGCGCAGTCTCACCGCTCTTCCAGAAGGCGCTGCGTGACTTCTCCCTGCCCCTGCAGGACAGCTCGATCATCAAGCAGCAGGCCGCCGCCAAGCAGCTCGACCCGGCCCTGGTCGCCGCGGTGATCTACGCCGAGACGGGCTTCGACGCCCGGACCTCGCCCGCCGGGGCGGTCGGGCTCATGCAGATCGAGCCCGCCACCGCCGAGGCGCTGGCGCACCAGTCCGGCGGGACCGCGTTCCACGTCTCGGACCTGGGTACCCCGGCGGTCAACATCGCCTACGGCAGCTACTACCTGCGCGAGCTGCTCGACAGCTTCCACGGTGATGAGACCGCTGCCCTGGCCGCCTACAACGGGGGGGAGGGCAACGTCGACCGCTGGATCAGCCGGGCCCATCAGGCCGGCCACGCCTTCGGTATCGGTGACATCCCGTTCCCGGCCACCCGCGCCTACGTCAGCAAGGTGGAGCGCGCCGAGAAGCAGTACCGCCAGAAGTACGCCGGGCCGCTCGGGTTGGACTGACCGTCCACGATCGCGAGGTCCATTCCGGCCCCCGCTTCACGTTGGGGTGCTTGTGACGCCAACCAGCCTCGGGCGTCGGACTCCCCGTAGGGCCACGGGAGATCAATGAGGAAGCGTGGCATCAACGGGTCCTGACAGGCAGCGACGATCGCCGGAATGTCCGCTTCGGACCAGGGCCTCAGCGTGATCGAGCCGTCGGCGAGCGGAGGATCTGGGTAGGCCAGCGCCGGCACGGCGTGGAGGCTACTCCCGCCCGGGCGGACTCAGCCCGCGAGCCCGACCACCGCGCCGCTGGTCAGCGACGGGTTGGGGTACTTGGCGGCATCCCCGTAGGCGTAGACCGTGCCGGTGTGGGTGATCAGCCAGTAGCCCCGGCCGTCGGGGGTGGCGAGCATGGAGGCGATGTTGGAGCCGTGGGGCGAGCCGTAGTAGGGCGCCCCGGCGCTCGGATAGACGTTCCCGGACGCGGTGTAGAGCCAGTAGCCGCGGTTCGGGGCGGCGACGATGCCGACCACCGGGCGCGCCGGGCGGATGCGGCCGTGCACCGCGGCCTTGCCGAAGGGGTAGACGATCCCCCGGCGGGTGACCAGCCAGTACCCGGCTCCGTTGGGCATCGCGGCCATGCCGCTGACGTTGGTCAGATGCCGACGCGCCGGGGAGCCGTAGTAGGCGGTTCCGCTGGACGCGTACACGTTGCCGTCGGCCGTGTAGAGCCAGTAGCCGAGGTTGGGCGCGCGGACGATGCCCGCCACCGGATGGGCCACGTGGATCGCCGGATGATTCTGGGCGTTGCCGAAGGCGTAGACGGTCGCATGCCGGGTGACCATCCAGTAGCCATGTCGGCCGGGGGTGGCCGCCATGCCGACGAAGTCCTTGAGCCCGTAGTCGCCGGGGGAGCCGAACAGTGGCTCGTACTTGCTGTCGTAGACCGCGCCGCTGGCGGTGAAGGACCAGTAGCCGGCCGCGGTCCTGGCCACTGCCGAGGTCGGACTCGAGCTGGAGGCGGCCCCCGAGCCGACCGCGTTGGCCGCGGCCTCCATGACCATCATCGTCTGCTTCACGTCGGCGCGCGACAGCGTGTACGTCGGACTGACGGCCCCGCTGATCGCCGCGCAGCCGGTTCCCGCTCCGCTGCAGCGATACCACTGATAGGTGTAGCTGCTGGGCGATTCGGTCCAGCTCCCGTGCAGCTCGGTCAGGGTCTGGCCCATGACGGGCACGCCCTGGATCGTCGGGGCAGCCGACGCGACGGGCGCCGTCTCGACGGGCGCGGCGGCGGCAGACGTGCCGCCTCCGGAAGCCGCGGTGGCGCCGTCGAGGTAGTCGTTGTCGACGTCGACGGTCACGCCGCCGTAGCTCTCCTCCGTCGCGCCCTGGAACTGGTGCAGCCGCTGGCTGTTGGCCCAGTCGGTCGCGGGGATCGTCGCGTCGGTGACGTTGGCCTGGCCGTTCCAGGCCGCGATCCAGATGTCATCAGGTTCGACATAGCTCGTGCCCGACTGGGCGGCGAGATCGGCGATCCCCGAGGCATCGCTGCTGTAGACGCCAGAGGTGTAGCCGTCGGTGTGCAGCTGCTCGGTCCACGCCTCGAGGAACGCCAGCACCGCTGTGCTGTTAGTGCTGTTGCGGCTGTAGCCCTCCATGTCGTAATAGATCGGATTGCCGGCTCCGATCCCGACCGCGGCGGCGTCATACACCGCGTCGGTGGCCGCTGCCATACCCTCGGCGGCGGCCTGGGTGGCGCTGATCGCCGCGCATCCGCAGGAGTTGCTCGGCGATTGCAGACCGACGTAGATGGGGACGATGTGCCAGCCGGCGGCGGACTCGGTGGCGGTCCAGGTGGTGTTGAGGTTGGGTTGGGAGCAGGCCATGTTCTCCCCACCGATGTAGACGCCGACGGCCCCGTAGGGCGACGCGGCACCCCAGGCGGACATGGTCGCCTCACTCGGCGTCGCGCAGGTGTCGAAACCGGTGCCCTGATAGACGGCCCCGGGGGTGGCCGGGGACCCGGAGCTCACCGTGTTGGAGCGTCGCGCGGTCCTGATCGGCGTCGCGGAGGCCGGCGCATGAGCCGGCACGAGCCGCCGCACGCCGAGGGCGACGCGGATCGCCGCGGGATCCCGACGCCAGGTGGCGGTGATGCGCGCGCCGCCGGAGCGCGTGACGGTCACGTCGGAGCCATACAGACCGACGCCGGCCTGGGGGGCCGGCTCGACGAGGATGGCCTCGGTGCGCCCCGCGCTGGTGACCGGGCAGGCCTGGTCGGTCCCCGGCGTTCCCAGGTAGACGGCGTGGCGGTTGAAGCGGACGCACACCGGCGAGTGGCTGCCGAGCCGGTACACCGGCCAGCTGCGGGGGACCTTCAGGGTCACGCCGCGGTAGGCCACCGTCTTCAGCGCGGCCTGGGCGCCCGCCGGGCTGGCGAGCACACCGCACAGGACGATGAGCAGCCCAACCCGCCGCATGATTTTGCCTCGCTCCCGCACCTGCACCTGCATATCCAACGACATCCGGCGGCGGAAAGTTACGCGACAGGGCCACTGCGACGCATCGCGGTCAGAAGCTGACCGCCGGGCGGCTTTAATGGGGGTGTGCCGAACTTCGAGCTCGAAGCCAACTATGTGCCCATGGCGGATCAGCCCCACGCGATCGCCAGCCTCACCGAGGGGATCCGGGCGGGCGAGCGCGCGCTGACGCTGCTGGGGGCGACCGGTACCGGCAAGACGATGACCATGGCCTCCACGATCCAGCAGGTGCAGAAGCCGGCCCTGGTCCTCGCGCACAACAAGACCCTGGCCGCCCAGCTCTGCAACGAGTTTCGCTCCTACTTCCCGCGCAACGCGGTCGAGTACTTCGTCTCCTACTACGACTACTACCAGCCCGAGGCCTACGTCCCCTCCCGCGACCTGTACATCGAGAAGGACTCGGCGATCAACCAGGAGATCGACCGGCTGCGTCACGCCGCCACCGCGGCCCTGTTCGCCCGGCGCGACGTCATCATCGTGGCCAGCGTCTCATCGATCTACGGACTGGGTTCGCCCGAGGTCTACGACGAGAACCTGCAGGTGATCCGCAAGGGCGAGATGATCGACCGCGACCTGCTGCTGCGCAAGCTCGTACGGATCCAGTACACGCGTAACGACACCGCGCTGGCCCGCGGCACCTTCCGGGTGCGCGGGGAGACCCTGGAGATCTGGCCGGCCTATGCCGAGACGGCCTACCGCGCGGTGATGTTCGGTGATGAGGTCGAGCACCTCCAGCACTTCGACAGCGTCACCGGGGAGGTCATCGAGGACGACCTCGAGCACGTGGCGATCTGGCCGGCCTCGCACTACAACGTGCGCGAGGGCTACATCGACGATGCCGTGGCCAAGATCGCCCGCGAGCTCGACGATCGCTGCGCGGTGCTGGAGAGCGAGGGCAAGCTGCTGGAGAGCCACCGCCTGCGCCAGCGCACCCAGTACGACATGGAGATGCTGCGGGAGATGGGCTTCTGCTCCGGCATCGAGAACTACTCCGAGATCCTCGACGGTCGCAATCCGGGGGACCGGCCCTACTGCCTGATCGACTACTTCCCCGACGACTTCGTCTGCTTCATCGACGAGTCCCACCAGACAGTGCCCCAGATCGGCGGTCAGTACGAGGGCGACAAGTCGCGCAAGCAGACCCTGGTCGACTACGGCTTCCGACTGCCCTCGGCGATGGGCAACCGGCCCCAGACCTTCCAGGAGTTTCTCGCCATCACCCCACAGCTGGTGTTCGTCTCGGCCACGCCCGGCCAGTACGAGCGCACCCACTCGGACCGCATCGTCGAGCAGATCGTGCGGCCGACGGGGATCGTCGACCCGCCGATCGAGGTGCGGGAGACCAAGAACCAGATCGACAACCTGATGAACGAGATCCGCACGCGGGTCGACCGCAACGAGCGCGTGCTGGTGACGACCCTGACCAAGAAGATGTCGGAGGACCTCACCGACTACCTGCTGGAGATGGGCTTCAAGGTCCGCTACCTCCACTCCGAGATCGACACCCTCGAGCGCATCCAGATCATCCGCGAGCTGCGGCTCGGTGAGTACGACGTGCTCGTCGGCGTCAACCTGCTGCGCGAGGGCCTCGATCTGCCCGAGGTATCGCTGGTCGCGATCCTCGATGCTGACAAGGAGGGCTTCCTGCGGGGCTCCACCTCGCTCATCCAGACGATCGGACGTGCGGCCCGCAACGTGGACGGTCAGGTCCTGATGTACGCCGACAAGCAGTCCGCCGCCATGAAGACGGCGATCGAGGAGACCGACCGCCGTCGGGCCATTCAGGTGGCCTACAACACCGAGCACGGGATCACCCCGGAGTCGATCACCAAGGGCATCTCGGACATCGCCGAGTTCCTCCAGTCCGACTCGAAGGTGCCCAAGTCCCGGCGCCGGCGCCAGCGCGCCCTGGACAACGTGCCACCGGCCGAGCTGGAGAAGACGATGGTCGAGCTGGAGGAGGAGATGTTGGCCGCGGCCGAGGATCTTCGCTTCGAGTACGCGGCCAAGCTGCGCGACGAGATTCGCGGCGTCCGGCGTCAGCTGGACCTGGTGACCGGGCCCCGCCGCTAACCCCCGCCGGGTCGGGTAGTCTGTCGCCCGTGCCACTTGAACGACAGACCATTGAGAAGAAGGACTTCCCGATCGGCCGCCGCGGTTATGACCCCGACGCGGTCGACGCCCACCTCGCCGCGATCGCCGAGGAGGTCGACCAGCTGAAGTCGACCTCGCGTCGCCGCACCGAGACGCTGGCCTCGACCGCCTCCAGTCAGGTGCGCGCGATCGTGGAGGCGGCCGAGTCGAGTGCCGCCGAGATCACCCGGCAGGCCGAGGACGATGCCGCCGACATCCGCGCCGAGGCGGCGCAGGAGGCCGCCGAAGCCCGCCAGCAGGCCAGCCACCAGGCCCGCGACTACGTAGGCCAGGTGTCGGAGTCGACCGGAGTGATGCTCCAGCGCCTCGATGCCATGGAGTCCGAGCTGTCGGCGCTCTTCGAGTCGCTGAAGACGGGGTCGAACCGTCTCAACGCCGACCTGCAGCTGCTCGAGGGTAACTTCAACGACGTCAAGAGCGTGGTCACCCCGCGGCCGCGCTTCGAGGCCGAGCCCTCCGGACGCACGGTGCCCGAGGCGACCCCGGCCGATGCCGAGCTCGAGCTGGTCGAGGCTCTCGAGGAGCCGGTCACGGTGGTCGAGATCGATACCTTCGAGCTGGAGCCCGAGGCGGTGCCGAGCGCTACCGGGATGTCCGCCGAGCCCGTCGACGACGACATCGAGGGCGCCCGCCTGGTCGCGTTGAACATGGCGCTCAACGGGACCCCGCGCGACGAGACCGACCGTTACCTGGCGGAGAACTTCCAGCTTGGTGACCGGGCGCAGCTGCTCGACGAGGTCTACGCCTCCGTCGAGGGCTGAGACCCGGTCGGCGCGGGCTCAGCGCACGGGGTTCTTGGCCCGCAGCACCGACTCGCCGCTGTCGTAGCGGTAACCGGGAGGCTGCAGCGAGATGTCGATCGCGCGGTAGTTCGCGGCGTCCCCGGGGAGGCGGAGGCTGAGGCGGTCGACGCCGGCGTGGAGCACGCCGAGGGAACGGGCGTTGATGATCGAATTGAACAGCCACACCTCGTACCGGCCGTGCCGGGGCGTCGGGAGCCCGCTCACGGTCAGGTTGAGCTCCAGGTGGTGTGCCCGCGCCGTTCCCACGCGGCTGGCGCTGACGGCACCCCTGGCGTGCGGCGCCCGGGATGACAGCGGTGTGAGGGTCTGTCGGGCGCCGTCGGCCACGCGCGCAGACGAGGTGCCGGTGACCGCTGGGGGGGCGGGTGAGACCGACGGCCGGGAAGTGTGGTCGGGCAGCACCGCGAGGAGCACGCCCGCCACGATCGCCGCGGTGAGCACGGCGGCGCCGATCAACCCGTAGCGTCGCCGAAGACCAGAGTTGCCGGGCTCAGGCGCATCAACTGCGGGCTCATCGCCGGGCGGGCTGACGGTGTCGGGCTCGGCGGTCGCGGCGGCACCGTTGGCGTCGGCCGGGGCGGCACCGTTGCCCACCGGAGCTGCGGGGACCGGCCCGGTCGGGTTCCTCGGCGGGGACACGATCCCGCGCAGCGCAGCCAGCACCTCCAGCGGCGGCAGCTCCAGCTCGCGGCTGAGCTGGCGCACCATCTCCAATTTGCGGACGGCGACCTCGTGGGTCTCGAGCCCGGCCAGCTGGGCGATCACCTCATTGGACAGGCCGCGATGCAGCCACAGGCTGAGGAGGGCTCGGCTGGCGGGATCGAGCGCGGCGGATGCCTCGACCAGCCTGCGGGTCGCGATGTGCTCCACAGTGATCTGACAGTGAACCACGTGCGTATCGGGGGCATGCCGACTCGCGCTGGTAACGTGCCGACCATGAGCACCCAGAGGGCCGCCCTGCGGACGTTGCTGCGCCGTAGCCCGGCCTCCGTGGCCCTGGGCGCGGCGGCGCTCCTGCTGCTCCCGGGCGAGTCGCTCGCCGCTTCGCTGGTGCGCTTCGTCCACGCGGTGCCGAGCGTGGGCAAGGTCACCGTCGAGGTGACCCAGAGCGGCCCCGAGCACAGCGTGGGAGCTGTCGGTTTCGGCGACGTGACCCCGTGGACGAACCTGCACTCCGGCCGGTTCGAGTGGGCACTGGTCAGCGGCACCAAGACGCTGGCACACGGAACGGCGACGTTGGGCGACGGTGCCTATGACCTCGTGTTCCTGGCCAAGCCCGCAGCGAGCGTCAGTCTCGGTATCTACAAGGCGCAGTCGGGCCGGCCCGGCTCGGCCCTCGTGCGGGTGATCCACGCCGCCCCCGAACTCGGTACGCCTCAGCTGCGGGTCGACGGCAAGTCGGCCGTCTCCAGCCTCACCTTCACGCAGGCGACTCCGTACCTGTCGGTCACCCCGGGCGTGCACACCCTGTCGGCGAACCCCAAGCGCAGCACGGTCCCACTGCTCTCGGCCAAAGCGCCCTTCGCCGCGGACAAGGCGTACTCGGAGATCGTCCTGGGCAGTGACGGACAGCTCGTGCGGGTGGTCTCGCTGACCGACCGTGGTGACCCGCTCACCCGGGCCGTCGCCACCGCAACGCGCCACACCACCGCAGGAGCCTCGGCGCTGAGGGTTGAGGCGGGCGACTCGCTCTGGCAGATCGCCCGCGACCGCCTCGGACCCGGGGCCAGCGACGCGTCGGTCGCCAGCGAGGTCCGGGCGATCTGGGACCTGAACAAGCAGCGCATCGGCACCGGGGACCCCAATCTGATCTTTCCCGGCGTGCAGCTCACCCTCCCCGCGCACTAGCTCGGGCGCACGTTGCGGACAAATCCGTTCGCAACCGTGAGCGGCAAGAGCGAACGTCCGTTCGGTCTCATACACTGGGTTATGTGGACCAGCTGATCGTCTCCGGTGCCCGGGAGCACAACCTGAAGGACATCACCGTCTCGATCCCCCGGGGATCGCTGACCGTGATCACCGGGCTGTCGGGCTCGGGTAAATCCAGCCTCGCCTTCGACACCATCTACGCCGAGGGTCAGCGTCGCTACGTGGAGTCGCTGTCGGCCTACGCACGCCAGTTCCTCGGTCAGATGGACAAGCCCGACGTCGATTCGATCGACGGGCTGTCACCGGCGATCTCGATCGATCAGAAGACGACGTCGCGCAACCCGCGCTCGACCGTGGGCACGGTCACCGAGATCTATGACTACCTGCGTCTCCTGTGGGCGCGGATCGGCCAGCCCCACTGCTACATCTGCGGCAAGCCGATCGCCGGCCAATCCGCCGAGCAGATCATCGACCAGGTCATGGAGCTGCCCGACTCCACGCGCTTCATGGTGCTGGCGCCGATCGTGCGCGGCCGCAAGGGCGAGTACTCCAAGCAGCTCGAGGAGCTCCGCAACGAGGGCTTCGGGCGCGTGAAGGTCGACGGTGAGCTCAAGCGCCTGGACGAGCCGATCGTCCTGGACAAGAAGTTCAAGCACGACATCGCGGTGGTGGTCGACCGCCTCGTGATGAAGCACGACCTGCGCAAGCGCCTGGCCGACTCGATTGAGACGGCGGTGACCCTGGCTGACGGTCTGGTCGAGATCGAGCTGGTTGACGCGGACCCGAAATCCCCGGAACGGATCCAGACCTACAGCGAGCGCTTCGCCTGCCCCGACCACGGCCCCAGCCTGATCGAGCTGGAGCCGCGGATCTTCTCCTTCAACGCTCCCCACGGCGCGTGCCCGCGCTGCACCGGACTGGGCGCGCAGATGGAGATCGACCCCGAGCTGGTCGTGCCCGACCCGGGCCTGTCGATCGCCGAGGGCGCGATCGCCCCATGGGTGGGCGGGGCGAGTGACTACTACGCCAAGCTGACCGAGGCGATCGCCGAACGCTACGGCGTCGACATCCACGTGGCCTGGGAGAAGCTTCCGGCCGCGCAGCGCGAGTTCTTCCTCCGCGGCACCGGGGAGGAGCGGCTGCAGGTGTCCTACCGCAACTCATTCGGACGCCGGCGTTCCTACAACACCCGGTTTGAGGGAATCGTGCCGGGGCTGGCGCGGCGGTACCGCGAGACCGACTCGGACTTCGCCAAGGAGAAGATCGAGGAGTTCATGACGCTGCGGCCCTGCCCCGACTGTCACGGCGCGCGCCTGAAGCCCGAGTCCCGGGCGGTGCTGGTCGCCGGCACGCCGATCCACGCGTTCTGTGCGCTGTCGGTCCGGCGGGCGCTGACTTGGCTGGCTGAGCTGGAACTGTCTGACCACGATCAGCGGATCGCCCGGCTCATCCTCCGCGAGATCAACGAGCGCCTGTCGTTCCTGGAGAACGTCGGGGTCGGCTACCTGTCGATGGAGCGCGCCGCGGCGACGCTGTCGGGCGGAGAGGCCCAGCGCATCCGTCTGGCTACCCAGATCGGATCATCCCTGGTCGGCGTCCTCTACATCCTCGACGAGCCGTCGATCGGGCTCCACCAGCGTGACAACGAGAAGCTCATCGGCACGCTCAAGGCGCTGCGGGACGTCGGTAACACCGTGCTCGTGGTCGAGCATGACCAGGACACCATCCGCGCCGCGGATTACCTGCTCGACATCGGACCGGCCGCCGGCGAGCACGGCGGCCACGTCGTGGCCGCCGGAACCCCGGCACAGGTGGCGAGGAACAAACGGTCACTGACCGGGCAGTACCTGTCGGGTGCGCTCTCGATCGACCCGCCGGCGAAACGGCGCAAGCCCACCGGATACGTGACGATCAAGGGTGCCGCTGAGAACAACCTCAAGAACCTCGACGTCAAGGTCCCGCTGGGCGTGATGTGCACCGTCACCGGCGTGTCCGGGTCGGGCAAGTCGACCCTGGTCAACGAGATTCTCTACAAGGCCGCGGCCAACCGGCTCAACAAGGCCAAGCTGCGTCCGGGCGCGCACAAGTCGATCTCCGGGCTCGACGAGCTGGACAAGATCATCGCCGTCGACCAGGGTCCGATCGGCCGCACACCGCGGTCCAATCCGGCGACATACATCGGATTGTTCGATCAGGTACGCGACCTGTTCTCCCGCACCCCGGAGGCCCGGGCGCGGGGCTACAAGCCCGGACGCTTCTCCTTCAACGTCAAGGGCGGACGCTGTGAGGTCTGCGCCGGTGATGGTCAGATCAAGATCGAGATGCACTTCCTGCCCGACGTGTACGTCCCGTGTGAGCAGTGCGGGGGCAAGCGCTACAACCGCGAGACCCTCGAGGTGCGGTTCAAGGGCAAGAACATCGCCGAGGTGCTCGAGATGCCGATCGAGGAGGCACTGGAGTTCTTCGCCCACATCCCGAAGATCAAGCGCCGGGTGCAGACGCTGTTCGACGTCGGACTCGGCTACATGCGCCTGGGCCAGCCGGCCACGACGCTGTCGGGCGGTGAGGCACAGCGGGTCAAGCTCGCGGCTGAGCTGGCCAAGGTCGCGACCGGCCAGACGATCTACATCCTCGACGAACCGACCACGGGCCTGCACTTCGCCGACATCCAGCGACTGCTCGAGGTCCTCCAGCGCCTGGTCGACGCCGGCAACTCGATCGTGGTGATCGAGCACAACCTCGACGTGATCAAGGTGTCGGACTACCTGATCGACCTGGGTCCCGAGGGTGGGGAGGAGGGCGGTCGCGTGCTGGCGACGGGAACGCCCGAGCAGATCGTGGCGACGCCAGAGTCTGAGACCGGACACTTCCTCGCTCCCCTGCTCGCCGCGTCGCGAGCCGGCTCCAGCGGCCTTGGGGGCGCCGCCCCCAAGGCGGTGCGGCCGACCAAGCGCGCGCGTGAGAAGCTCGCTGCGTGATCGCACGAGCCGACGCGCT
>CAZZVR010000114.1:2201-12174 GCA_964657595.1 Burkholderia sp. PAMC 26561 | reverse complement strand
GGCGCGGCCGCGCTCGATCAGCGCCGCGGCGTACTCCGGCGCCTGGATGTGCTGGACCGCCCACCCGTCGGCGCCGTCGCCGTGGGCCTCCGCGAGCAGCGCCACGATGCGCTCGAGGGCACGGCGGGTCGTCCGGACCCGCTCGACGGGGGAGATCCCCTCGCTGAGTGAGAGGATCGGCTTGATCGCCAGGGCGGTCCCGAGCCACGCCTGGGCGCCCCCGATGCGCCCGCCGCGGCGCAGGTACTCGAGGGACTCGAGGGTGAACCAGAAGCGCAGCGCGTCGCGCAACGCCATGGCGCGCGCCTCGATGGCGTCGAGGTCGCCACCGCCGCGGGCCACCTGGGCGGCGGCCTGGACCATCATCGCCTGCGCGCCACACGCCACGCGCGTGTCGATCACCCGGACCCGGTCGGCGGCGTCACCCAGGGTCCGGCGTGCCTGCTCGGCGGTGTTGACGGTGCCCGACATGGCCCCCGCCAGGTGCAGCGAGGCGATCTCATGCCCGGCCGCGACGAGCGGCTCATAGACGGCGAGGAAGTCACCGATCGAGGGCTGCGAGGTCGTGGGCAGTTGGCCGCCCCGGTCCAGGCGCCGGAAGTACGCGCCGTAATCGGTGATATCGGCCTCGCGGATCTCCTCAGCGCCGATGCGCACGTACAGGCTGACCACCTGGATGTCGAAACGCTCAACCGTCTCCGCAGGCAGATAGGCGCACGTGTCAGTGACGATCGCGATCGACATGGCGGCGCGGCCGACCGTAGCAGTGCCCTCGCGCCACGCCCTAAAGTTCATCGGAGCGCATCGCCATGGCCGTCCTCTATCGCTGCAGCACCCCGACTGACCGGCTCTGTCCCTGTGGGCGAGTGGCCCGACATCTGCGCCGGGCCGATATCCCCTTCAGTGAGGTGCGCGTGCCCCAACGCCGCAACCGCCGGCCTGAGGTCGAGGCGCTCAGCGGTCAGCGGCGCGTGCCGCTCCTCGTGCTCGACGGCGAGATAGTCTCCGACTCCCGGCGGATCATCGAACACCTGGAGTGGAAGTGCGCACACGCGGAGTCATCGCAGGCCTCGTCGTCCTGATCACAGCGCTGGCCTGCTGCGGATCGGCCGGCGCGCGGACCAGCAAGCCCAGGACCCAGACGGCCTCGGCGCCGATCGCCGGTGGCGCCACGGTGAGCGCGACGCTCACCTACACGCCCCACGGCTACTACGACACCGGCATCGCGCTGAGCATCACCCGGGCGGGACGGAACGTGCTGTCTGAGCGAGTCGACGCCAAGCCCTGTCGGAGCTACTGCGCCGTCGGCGCCGGCAAGGCCGTCCACGTCGTCGACCTGGCCGGCAGCGGAGAGCCCGAGGTGTTCGTCGATCTCTACACGGGCGGGGCGCATTGCTGCTCGATCACCCGGTTCTTCACCTACGACGCCGCCAGTGACCGCTACCGGGCGTCTCAGCACGACTGGGGCGACCCCGGCTACCGGCTCAAGACCCTGGGTGGCCAGGCGGTGTTCGAGACCGCGGATGACCGCTTTGCCTACGCGTTCACCGACTTCGCCGGCTCCGGGCTCCCGCTGGAGCTGCTGCGCTTCAACGGGGCCAAGCTGGTCGACGTGACGACGCAGTTCCCGGCGCTGATCGCCCGCGACGCCGCGGTCTGGCTCCGTGCCCCCACTACTCCGACACCGTCGGGGTCATCGCCGCCTGGGCGGCCGATGAGGACGAGCTGGGCCACCAGGCCCAGGTGGCCGCCTACCTCAGGCGCCAAGCCGGCGCCGGGCACCTCAACTCAGGTCTGCCCGGAGCCCGCCAGGGCGCGAAGTTCGTCCAGAGCCTCGACGCCTTCCTGAAACGCACCGGCTACCTGAAGGCGCCGGCCCCGAGCCTCTAGAGGCGGTTCTCGATGGTCAGCGGGGCAGGGTCCGTCGGGGTCGGCTCGGCCACCGTCTCGGGCTCGGCCTCGACGCCGAGCAGCTGCTGGAGTTCACCGGACTCATACATCTCAGCCACGATGTCAGCGCCGCCGACCAGCTCGCCGTCGACGAACAGCTGGGGGATGGTGGGCCAGCCCGACACTGCCGAGAGCTCCTGGCGGATCCGGGGATCGGGCAGGATGTCCACCGCGGCAAAGGCCGTGTCGATCTGGTTGAGGACCGCCACGGTGCGCGCGGAGAAGCCGCAGGCCGGCGCGTCGGGATTGCCCTTCATGAACAGGATCACGGGGTTGTCGGCGATCGCTGAAGTGATCGCGTCACGCAGCTCATTGGTCTCAGGCGTGCTCATGGCGAGGCCTCCGTTGGAGTTGTCTTGATCGACAGGGCGTGGATGCGATCACCGATCTCGACGCCGAACACGTCGTAGACCAGCTGATGCTGGGCGATGCGGCTCAGACCGGTGAAGGCGGGCGAGGTGACCTCGGCCCGGAAATGCTGGCCGTCGCCGTCGACCCAGGCCGCCGAGCCGGGGATTCCCGCCTCGATACGCTCCTTGAGTTCTTCCGGGGTGACGGTCATGTCCTATAAGTTAGCGCTCGCTTTACCGAATGAAGTACTGGGCGGGATGCTTTACACTCATTCGTGATGATCACCCTCACAGACAAGGGCGCCGAGAAGGTCCGCGAGTTCCTCAGCTCGCAGGCGACGGTGGCCGAAACAGCAGGGTTGCGCGTCGGTGTTCGTGGCGGCGGCTGCTCCGGCTTCCAGTACGCATTGGCGTTCGACGAGGAGCGCGACGGCGACCAGGTCTTCCAAGACCAGGGAATCCGTCTGCTGGTCGACAAGCCGAGCCTGCCCTACGTCAAGGGATCGGTGATCGACTTCGTCGACGGGCTCCAGGGTGCCGGATTCAAGGTCGAGAACCCGAACGTCATCGCCGCGTGCGGCTGTGGCTCCTCCTTCCGCGTCGCGGAAGAGGAGCAGGTCTCAGCGGTCTAGCCTCAGCCTCCGTCGGACAGGACATTCTCATGGCATTTGTCGGAACATCACGGATCCTCGGCGTCGGCGTGACCGCGGCTGCTGCGGCAGCCGTCATCGCGGGCTGCGGCTCGTCTCACGCCACCGCGTCCCACGCGAGCGTGGCCAACACCAGTGCGCACATCGGCAGTTCGGCCATCACCCAGGCGGCGGATGTCTCCGGGGCGGCCAAGGGCGAGAAGGTCGCCTACTCACTGACTGAGACGCTGCCCTCCGTCGGCAAGCTGTCACTGACCGGCACCGGAGCGTTCAACACGTCGCCCCAGCAGGGTGAGGCCAGCTTCGTGCTGTCGGTACCGGGAATCGCCAGCCTCGCCCCCGAGGCCGCGGCCCTGTCGAACCTGCCGCTCACCCTGGTAGTGAACGACAAGACGCTGTACGCCAAGCTGCCCAGCTCACTGGCGAGCAAGGTCGGCACCTACACCGGGGGGAAGTCCTGGGTGTCGGTCAACCTGGCCAAGCTGGCGAGCGGCGCACAGATTCCCGGCCTGTCGAACCTGCTCAACGGGCAGACCAGCCCGACCGATCCGTCCGCCGCGCTCAAGGAGCTCCAGGCCGCGTCCTCGACCGGTATCACCAAGGTCGGCACGGCCACGGTCAACGGGGTCGCCACCACCGAGTACCAGGCGACCCTCAATCTGGCCAAGCTGTCGACCCAGCTTCCCGCCGCCCAGCGCAAGGCGCTCAAGCAGGGCCTGGCCCGAGCCTCCAAGCAACTCGGTCTGACCACCATCCCCTTCGATGTCTACATCGACTCGGCCCATCTCATCCGGCGCCTGACGCTCGACTACACCTTCACGGCCCACGGCACCAAGGTGCCCCTGAGCGTTCAGCTGGACTTCCTCTCCTACGGCCAGCAGCCGGCGCCCACGGTGCCCGCCACCAGTGACACGTTCGACCTGACCAACCTGCTCAGCATGTACAGCGGGGCCCTCGGCTCCGCCTCCAGCACCACCAGCACGACCAGCAGCTCGCTGGGCGGCTAGTGTCGTAAGTCGGACATTCGCGAGCAGTCCTGGGAGTGGCCGGGCGTCAGGCGCGTCCATACGCCGCGAGGCTGCCGTCGAATGTGTGACTCACGACACTAGACCGGGGTCGCGTCAAGCGACCGCCACAGGTACAGGCTGCCCAGCGTCCGGTAGGGGCGCCATCCCGCGGCGATCTCGCGCATCGTCGCAGGATCGGGGTCAGAGTCCAGGCCATAGACGTCGCGCATCGCGTGGCGGACGCCGAGGTCGCCCACGGGCAACACGTCGGGCCGTCCGAGGTGGAAGATGAGGAAGACGTCGGCGCTCCAGGGGCCGAGACCCTTGACCGCGGTCAGCTCGGCGCGGACCTGGTCGTCGTCGAGGTCGGCCAGGTGAGCGAGGTCGAGCGAGCCCGCCAGTACGTGGGCGGCGAGTGACTGCAGATAGACGGTCTTGGCCCGGGAGAGCCCCGCGGCGGGACGCATCAGCTCCGGGTCGGCCCCGGCGAGCTCCGCCGGCGTCGGTGCGCGGCCACCGAAGTGGTCATAGAGCCTCCGGTGGATGGCGTCGGCGGAGGCCACCGACACCTGCTGGGCGACGATCGCCCGGATGAGCACGCCCCAGTGATCGCGGGGACGGGCGCGGCGGCGTTCTCCGAGCGGGTCTGCGCCGATCCGGTCGATCAGCGCGGCCATCACCGGGTCGGCCGCGCGCAGGTGCGCGAGGGCGGGGCCGGTGGTCTCATGGACCTCCGGCCCCGAGGGCACGCTCAGGCGAGTACCGACAGAGCCACGCCGTCGAGGGCGGCGAGCGCCTTCTCGACGCTGACGGCCAGGCAGGTGAAGGTCGGGGTGTCCTGCAGCGTGTAGCTGGAGGACTCGGTGGCGCGCAGGCGCTGCACCAGGTCGAGGAACTCACCCGGGTCGTCCCCGTTGAAGGCGATGACGAACTCCTGGTCGTCGAGTCCGAAGGAGTAGGACGTGTTGATATCGATGCTCGGGTACTCGCGGCCGACCTTGATGTGCTCGGCCATGATCCGGCCCCGCTCGGGCCCGGGGAGGGCGTACCAGGCCCGGGTCTTGATGAACGGGTAGACGAACAGATACTTGTTGGTGTGGGAACGCAGCTTGAGATTCGACTCGTCCGAGTACTCCGAGCGCTTCATCATCGCCAGATAGCTGTAGGGGATCTCCAGCCAGGAGGCGAGACCCGACTGGTTGAGCACGACCTGGAACTCGTGCAGGCGCTCGAGGTTCTCCGCCTGGGTCTGGAGCATGAGGTCGGTGTCCCCGCGGATCCCCACCGTGCTGTAGCCGGCGAGGTAATGCCCCTCGGCGAAGTCCTCGCAGGCGGCGAGGAACTCCCGTTTGTGCTGGTCGCGCTCAGAGGCCGGCAGGCGACGCCAGGCGGGATCGAGCTTGAAGAAGGTGTACTTGACGAAGACGCGGTCGGACATAGTTGAAGATGATGACATCCCGGCCGCTCCGGTCCGAGCATCCGGCCGGGTTCCGACCAGATTAGACAGGAACCTAATCAAATTCGGGGTACTATTGAGACGATGAGGATTGCCCTCGTGTCGCCGTACTCCTGGACCTATCCCGGCGGGGTGACCCGCCACATCCAGGCGCTGGCTGAGCAGTTCATCGCCGAGGGCCACCACGTCCGCGTGCTCGCGCCCTTCGATCCGGCCGACCGCACCGCCTCCCTCACCCACCGCGGGGCCAAGCCCCAGGGGCTCGAGGCCCCCGACTACCTCATTCCGATCGGCCGCACGTGGGGATTCTCGGCCAACGGCGCCCAGTCGAACCTGTCGATCTCCCCGGTCGCCCAGGCCAAGCTCGTGCGCGAGCTGCGCGCGGGCGACTTCGACGTGGTGCACGTCCATGAGCCGGTCGCACCGGTCATCGGGTGGGTGGCCTCCTCGGTGCCGGGCGTGCCGCTGGTGGGGACCTATCACTCCTACTCGACCAAGCCCGTGCCCAACTACATCGCCACGGCGTTCGGTGCCCGGGCGATGATGAACCACCTTGACGTGCGCATCGCCGTGTCCGAGGCCGCCGCCTGGACCGGGCGTCGCTGGTTCGGTGGCCGGTACACCATCGTGCCCAACGGGGTGAACGTGGACGCCGACGCGCTGTCACAGCGCGTCAACGCCACGAACGTCTGCGGCGGCGAGCTTGCCGCGGGGGAGCTGGCCGGGGGCGATGTCGTGCTCGACGCCGCCCAGCCGATGAAGCTCCTGTTCGTCGGGCAATCGGTCACCCGCAAGGGCCTGCCCCTCCTGCTGCGCGCCTTTGAGGCGCTGCGCGAGCAGGTACCGGCGCAGCTCACGGTGATCGGCCCCAGCGCCGAGGAGCTCGCGCCGCTGACCATGGACGACGCCGCCGGCATCCGGGTGCTCGGCAAGGTGTCTGACAACGTCAAGCGCGAGGAGCTGGCCGCCGCCGACGTGCTCGTCGCCCCGTCCTTGGGGGGTGAGTCCTTCGGCATGGTGCTGACCGAGGCGATGGCCGCCGGCACCACCGTGGTCGCCTCCGACATCGCCGGCTACCGCGACGTGGTCAGCCACGATCAGGACGGCATCCTCGTGCCGCCGGGGGATGCCCAGGCGCTGGCCGAGACCCTACGGGACCTCTACTACGAGCCGATGCGCCGCCGTGAGCTGGCCCGCGCCGCCGCCGAGACGGTCCAGCGCTTCAGCTGGGATCGGGTGGCCGCCCAGGTCCTCGCGTGCTACGCCGAGGCGATCGCGGTCCCGGTGCCGGACTCCACCTTCGAACATCTCGCGGTGATGGTGGGGGCGATCCCCGCCGACCTCCAGCCCGCGGTGCGGGCCAAGCGCCTGGCCACGCTGGAGGTCGTTCCCGTCGGCCTCCGGCCACACCGCCGGTGGGTGGCACCGGTCCGCCGGATCGGTTTGCTCGTCGCGGTGGCGGCCGTCGTCTACCTCGTCTACAAGGCGCTCAAGACGATCGGTATCACCAACATCGCCACGTCGCTGGTCAACTCCAGCCCGTCCTATGTCGTGCTGGCGCTGGTGGTGATGTGCCTGGCCATGATGGCGCGCGGGGTCTCCTGGTGGGCGATCCTCCGCGCGGCGCTGCCGCGCGCCAACGTCAAGCTGAGCGACTCCATGCAGGGCACGATGATCGGCGTCCTCATGTCCTCGACGCTGCCGGCCCGCCTCGGTGAGCCCGCCCGGGCGCTGGTCGTTGCCCGTCGCACCGGCAAGGCACGCGAGCACGTGCCGGTGGTGCTCGGCACGGTGGTCGCCCAGACCTTCATCAACATCGTGGCGTTGATCATCCTCGGGGTGATCACCTTCTCCTCGGTCAACTTCTTCGCCGGGCACCGGTCCGCCCTCATCTACGTGGCGATCGTGCCGATCGTGCTGCTCGCGGTGGTGCTGCTGGCGCCGATCATCCTGCGCTACGGGCCCGGTGGCAGCCGCTTCCAGCGGGTGCGCTCGGCGATCGAATCGGTGCACCAGGCCCTGCTGCGGGTACGGGACGGCCTGGCCGTGTTCAAGGACCCCAAGCTCGGGGCCCAGGCCGCCTTCTTCCAGTTGCTCGCCTGGGCGCTGCAGGCCACCTCCTGTTACCTGCTGCTCGTCGCCCTGGGTCTCAACGGACGCGCCGGGTTCGCCGCCGCCGCCGCGGTGCTCTTCGCGGTCAACGTCACCGCCGCGGTCCCCGTCACCCCGTCCAACCTCGGGGTCTTCCAGCTCGCCTGTGCGACGGTGCTGCACGCCGGGTTCCACGTCAGCTTCCCCACCGGCGTCGCCTACGGGGTCATCCTCCAGGCGGTCGAGGTGGCCACGGCGATCCTGCTGGGGACCCCGTCGCTGCTCAAGGAGGGGATGTCCTGGAAGGAGGTCCGCCTGCGCGCCATGCAGACCACGCCGGTCCACCTCCCCCCGCGGTCCGGGTTCCCATCCGGAGTGGCCGCCGCCGCCGCTGCGGCCGCCAACCGCCGGCCCCGGCGTGAGCCAGCGAGCCCCGGCTCCGGGCCCGGCGTGACGCCCGTCGCCACTCCGGTCAGCGTCCCGGTCGCTGCGCCCGTGGGCAGTGTCGGGACCGGCGTCGGCAAGTAACCCGGCCCGGCTGGCCCGTCCCGGCGCCTGACCGGCCCGACCCGACGCTCTCGCGCGCCGGTGACTCAGGCCTCGGCCAGCGCCGGCTCGCCGGGGCTGTCCTGGGCCATGCCCTCGTCCGGGTCGGCGTCGGGCAGCTCAGTCAGCCGGGTCGGATCCTTCTCCGTGCCCGCGATGATCACGTCGGCGGCCTGACGCTCGTTCTTGGGCAGCTGGCCGTGGCGCATGGTGAAGTAGTCGGCCTGGGGGTGGTGGGCGACGATCGCCAGGGTCGACTGCTCGGGCTCCAGGGCAAAGCCGCCGCTGAGGCGCAGACCGATCTGGGGGGCGTCGAGCAGGCGGAAGATCTTCTCGTGCTCGGACTGCTCCGGGCACGCCGGGTAGCCCCAGGAGAAACGGCGACCCTGGGTGGCGCCGACCCCAAGGTCGGCGCGGATCTTCGCGTGGAGCCATTCGGCCATGCCCTCCGCACACTGGGTCCCCAGGCCGTGGACGAACAGCTGCTCGGCGAACTCGCCGTCCTGCTCGAGCTTGGCCATCAGGTCGGTCACCTCATCCCCGGCGGTCACCGCCTGGATCGCCGCGACGTCGATCTGACCCGAGCCGAGGGGCCGGTAGAAGTCGGATAGGCAGATGCGCTCGCCGCCGGGCTGGCGGGGGAAGACGAGGCGCTCGAGTTCACGCTCGCCGGGGGCCTCGGGATCCCAGAAGATGAGCTCGTTGCCGTCGGAGTTGACCGGGAAGTAGCCGAGCAGCGCCCGCGGGCGCAGATAGTCCTGGGTGGCCCACATGCGCTCCAGGCGCGGCTTGAAGTCCTCGCGCACCAGCGTGTCCCACGCCTCGCCCTTGACCCCCTTGCCGCCCCAGTGCAGCTTGAACAGCACATGGCTGTCGAGGTGGCGATAGACCTCGGCGAGGTCGACGGGGATCTCCTGGGCCCCCCAGAACGGCGGGGTGGGAACGGGGTTCTCGGTGCTCGCGGCGCTGCGCACGCTGTCGTCGGTGGTCGGCGGCAGGTTGCTCGGCTCCGCCGCGGGCTTCTCCCGCAGGGTCTTGGCCGCCGCCCGGGTCTTGGTGAGCAGCGCCTCACGGGCCTCGGTGTCGATCAGCTGGTCCATCACCCCGAGCCCCTCGAAGGCGTCCTTGCAGAAGAACACCCCGGGCGCATAGATCTCGTCGCTCTCGGGACCGTTGGGATAGGAGATGCGCAGGCCGAAGTTGCGGTTGATCGCCGCCCCGCCGATCAGCACGGGGAAGGGCAGGTCGGCGTTGTGGAGCTCCTGGATGGCGGCGGGCATCTGCTTGGAGGTCGACACCAGCAGTGCCGACAGGCCGATGGCGTCGGCGTTGTGCTCCTGGGCGGCCTCGAGGATGGTGGAGATCGGCACCTGCTTGCCCAGGTCGATCACCGTGTAGCCGTTGTTGGTGAGGATCGTGTTGACCAGTGACTTGCCGATGTCGTGCACGTCACCGAACACGGTGGCGATCACCACGGTGCCCTTGGTGTAGCCCTCGAGCTTGTCCAGGTACTTCTCCAGCTGGGCCACCGCGCGCTTCATCACCTCGGCGGACTGCAGCACGAAGGGCAGGATCAGCTCGCCGGCGCCGAACTTGTCGCCGACCTCCTTCATCGCCGGCAGCAGCACGGTGTTGAGGGTCGGGACGGCGCCGATCTTCGCGTTGCAGCGGTCGATCCACTCCTCCACGCCCTCCTTCTTGCGCCGCAGGATGTGGAAGTGCAGCGCCTCCTCCGGCTCCATGCCCTCGGTGGGGTCGACCTGGGTGCTGGCCGCCTCCGTGTCACCCTTGGACTCGAAGTGCTCGATCAGCCGCTCCAGCGCGTCGGGGCGGCGGTTGTAGACGAGGTCGTCGGCCAGCTCGCGCTCGAGTTCGGGGATCTCCCCGTAGGGCGTGATGTGGTTCGGGTTGACCATCGCCAGG
>CAZZVR010000114.1:0-2191 GCA_964657595.1 Burkholderia sp. PAMC 26561 | reverse complement strand
CCCACCAAGTGGCAGGCACGGTAGTGATCCGGGCGCAGCGTCGCGCCCCCCGAGGCCGGCCTCGACGCAGTGGTGGAGGAACACCGAGTTGATCGCCCGCCGGGCGGGCAGCCCGACGCCGAAGGAGACGTTGGAGACGCCCAGGCTGGTCTTGACCCCGGGGATGTTCGCCTTGATCAGGCGGATGCCCTCGATCGTCTCGACCGCCGAGGGTCGCCACTCCTCGTCCCCGGTGGTCAGGGTGAAGGTCAGGCAGTCGAAGATGAGGTCCTCGGGGGCGAGGCGGTGCTGGGTGGTCAGCGCGACGATCCGCTGGGCGATCTCCAGCTTGCGCTCGCGCGTCTTGGCCATGCCGACCTCGTCGATGGTCAGCGCGATCAGCGCGGCCCCATGGGCCTTGGCCAGCGGCGCCACCAGGTTGAGCTTGTCCTCACCGGCCTCGAGGTTGACCGAGTTGACGATCGCGCGCCCGGGGATCTGCTCGAGCGCGGCCTCGATGACGTCCGGTTCGGTGGAGTCGATCTGGAGCGGGGTCGGCTGAGACAGGGAGATGCGCTTGACCACCTCGCGCATCTGCTCGGCCTCGTCCTGGCGCTCGGTCAGTGCGACGCAGACATCGAGCACGTGGGCGCCGCCGGCGACCTGGTCCTCGGCGATCTGCAGCAGCCCGTCGTAGTCGTCGGCCAGCAGCAGCTCCTTGGCCTTGCGGCTGCCCTGGGAGTTGACGCGCTCGCCCACGATGGTCGGCCCGGGAACCTGGGCGAGCGGGGTGGCCGCGATCATGCTGGAGACCTGGGTGCGCGCCCAGCTGTCGGATGTGCGCCTTCCGGGGTCGGCGCGGCTGACGCGCTCGGCGATCGCGGCGATGTGGTCGGGCGTGGTGCCACAGCAGCCGCCGACCACGTTGACGCCGTAGCGCTCGACGTACTCGCCGAGGGTGGCCGCCAGCGGTTCGGGCTGCTCGGGGAAGATCGTCTCGCCGTTGGGCCCCTGCAGCGGCAGGCCGGCGTTGGGAATGCAGTGGATCGGCAGCGTCGAGTTCTCGCCGAGGAAGCGGATCGCGTCGCGCATGTCTTCGGGGCCGGTTGAGCAGTTGAGCCCCACGACGTCGACCTCCAGCGCGGTCAGCGTGGTCAGGACCGACTCGATGTCGGTGCCGAGCAGCATCTTGCCGCCGTTGGGCAGCAGGCTGACGCTGATCTGGATCGGCAGCCTGCGCCCGGCGAGCTTGAACGCCTCGCGGGCGCCGAAGATCGCCGCCTTGACCTCGAGGATGTCCTGGGCGGTCTCGATGATCAGCAGGTCTGACCCGCCCTCGACCAGGCCCTGGGCCTGCTCGGTGAACACGCCGACCAGCTCACGGAAGGAGATCTGGCCGAGCGTCGGGTCATCGGAGGCGGGGAGGTACCCGGTCGGGCCGATCGAGCCGGCCACGTAGCGGTGCTCACCCGCGGCCTTACGGGCGATCTGGGCCGCCGTGACGTTGATCTCCCGGGTGTGGTCCTCCAGACCCCACTCGCCGAGCTTCAGCCGGCTGGCCTGGAAGGTGTCGGTCTCCACCACCTGGGCGCCGGCGTCGAGCATGCTGGTATGCACGCCCTCGATGATGTCGGGGCGATTGAGCACGAGCACCTCGTGTGCGCGGCCGGGCAGCCCGTAGTCCTTCTCCAGGCTGAGGTCGAACATCTCCAGGGTGGCGCCCATGCCGCCGTCGAAGACGACGACGTGGTCCTTGATGGCGGCGAGGTAGTCACGCATAGGGGTCCAGGTTACCGAAACCTTGACGCGATCGTGTCAAGGTTGGGCCTGGGGGCCTCAGATGAGGGGGTGCAGCAGGACGTCCCAGGGCCGTACGCTGACCGCGAGCAGGCCGCTGGCGACGGCGCCGTCGTCGAGCGTCGCGAGTCCGGCGGCCTCGGCGAGGCGGTCTGCCCCGGGCAGGCGCAGGATCGTCATGCCCGAGCCGTCACCGATGGTGAACGGGCCGGCGGCGACGAGGTAGCCACGGTCGCTCATGCGCTGCAGGAAGGCGGTGTGCTCGGCGAAGCGCGGGTCGGCGGACAGGGACCGGTCCCGGGGCGCCTCGGGGCCGGGGGTGTGCAGCAGCGCGACCCAGGTGTCTCCGGTCGCGGCCCGGTCCGGTTCGGTCTCCCCGGGGTCGCTGGCGGCTGGCTCGCTGGCGTCGGGGCCG
>CAZZVR010000113.1:0-12232 GCA_964657595.1 Burkholderia sp. PAMC 26561 | reverse complement strand
CGTCAGCGGAACCGTCGTCGACCGGCTGCGCCGGCGCCGGCGCTGGTCCGGACAGACCGGCGCCGGCCAGCGTCACCCGAGCACTCTCCCGGCGGCCCGGTGCGGGCAGGTCGACCACCTCGCCGCCGGCCAGCTCGAGCGCGTAGCTGCGTGCGTTGGCGGCCAGCTCGTCCGGGATGCTGAAGGCCACCCGGGCCACGCCGGGCGGACCGGGAGGGGCGGGCAGCGGGAGGATCCGCTCGGAGCCGTCGACGATCAGCGTGCTGTGGGCGGGGTCGAAGGTCGGGGCCGCGGCGATCCGCAGCAGGGCCTTGCCCGGGATCGCCTCGACGTGCTCGAATTCCTTGAGCTCAAAGCCGGCGTCGGTCACTGCGCCGCGATTCTACGCGGGATATGCTGCTCGCTGCCCATGAAGCTGCTCGTCACCGGTGGCGCCGGATATGTCGGCTCGATCGTCTCGCGGCATCTCCTGGACGCGGGGCATCAGCTGACCGTGCTCGACAACCTCGGCACCGGGCACCATCCCGCCGTCGCCCCCGAGGCCACTTTCATCGAGGTCGACCTCCAGGACCTCGCCGCGGTCGACGCGGCCCTGGCCGGCGGCTGTGACGGCGTCCTGCACTTCGCCGCCCTGTCGCTCGTCGGAGAGTCGGTCGCCGCGCCGGAGCGCTACTGGGCCAACAACGTCATCGGCTCGCTCAACCTGCTCAACGCGATGGTCCACCACGCCGTGCCGCGGCTGGTGTTCTCCTCCACCGCCGCCACCTACGGGATGCCCCAGGAGGTGCCGATCCGCGAGGACGCCCCGACCCAGCCGATCAATCCCTACGGGGCGTCGAAGCTGGCCGTCGATGAGATGATCTCCGGCTTCTGCGTCGCCCACGGCCTTGGGGCGGTGTCGCTGCGCTACTTCAACGTGGCGGGTGCCCACGGCGACCTCGGCGAGGCCCACGATCCCGAGGCCCACCTCATCCCCAACGTGCTCAAGGTCCCGCTGGGCCAGCGCGCGTCGGTCGCGCTGTATGGCACCGACTACCCCACGCCGGACGGGACCGCGGTGCGCGACTACATCCACATCGACGACCTGGCGAGTGCCCACCTGCTCGCCCTCGACGGCGCGCGCAGCGGCGAGCACCGGATCTTCAACCTCGGGACGGGCAGCGGCTTCAGCGTGCGTGAGGTGATCGCCGCGGTCGAGTCGGTGACCGGCACCGCGATCCCCGTCGACGTCCAGGGGCGCCGCCCCGGTGACCCGCCCGCCCTGGTGGCCTCGTCGGAGAAGATCGCCGCCGAGCTCGGCTGGGCGCCGGCCAAGCCGTCGCTGGAGGCGATGATCGCCGACGCCTGGGCCTTCGCCCAGGCTCACCCGCACGGGTACGTCTCAGAGGCCTGAGGCCGTCACGGCGGCGACCGCCTCGGCCAGGACCTGCTCCGGGGCGCCGGCGGCATCGATGACCCGGATCCGCTCCGGGTGCGCCGCGGCCAGGTGTGCGTAGGTCGCGTGCACGCGGGCGAAGAACGCCTGACCGGCCAGTTCGAGCCGGTCCGGGGCCTCGCCGCGCGACACCGCGCGGGCCGCGGCCAGCTCGGGATCGAGGCTCAGCAGCAGGGTGAGATCGGGCACCAGGCCCCCGGTGGCGAAGGCGTTGAGCGCGGCGACCGCCTCCACCCCGAGCTCGCGCCCGCCACCCTGATAGGCGAGGGAGGAGTCGACGAAGCGGTCAAGGATGACCGTCTGGCCGGCGGCCAGGGCGGGCGTCAGGCGCTCCTCGATCAGCTGGGCGCGCGCGGCGGCATAGAGCAGCGCCTCGGCCCGGTCCCCGACCGCCAGGCCCGGGTCCTTGACCAGCTCGCGGATCCGTTCCGATGCCGCCACCCCGCCGGGCTCGCGCAGCACCAGCACCGCGGTCCCCCGCGCGCGCAGCGCCTCGGCCAGGCCCTGGGTCAGGGTGCTCTTGCCGGTGCCGTCGACACCTTCGATCGTGATGAGCGCCATCGCGTCAGGTGACGGTACCCATCCCAGTCGCGCCTGCGTAGCATCGGTGGGGATGCCGCTGGCTCTGGAGGATCACCCGCACGCGCGATCGGTGCTCGCCCCGGCACTGGCCGGCGGCCGGCCCTCCCACGCCTACCTCTTCCACGGCCCCGGGGGCTCGGGCAAGCGCCGGTTCGCGCGCCTCTTCGCGGCCGAACTGCTGGCCGACGGGGCTGACGATCCCGCCTCGGCCCGGGCGCGCGCGGTCGCCGGATCGCACCCCGACCTCACCTGGGTCTCGCCCAGCGGCGCTCACGAGATCCTCGTCTCCGACGTCGACGGCGCCGTGGTGGCGGCGGCGACCCGGACGCCGTTCGAGTCCAGCCGCCGGGTGTTCGTGATCGAGTCCGCGGACCTGCTCGGTGAGGGGGCGGCCAACCGGATGCTGAAGACGCTGGAGGAGCCGGCCGACTACGTCCACATCCTGCTGGTCTCCGACCACCTCGCCGACGTGCTGCCCACCATCCGCTCGCGCTGCCAACTCGTCCGCTTCGACGGGCGCTCTGAGGCCGAACTGTCGGCCGAGCTGGTGGGCGCCGGGGTCCGCGAGCCGGTGGCCACGGCCCTATCGCGGTTGAGCCTGGGGGACGCCGGGGTGGCGCGCGAGCTGGCCAGCCCCGAGGGTGCGGCGCTGCGGGTGGCCGCCGAGGCGTTCGTGACCACCGTGCTGGAGAACCGGGCGGCGGAGGACACCCCCTGGAACGAGGTGCTCGGGTCGGTGCGCGGCCGCGGTGAGGCCGTGGTGGCCGAGCTCGAGGCCCAGGCCACGGCGGAGCTGGCGATGGTTCCGCGCAAGGAGCGCAGCCGGGTCCAGCGTGAGTGGGACGAGCGGGTCAAGCGGGTGCGCCGCCGGGAGGAGACCAGCGCGCTGGGGCTGGCCCTGACCCTGGTGGAGGCGTGGCTGCTGGACCTGGCCAGCCTGGCCTGGGGCGCGCCGGAGCATCTGCGCAACTGCGATCGTCTCGGGCCCGCCGCCGGTCTGTCCGGACCAGCGGCGGGAAGCCACGTCCCGGCCGCCGCCCTGGTGGCCGCGGTGCGCGAGGTCGAGGCGACCCGGCTGAACCTGCCGCTGAATGTGAATGAGGAGCTGGCGCTGGAGGCGCTGGCCTACCGCCTCGAGGCGGCGCTGGGCCGATGAGCGACCTGCTGGCCCGCGGGGGCACCGGCGGCGAGCGCCGGGGTGAGGCGCGGGTCTACCTGCGCAACCCGGTGGTGGGGGACGAGGAGGAGTTCACCTCGCTGATGCGCGCCTCCAAGGCGTTCCACCGGCCGTGGGCGTCGGCCCCCCACGACCATGAGCGCTTCATGGCCTACATCGAGGATTCGCGGCGCGACAACTTCGAGGCGCTGCTGGTGTGCCGGCGCGGCGACGACGCCATCGTCGGGTTCTTCAACATCTCCCAGATCGTGCGCCGCCTGTTCCAGAGCGCCTACCTGGGCTACGCCGCCGGGCGCCCGTTCGCCGGTCAGGGGTACATGAGCGAGGGGATCCAGCAGGTCCTCGCCGTCGCCTTCAGCGACCTCGGCCTGCACCGGCTGGAGGCGAACATCCAGCCGGGCAACGAGCCCTCGCTGGCGCTCGCCCGCGGGGCGGGCTTCCACCGCGAGGGCTTCTCCCCGCGGTACCTGAAGATCGGCGGTCGCTGGCGCGACCACGAGCGCTGGGCGATGCTGGCCGAGGACTGGCAGGCGGGGACCGGCGCGGGCGACCGCTGAGACGCCGCCACTCAGGTGTCGGGGTGGCGAGGGCCGCCGTCCTCGGTCTCCGCGTTGGCGACCAGGGTGTCGGACTCACCCATCAGGTGCTGGATCCCGCGGACCACCATGTAGGCCCCGGCGATGACCAGCAGGGTGGGGATGCTGATCCACCACAGGCTGCTGCCCGGTCCGAGCGTGTCGATCACCGCGACCATGGCGATGTCGATCACGATCGTCAGGGCGACGACCTGGATGCCGAAGCTGTTGCGGGGCTGTCTCAAGCGAAGGTCCTGTCTCGTGCCCTGAGTCGACACTAGCGGTAGGTGATGAGGCCGGAGCCCTCGAGGTGGCTGTGGTCGTTGAAGGAGATGAGCGACCGGCCCCGGCGCCCCACGGCGATCTTGGTGATCCCGGTGTTCACCGCCACCCGGTTGAGCGACAGCAGCTGGGGGACGGGGAGGTCCAGGAGGCCCGCACAGAGGGTGGCGATTACCCCGCCCGAGGTGAACACCAGGGCCGTGGTGGACGGCTCGAGTGAGGCGGCCAGCTCCGCCAGAGCGGCGTGGACCCGCCCGTGGAAGGTAGGCCACGACTCGGCCGCAGCCGTTGTCTCTGCGGCCGCCGCCCAGGCAGTGAGAGACGCCTCGAGGAGGTCCTGGAACGCGGCGGAGGACAGCCCGGACTCGGGGGTGGTTGTCGTGCGGTCGGCGCCGTGGTGAGCGGCGATGATGTCGTCCATCGCGTACTCGTTCCAGCGCGGGTCTTTCTCCACCTCGACCGCGAATGCCCCGGCGGCCGGGGCGGCGGTGTCGCGCTGGCGCTGCAGGCTGCCGCTGAGAATCCGACGCGGGCGCAGGCCGTGTGCCCTGAGCGCGTGGGCGGTGAGCTCGGCCTGCTCGATCCCGGCGGGCGACAGCCGGTCGTAGTTGTCGCTGCCGAAGGACGCCTGTCCGTGGCGGATCAACAGGATGCTTGGCACCGCCACAGCGTAGGTCTTCCGGTCAATCGGTCAGCTACGCTTGCCCATCGCAGAGGCCCGTTGCGTTGCCCCTGCTCATGCCGACGTAGCTCAGCTGGTAGAGCACTTCACTCGTAATGAAGGGGTCGGGAGTTCGAGTCTCCCCGTCGGCTTGAGAAGGCCCTGAGGCTTGGGCTCCGTGTTCACCCTTCAGGCTCGGGTCTACGAACGCTGCCTCGGGCTGTGCTGAGCCTCGCTGCGCTCTCGTGCGACTCAAACGCGAGCGTCGATCCGAGGTTGCGGCGAGGGCTCTCATGTCGAACCAGGCGCCGGCGGTCTACAGGGCGGTGATGCCCGACCAGCCGGTGAGCGCGAGCACCGCCGGTCCGAGGCTCGAACCCCCGAGCGCCTCGAGCGGCCGGTCTTGCCCGAAGGCCGCGATCTGGTGCGGCGTGGTGAAGGTGAGCTCGTCGCCTCGCAGAGCGCGATGTCCCGGCGCGAGGGGTGGCGGGAGTCGTTGTCGGAAGCGAATCACCTCTCGCGCGGCTTCCGCGCCGCGGGCCGTGAGCCGTTCGAGGAAGGCCACGACCGACTCGCGCGGCTGGGCCCGGTCACCGTCCCCGCTGTCCTGGATGACCGGATGGTGGATCAGGCGGTCGATGGCGTTGAGGCGGAGCTCCCGTTCCGCCAGGCCCTGGAACCCGGGCCGACCCGCGTAGGACATGACGTCGAAGTCAAAGCCGCGGACGGCGGCAAAGGCGCTTCCCTCCCCCTCGGCCTCCATGACAATGAACTCGACTCCACATTCCCGGTACCACTCACGATTGGCGGCCAGCAGGGCGGAACCGAACCCGTGGCGGCGCCACTCCGGTCGGATCCGGAGTTTCTTGTGTGCCACCACGAGCGCGGATCCCCGCAGGCCGACCTCGCGCGCCGCGGTGCCGACGATCTCATTCGTCGCGTCGCTGAGGATCGACAGATGCATCAGGCGGCTCGGCCGGTTGGGCAGCTGCAGTTCACGACCGAGGAACTCCGCCATCATCCGCCGCGCCTCGGCGATCTCGGCGCTGATGTCGCGCTCGGCGAAGTGCAGCCCCCCGAACGCGAACCCGACGTAATGCTCCATCAGGCGATCGCGAATGGATCCGAGCTGCTGGTCTTGGTCAATGGTCACATGCAGTCATTCGGTTGACGGGAGCCATCCAGTCATCATGGCTGCTCGCCGGCCCCGGCAAGTCGGGATGGGTCGGCGCTAACGTCGTGCCAATCCCGGCGAACGATCTGACCACCGAGCTGGTTCAGGCCCTGATCCGCGAGCAGTTCCCGGCCTGGACGGACCTTCCGGTGCGTCCCGCACCGCGACAGGGTCATGACAACCGCACCTTCCGTCTGGGCGCTGAGCTGAGCGTTCGTCTACCGAGCGCCGAGGCCTACGCGGCCGCGGTCCTGAAGGAGGATCGGGTGCTTGGACTGCTGTCGCCCTACGTCTCGGTTGAACTTCCCGACGTCGTCGCGACCGGTGAACCCACCGAGCGGTTCCCGCTCCCGTGGTCAGTACGGCGCTGGCTTGCCGGAGACGTCCCCGCGGAGGCTGCGGGCATCGATCGACTTCGGGTGGCCGAGCAGCTCGGAGCGTTCCTGGTGGAGATCCAACACGCCCCGGCCGCCGCCGGACCGGCTGGCGGACGCCACTCGTTCTTCCGCGGCTGTCATCCCAGCGTGTACTCCGACGAGGTCGAGGCTGCCCTGGCCGAGCTCGGCGACAGGGTGGATCGGGGCGTCTGTCAACGGATCTGGAGGGAGGCGCTCGGCACGACCTGGTCTCAGGAGCCCGTCTGGTTCCACGGTGACCTCGCTGAGGACAACATCCTCATCCGCAACGCGACCCTCGGCGCGGTCATCGACTTCGGGACCTGCGGCGTCGGTGACCCGGCGTGCGATCTGGTGATCGCCTGGACGTTCATGAACCCGAGCGAGCGCACGGCGTTCGCTGACGCCGTGGCGCTCGATCAGGACACCTGGGCACGTGCGCGCGGCTGGGCGCTGTGGAAGGCGCTCATCACCCTCCTCGATCCGTTGTCGAATCAGTCCACGATCCAGGCGCGCGCACTGGAGAATCTCCTCACCGCATGTGATTGAGCGGGTCGAACAACCCGTCGGGCCGCGGCGTGAACGGCTCAGCGGCGAGGACCGCGTCCGGCGTGATCTCGCCGTAGAGATGGGGGAAGCGCTCGGTGGTACCCGGGACCGCCTCGACGTGCACCGGGCCGCTGAGGCGGGCGGGATCGAGCTCGAGCAGCACGAGGGGTCCGGCCCCGCGGTAGAAGCGATCGGCCACCGGCTTGACCTGATCGCTGAAGGAGAGGTGAATGAAGCCCTCGTCCTCCAGACGCTTGCCGAGAGTCGAGACGCGGTAGCTCCCCTCGGCCAGCGCCCGGTCCCAGTCGACCCGCCGTGCGATGTGGAAGAGACGGGCCATGATGTGAGTCAGATCCGTCGGCCGTGCAGCACCGGCGGAAGTTGCCATGGCGAGAGCATAGGTTCACGCCTCCCCGACGTCACACCGCGACGGACCGGCTAGGCGATCAGCTGCCGCGGCTCGCGTGGGTTGGCAGCGAGGCGGGAGATGAGCGAGGTGGCGACGTCGACGACGAGGTCACGGTCGAAGGTGAGCACGAATTCAAAGCGCCGGTCTGCCTCGGGGCCGTCGTCCCCCAGGTCCCGGGCCACCAACGCCCCGGCGTAGTGAGGTCCGAGCACGGCGATGTCCCACTCCTGGCGCAGCGGGTCCTCAGGGGCGAGGGTCGCTGCGCGCACCCCGGGGACCGGAGCCTCTGAGAAGCCCTCGCCCAGGGCCACGGTCAGGCCGGTGCTGGCGCCGAGCTGCTCGTACTGCTGCCGGCTGCGCCCGGTGAAGTACTCGGCGTCCTGGAAGGCGGCCACCACCACGGCATGCTGACCGAGATCGAAAGCCTGGGCCTCCAGGGCGCGGGTGACGCTCAAGAGCATGTCCTTGGTGCCGATCTTGGGGCGCCGATGCCGGCGCACCAGCTCGATCGGACTCAACGGAACCGGCCGGGCGGGCAGGCCTGGGTTGACCGTTGCGCCGGCCACCGGCGCGGGCGCCGACGGCAGCGGCCCCGGATGGCCGAAGTACCAGCCCTGGGCCAGGCTGGCCCCCATCGTCCGGGCCGCCTTGAGGTGCGCAGCGGTCTCGATTCCCTCGGCCAGGACCACCGAGCCGGTGCTCTCCGCGTACGCCCATACGCCGTTGAGGACCTCGCCTGAGCGACGGCTCGGGTGCTCGTGGATCAGCGACATGTCCAGCTTGACGATGTCGGGACGCAGCAGGGGCAGCAGGGCGAGTGAGCAGCGCTCGACGCCCAGGTCGTCGAGCGCGATGCCGAACCCGGCCGCGCGCAGGCGCCCGACCGTCTCGAGCAGCTCCGCCGGACGCGTCGCGAGGGACCGCTCGGTGACCTCGAAGAACACGTCGAGCCGCTGGGGCAGGGACCCGAGGAACTCCAGGCGCCCGTCGTCGAAGTGGGCGTCGATGACCTCGGGCTCCACGTTGATGAACAGTGAGGCCGGTGCGGTGAGCCCGGCGCGCTCGGCCCCGCGGCAGGCGGCGAGCACGCAGGCTCGGTCGAGGTCGGCCAGCAGCCCCTGGGCCCGCGCGGCGCCGAACAGTGCGACGGGGGACTCCAAAGACGAGCCGCCGGGGCCGCGAGCCAGGGCCTCATACCCCACCACACCGCCGCGGTCGAGGTCGACGATCGGCTGATAGATGGGGTGGATGTCGCCCGCGATGATGTCCCGGAGCTCAATGGGCGCGCTCGACTGCGAAGCGCGAAACGCATCGGCCTCTGGCCGGGGCTCCCCGCCCCGTGGTAAATCTCTCGACGTCATCAGTCCCCGGTTCCCAGTGCGACTTCGTGACCGGCGTCACATCGGATCACTCCGATGTCCGCACCATGACCAACCCTCGGGGCGCTCGACCCCGGCGCCGCATCTGGCAAGGTCACGGTTCGTGTCGATCATCGCGCCCAGCGTCCGGGACCCCGGAGCGTCACCCCCGAGCCTGCTCTTCGACCTCGACGGCTGCATCGTCGACTCCCTGGGATCCATCGTGCGCTGCTGGACCGAGACGCTCCCCGAGTTCGGTCTGCCCGTACCGCCGCTGGAGCTGATCCGCGCCCACGTCGGTCCGCCGGTGACCGAGGCCGCGCGGGCCTTCGCCCCCGGCCGGGACGAGGCGACGGTGACCGCCCTCGTGGCCGCCTACCGCGCTCGCTCGGCGCGGGCGACCGACACCGAGGCCTTCCCGGGCATGCCCGAGCTGGTGGCTCGCCTCCGGGCTCGCGGCTGGGTCCTCGGCATCGCCACCTCGAAATCCCTCGAGGTGGTCGAGCCCCTGCTCGAGCGCCTCGAGCTGAGCGTCTACTTCACGGTGGTCGAGGGGACCCGGGTGGACGAGCTGGGAACCGACAAGGCCACCGTGGTCGGGCGCGCGCTCACCCAGCTCGCCCCGGTGGTCCCCGCTGCGCTCGTGGGCGACCGCGAACACGACGTCCACGGTGCCCATGCCCATGGATTGGCGGCGATCGGCGTGCTGTGGGGCTACGGCGGGCAGGCCGAGCTCAGCGCCGCCGGGGCCGATGAGCTGGTCGCCACGCCGGCGGAGCTTGAGGCGCTGCTTGCGCGTACCGTGGAGCTGACCTGATGAGCCAGGCACGCCGCGACCCGCTGAGTCTCAGCACCGCCCACGTCCTGCGCGACTACGCGCTGCTCGCCGACGGTGAGCGCGGGGTGATCCTGGGGCCGGGCGGTGACGTGGCGTGGATGTGCTTTCCCCGCTGGGACTCGTCGGCCTGCTTCGCCGCCATGGCCGGTGGACGGGGGACCTTCGCGGTGGTACCGACCCGGCGTTATACCTGGGGCGGCTACTACGAGCGGGGTCTCATCTGGCGCCACCGCTGGAGCACCTCTGACGGGGTGGTCGAGTGCCGGGATGCCCTCGCCTTCCCGGGCCGGACCGACCGTGCGGTGCTCCTGCGGCGCATCACCGTCACCGAGGGCAGCGCACCGGTGCAGGTGGTGCTCGACCCCCAGGGGGAGTACGGCACCCGGCCGGCCCGCAACTGGCGCCGCGACGACGGGATCTGGCGCGCCGAGGTTGACGGCGCGACGGTGATGCTCGCCGGCGCCGCCCGCGGCAAGCTGCACCCGGACGGCCACCGCGGCCGCGCGCTGTGGATCGATGAGATCTCCCTGGCGCCGGGCGAGCACCACGACCTCGTGCTGGTCATCGACGCCCAACGCGACCCCGAGCCCCCGCCCGACGCCGACGTCGCCTGGAACACGACGGAGACCAACTGGGACGCCGAGATGCCCGATCTGCACGCGGCGCGGGCCGAGCGCGACGCCCAACATGCCTACGCGGTGCTGCGCGGGATGACCTGCGCGAGCGGCGGGATGGTCGCCGCGGCCACCATGTCGGTGCCCGAGCGCGCGCACCAGGGCCGCAACTACGACTACCGCTACGTCTGGGTCCGGGATCAGGCGCTCGTCGGGCAGGCGGCGGCATCGATCGGTTCCTGCAGCCTGACTGACCACGCCGTGGCGTTCGTCACCCAGCTGCTGCTCGAGCACGGAACCCAGCTGGCGCCGGCCTACACGGCGAGCGGCGCCCCGGTCCCCGACGAGCGCGAGCTGCCCATCTCCGGTTACCCGGGCGGGGCGGCGATCATCGGCAACCACGTCAACACCCAGTTCCAGCTCGACTCCTTCGGGGAATCGCTGCTGCTGCTCGCCTCGGCGAGCGCTGGGGATCGCCTTGACGCCGACGGCTGGCGAGCGGCCCGGCTGGCCATCGACGCCATCCGCCAGCGCTGGCAGGAGCCCGACGCGGGAATCTGGGAGCTCGAGCCCGCCGCCTGGACCCACAGTCGGCTCATCTGCGCGGCCGGGCTGCGGGCGATCGCCGCCCAGGACTCGCCGGCGCAGGCCGCATCGCTGCTCGCCCTCGCCGATGAGATCGTCGCCCACACCGCGGCCCACGCGGTGCATCCCTCGGGTCGCTGGCAGCGCAGCACCACCGACCCCCGGGTGGACGCGGCGCTGCTGCTGCCGGCGATTCGCGGCGCGCTGGCGGCCGACGATCCCCGCACCGTCGCGACCCTGCACGCGGTGGAGGCCGAACTGGCCGACGACGGCTACTGCTACCGCTTCAAGCCGGATGAGCGCCCGCTCGGAGAAGCCGAGGGCGCCTTCCTGTTGTGCGGGTTCCTCATGTCGCTCGCCTGGGGCCAGCAGGGCGACCATCTGCGCGCGGCACGCTGGTTCGAGCGCAACCGCTCAGCGTGTGGACCGGCCGGCCTGGTCGCCGAGGAGTTCGACGTCCGACAGCGTCAGCTGCGCGGCAACCTGCCCCAGGCCTTCGTCCACGGCGCGCTGCTCGAATGTGCCGCCGCGGCCCAGCACATTCCCGGACTCTAGGAGGAAGCCCCCACCATGCAGGCAGTCTGGTACGAGACGCAGGGACCGGCCGCCGAGGTGCTCCACCATGGTGAGCTGCCCGACCCGGATCCGGGTCCCGGCGAGGTCCGGGTGCGGCTGGCCTACTCGGCCATCAGTCCGGGGGACACCAAGAAGCGGCGCACGGGGTTCAGCGACATGGCCTTTGCCCGCGTCATCCCCCACAGTGACGGAGCCGGGGTCATCGACGCCGTCGGCGAGGGGGCGGACGCCGGCCGGATCGGCCAGCGGGTGTGGGTCTACGGCGCCCAGTCCTACCGGCCCTTCGGGACCGCGGCGCAGTTCAGCACCGTCCCCGACGCCCAGGCGGTCGCGCTGCCCGACGGGGTCGAGGACCGCCTCGGCGCCTGCTTCGGGATCCCGGGCATCACCGCCCACCGCGCCGTCTTCGCCGACGGGCCGGTGGCGGGCAAGATCATCCTCATCCAGGGGGTGCTCGGCGCGGTGAGCTCCCTGGCCGCCCAGCTGGCGCGCTGGCGCGGCGCCACGGTGATCGGCACGGTGCGCCGCGCCGCCGATCTCTACGGCGCCGCTGAGGTGCCCGCCGATCATGTCGTGGCGCTCGATGTCGCCGACCCGGCCGCGGCGATCCGCGAGCACGCCCCCGGCGGCGTGGACCGGATCGTCGAGGTCGCCTTCTCCGAGAACGCCGATCTCGACGCGGCGGTGGGCAAGCTCGACACCGTCATCGCCGCCTACGCCACGCGGCGCGATCGCCCGGACTTCCCGTTCTGGCCGATGCTGTTCAACAACACGATCATCCGGCTGCTGGGCAGCGACGACTTCCCGGCCGCCGCCAAGACGGAGGCGGCGCAGGATCTGACCCGGGCCGCTGGGGCCGGTGCTCTGCAGGTGCCCATCGGCGTGCCCCTGGCCCTCGAGCGGGCCGCCGAGGCCCATGACCGCGTGGACGCCGGCTCGCGCGAGCGGGTGCTGCTGGCGATCCCGGATTGACCGGCTCAACCTCGGCGCGCCCCTCCCAGGACCACCTCCCAGGACGACCT
>CAZZVR010000112.1:0-12332 GCA_964657595.1 Burkholderia sp. PAMC 26561 | reverse complement strand
CTGGTTAGCCGCCGGCCTGGGACAGGCCCACCAGCTTCACCGTCTTGGGCGGCGCGCTGGGGTTGATCACCGCCTTGTCCCCACCGTTGCTAAGCAGGACCAGCGAGTGGCCGGCGAAGGCGATTCCGGCCACGTCGGTCCGCGTGGACAGCAGCGTGATGTGAGAATGGCCGGGCTTCTGCGGGTTGAAGGTGACGACCCCCCCGATGCCGCCGGCGCCCGCACACAGGGTCGCTGACGCGCAGGTGAGGAAGTCGAGGGAGGACCCGGCCAGGTGCTTGGCCGTGGGGTGGCCGGGCGAGCTGGGATCGAAGGTGATGTAGCCGGCGTTGGCCACGTGATCGACCGCGGAGGCCGCGAGCGCGACGCAGAAGGATCGCGAGGTGCAGTCGAGCGGGCCGATCTCCGGGGCCGGAGTCAGGATCTGCGTCTTGGCGCTGGCCGCCGCGTGGGGGGCGTAGCTGTACAGGGTGCCGTCGGTGCCGTTGGTCCCGACGCACAGGCGGCTGGAGGGACAGGACAGCGTCGCGTAGCCGCCCATCCCGTTGGCGGTGAACGGGGTGGTCGTGGGGGAGCCGGGGTGAGCGGGGTCGAACACCGCGGATCCGTGGAAGGTCTCGGCCACGCACTCATGGGCCGAGGGACAGGCCACGGTGGTCTGACCCTGGGCGCCGGCCACGGTGAACGTCGCCGCCTTCGCGCTCGTCCGGCGCGGCGCGAACACCGCGACATGTCCGGTGCCGTCGGCCTCCGCGCACGACGCGGTCGACGGGCAGACGATCGCGTGGGTACCGGTTGACCTCATTGGCCTGGTCGTGGTGACCGCGCCGGCCCCGGTCGGGGCGAAGGTGACCGCGGTCCCGTTGGGTTCGACGGCTGTGCACTGGCTCGCCGACGCGCAGGCCAGCTGGCTCAGGTACAGGTTCTGGAACGCGATGTGCGGGCTCGCGCCCCCTGAGCCGACCACGGCCACCCGCTGAGCTGCCCCAGCCCCCGTCGCCGCCAGCCAGCAGGCGCCGGCCGCCAGCAGGCCCGCGAGGGCAAGCCGCCTCAGTCGGGTTCCCGTCCTGATCTGTCGCTGCACGTGGCCCACACCCTTTCGCTCTGAGTTCACGGCCGCCCGAGTGCGGCGGACGCGAACCTAACCGCGGCCCGTGATATCAACGTCACATCGCAGCAGGGAAGTCGGGCGTCGCCATCGACTAGCGTGGACCGTATGGCTGGACTGGAGAGCTTTGACCCGACGCCCGGCCCCGAGCCCGCGCGTGTGGTGATGACCCAGGACTGGACGCGAGTCACCTACCTGCATTGGCCCTATGACCCGGCTGACGTCGCGCCGCTGCTGCCCCAGGGGGTGATGCCCGACGTGGCCGACGGGGTCACCTGGATCGGGCTGATCGCCTTCCACATGCGCAATGTCGGCGTCCTGGGCACCCCGCCGATCCCCTACCTGTCGGAGTTCTGCGAGACCAACGTGCGCGCCTACACCGTCGATGCCCAGGGTCGACGCAGCGTGGTGTTCTTCTCCCTCGACGCCGACCGGCTGCTTCCCGTCGCCGTCGCCCGGGTGGGTTACAACCTGCCCTACATCTGGTCGGCCATGTCGCTCGGCCAACGCGGGGATGAGCTGAGCTACCGGACGCGCCGGCGTCGCAGCGGAATCACCTCGCACATCCGGGTGCGCGTCGGCGACGCCGTCACCGCCGAGCCGCTCGATGACTTCCTCACCGCGCGCTGGGGGCTCCACAGCGGGTGGTACGGAACGACGGCGTATGTCCCCATCACCCACGAGCCCTGGCCGCTGCGCTCGGCCGAGCTGCTCGAGCTCGACGACGGCCTGGTGGCTGCGGCCGGCCTGCCCGAGCCCACCGGCAGCCCGCGGGTGCTCTACTCCGACGGCGTGCATGTCCGCCTCGGGACCCCGAGCCGGCTCTGAGCGCCTACCAGCCGGGGCCGTTCTCCGCGTAGTCGGTGATCCGCGCCGCCATCAGCGACTGACACAGCGCGACGGGGATCTCGCGCTCGTAGGGGAGCTTGATGAACCCGGCGCCGGCTTCATAGCCGGCGCCTTCCACCTCGGCCTTGTGCGCGGCGAAGAAGCGCGGCGGGAAGCGCAGCGAGCAGTGGTGCTTGAAGTTCTGGAGCATCCACAGGCGGGTCGTGCCGTCGCGTGAGTAGACCGGCAGGTTCCACTTCAGTTCCTCCGTCGCCTGGGGATCGGCGGCCAGGCTCAGCCGGCGCAACTCCTCGAGGTGCGGTCGCTGGGCCGGCGTGAGCTGGTCGAAGTAGTCATCGACGCTCGAGCGTTTGGGCATCGGCATGGCGACAAGGTACCGCTAGCCGTGGCGGCGCGGGTGATCTTGCGGGATCTCCACGAAGATCAGCTCCAGGCCGTCGGGATCCACGGCGGTCATCTCGATCAGGCCCCATGGCTTGGGCTCGGGGACGGCGCCGATCGTCACGCCGCGCGCGGCCAGCCAGGCGTGGGTGGCCTCCAGATCCCGCACCTGGAGGACGAGCTTGAGGGCCCCCGACGGGGGTGTCGGGCTGACCCCGGACACCTCGAGCAGACCGCCGCCGCCGAGGAAGAACACCACGCCGTGGTGGGCGCCCTCGCCCCATTCGCGGTAGATGGGCAGATCCAGCGTCTCGCCGTAGAAGCGCTGGGAGCGCTCGAGGTCAGACGGCGTGAGGACGATGCGGCTGGTGAGCAGCTCCACGGCGGGGCTACTTGCCGGTGGTGCGGTGGCTCGAGCCGCGGGCGAAGCCGGCCGAACCGCGGATCCCGCTGGCCCCGGCGGTGCCCGAACCCCGCTGGGGCACGGGAGTGCGGCGCACGAGCTGGCGCAGGGCGGGGTCGTGCTCACCCGCCTGCGCGCGAGGGGTGAGGGTCTTGGGGTTGACGATCCGGAACATCGGGCCCCGGCTCGGATCGACCACGGCGACCACCGCCTTGGCCCGGCTGGGCGTGTCGAACACCAACCCGTCGAGCGGGGCGCCCGGTCCGGTGACGGTGACGAGGTCCCCGATGGCAACGGTCTCCATCCCGCCGAGCTTACTCGGAGTAAATTCCAGGTATCGAGAACGCGCACAACAGCCCGCGACGCTCCGCCCGAGCGCTCGCCCGCGACGTCCAGGACGGTCGGAACGTCGGGGCCGCCCTGCGGCACCTCGACATCCACTCCGCCGAGCCTGACGCCCCGGCCCTGGCTGACGCGCTCGCCCGTTTCCTCGTCGCCCGCTGTGATTCCCACCACGCCGGCTGGCGCATGGTCCGCCAGGTCGTCGTCGACTCGGCCGCTGACGCGCCATGGGAGCGCTGTGCGCGCCGCGCGGTGCCCGTGGTGGCCGAGGACCTCATCACCTTCGCCGGCCAGCCCGGGCGCATGCCCCTGGCCCGCGCCCAGCACATCGCCGCCCAGCGCCGGGCCGAGCAGATCGCCTCCCACGTCGATCAGACCGTGCTGCTGGCCGACCTCGGCCTCGACGACCCGGAGGCGACGCCCGACGGCTGGTCCGTCGCGCTGAGCGCCGCGGTCCGCGCCCGTTCCCGCGAGCAGGTCGCGCGTGCGGTGCACCGCTCGATGCTCGGGGACGACGCCCCGGGCGTCGTCGCCACGCCCGGCGCCCCCGCCGACTAGACCCGCGCGCTCGAAGAGCCACGCGCCCTCTCGGCCCCGACGGCCCCGACCGGCCCCCGGGTTATATTCCGCGCCCGTGCGCCCCACGCTCTCACTTCCCCCGGTGATCGCCGCCCTCGCCGCCGCGCTCGCGCTCGGTGCCTGTGGCAGCCCCAAGAGCACCGCGTCCTCCAGCGCCCCCACCTCCTGTGCCAAGGCCGACCTGGCGCTGGTGCATGCCGGCCAGCTGACCCTGGCCACTGACTCACCCGCCTATCCGCCCTATTTCGAGGACAACACGCCGTCCAACGGCAAGGGCTTCGAGAGCGCGGTCGCCTACGCGGTGGCCAAGCAGCTCGGCTTCAGCGCGTCGGAGGTCAAGTGGGTGGTGGAGCCCTTTGACTCCTCCTATGCGCCCGGTCCCAAGAGCTTTGACTTCGACATTAACGAGATCTCCATCACCCAGGCGCGTGAGGGGGCGGTGGACTTCTCCACCCCCTACTACACCAACCCCCAGGGGATCATCGTGGCCAAGGGCTCGTCGCTCGCCCAGGCCACCGGCCTGGCCGCGTTCAAGTCGGCCAAGCTCGGCGTGCAGCTCGGCAGCACCAGTCTCCAGGCGGTGGACTCCCAGATCGACCCGACCACCAAACCCGACGTGTTCAACACCTCCAACGACGTGGTCAGCGCCTTCAACATCCATCGCGTCAACGCCGTGGTGGTCGACCTGGCCACCGCGTTTGAGCTCACCTCGGGGGAGACCAAGGACTCGACGATCGCCGGCCAGTTCAACGCCGCCGGCGGGGACAAGTGGGGGCTGCTGCTCGGCAAGGGCTCCAAGCTGACCCCGTGCGTGGACAAGGCGGTCAGCGCGTTGAGCGCCAACGGCACCCTGAGCCGGCTGGACCGCCGCTGGATCGCCTCGGCCTCCAGCGTGCCGGTGCTCAAGCCCTAGCCCGCCGAGCCGAGCGGCCCCCTGAGCTCCGAGACCCCCACCGTGACGAGCGCCGCGGACCGCCGGGCGGCCCGGCGTCGGCGCACGCGCCGTGGTGCCCTGATCGCCACGCTCTCCACCGTCGTCGTGCTCGGCGCGCTCGCCGCGCTGCTGCTGACCAGCCCCGGCTGGCCCTCGGTGCGGCGCACCTTCTTCTCCAGCCACGCCTTCGGCCAGAGCTTCGGTCCCATCCTGTCGGGGTTCTGGGGTGATGTGCGGCTGTTCCTCATCGTCGAGGTGGCGGTGCTCATCCTCGGCCTGGCCATCGCGCTCATCCGCACCACCCGCGCCCCGGCGCTGTTCCCCCTGCGGCTCATCTGCATCGTCTACGTCGACCTGTTCCGCGGCATCCCGACGATCCTCGTGGTCTACCTGATCGGCTTCGGCATCCCGGCGCTCAACCTGAGCGGGCTGCCGACCGGCGCCTACACCCTCGGCGGGATCGGCCTCACGCTCTCCTACTCCGCCTACGTCGCCGAGGTGTTCCGCGCCGGCATCCGCTCGATCAACCCCAGCCAGGGCTCGGCCGCGCTCGCGCTCGGGCTCAAGCCGACCCAGGCGCTGCGCTACGTGATCGTGCCCCAGGCGGTGCGCCGCGTCGTGCCGCCGCTGCTGAATGACTTCATCTCCCTGCAGAAGGACGTCGCGCTGGTCTCGGTGATCGGTCCCCAGGAGGCGTTCCGGGTCGCCCAGATCTTCGCCGCCCAGGACTTCAACTACACGCCGCTGCTCGGCGCCGCCCTGCTGTACCTGTGCGTGACCATCCCGCTCACCCGCATCCTCGACCTCATCCAGGATCGCCGGATCGCCCAGCAGTCGGGGGTGATCGCCCTGTGAGCGCGGTGCTCGAGCTGCGCGGGGTGACCAAGGCCTACGGCGAGCACCAGGTGCTCGGCGGCATCGACCTGAGCGTGGGGGAGCACGAGGCGGTGGCGCTGATCGGCGCGTCGGGCTCGGGCAAGTCGACGCTGCTGCGCTGCATCGACCTGCTGGAGGAGATCGACGACGGCGACATCCTGCTCGACGGTGAGCCGATCACCGTCCCGGGCGACGACCCGGTGCGCCACCGCCGCCGGCTCGGGATGGTCTTCCAGGCCTACAACCTGTTCCCGCACATGCGGGTGCTCGACAACGTCACGCTGGGGGCCCGCAAGGCCCAGATGATGGCGGCCCATGAGGCCGCCGAGGAAGGGCGCCGACTCCTGGCCCGGTTCGGCCTGGCCGGACGCGAGCGCGAGTATCCCGAGCGCCTGTCCGGCGGCCAGCAGCAGCGGGTGGCCATCGTCCGCGCGCTGCTCACCCGGCCGCGGGCCCTGCTGCTGGATGAGGTGACCAGCGCCCTGGACCCCGAGCTGGTCGGCGAGGTGCTCAGCGTCATCCGCGAGCTCAAGACCGAGGGGATGACGATGATCCTGGCCACCCATGAGATGGGCTTCGCGCGCGAGGTGGCCGACCAGGTGTGCTTCCTGTCGGAGGGGCGCATCCTCGAACAGGGACCGCCTGAGCACCTGCTCGTCGCCCCGCGCGAGCCCGAGACCCAGCGGTTCCTCGCCCGCATCCTCTGAAAGCTCTTCATCAACCGGAGGTGGTCGGCTGCTTGACTGCTCAAGGGATGAGCCCCGAAGCTGAGCCCCAGGCCCCGGAGCCGGCCCCCGAGGCGGGCCGCCTGCCCACCGGACGCATCGCCCGCACCGCCCGGGTGGGCGGGCTGGTGACCGGGCAGGGGCTGCTCTGGGCCGGCATGCGCACCGCCAACCGGGTGCGCTCGCCCGAGCGCGCCGCCGAAGCCCAGACCGAGCGCACCGCCGCGCTGGTCAACCAGCTCGTCGACTCCCTCGGTCAGATGCGCGGGGCGGCGATGAAGGTCGGTCAGGTCCTGTCCATGGTCGACTTCGACGGGTTGCCGGAGGAGGAGCGCAGCGCCCTGCAGGCCAAGCTCGCCGCGCTGCGCGACGACATCCCGCCGGTGCCCTTCGCCAAGCTGGAGAAGCTCATGGTCAAGGAGCTGGGGGGACCGCTCAGCCAGGTGTTCTCCGCCTTCGACGAGCAGGCCTTCGCCGCCGCGTCGATCGGCCAGGTCTACCGGGCCACCACCCGCGACGGGCGCGACGTCGTCGTCAAGGTCCAGTACCCGGGGGTCGCCGAGGCGGTCGACACCGACATGCGCAACGCCATGCTGCTGCTGCCCCTGGTCAAGCGCCTGGCCCCCAGCCTCGACGGGCGGGCCCTGGCCGAGGAGCTGCGCGAGCGGATCGTGGAGGAGCTCGATTACGAGCTCGAGGCTCAGAATCAGCGCCGCATCGCGCGTCTGCGCCGGGGACACCCGTTCATCACCATCCCGTCGGTGGACACCGAGCTGTCGACCCGCCGGGTGCTGGTGACCGACTACATCGCCGGTGAGCGGTTCGAGACGGTACGCCGCCTGGATGAGGCTCAGCGTGACCGCTACGCCGAGATCACCTTCCGCTTCTTCTTCGGTCTGCTCTACCGCGACCGCATCGCCCTGGGGGATCCCCACCCCGGCAACCAGCTGCTCCAGCCTGACGGCCGCGTCGGCTTCCTCGATTTCGGCCTGCTGCGTGACGTCAGCCTCACCCGCCGGGACGCCGAGGCGGCCACCGCCCACGCGGTGCGCGACGGCGACGCCCCCGCGCTCAAGGCGGCGCTGGTGAGCGGCGGCTACCTGACCGCCGCGGGCGCGCCGCGCGTCGAGCCCGAGCTCGCGCTCGAGCTGCTCACCCACGCCACCCGCTGGTACGCGGTGCCGGGCGTGCGCCGCTTCGACGGGGAGTTTGGTGGACGCGACCGGGAGCGTCCCCGCCTCGACGAGGCACGCCGCGACGCGGTCAAGGACCAGTTCGGTGCCTTCACCCTGCCGCCCGAGACGGTCCTCATCCGCCGCATGCACACGATCGTCGGCGCTGTGCTCGGCCAGCTGCGCGCCGAGGCCGACTGGGGGGCGATCGCCGCCGAGTACCTCTATGGCGACCCGCCGGCCACCCCGCTCGGGGAGGCCGAGGCGGAGTACTTCGCCCACCCCGGGTCGCGCGTCAGGTGATAGACCAGGGCTGATGGAGATCGTCGCGGCGCTGTCGGAGCTCGGCCTGGGCAAGCGCCTGCTGACCACGCCGGCCGCGGTGGCCGCCTACACCTCCGACGGGCTGACCGCCTTCAACGCGACGCCGCGCGCCGTCGTGGTGGCCGAGTCCGGCGATGAGGTGATCGCCACCGTGCGCGCCTGTCACGCCACGGGCACCCCGTTCGTGGCCCGGGGCAGCGGCACGTCGCTGTCGGGCGGGTCCCTGCCGGTGAGCGACGGGATCGTCATCGCGCTCAACCGCCTCAACCGGGTGCTCAAGCTCGATCCCGACGCGCGCATCGCCGTGGTCGAGCCGGGCATCATCAACCTCGACGTCAGCCGGGCCGCGGCCAACGCGGGCTTGGAGTACGCGCCCGATCCCTCCAGCCAGCAGATCTGCTCGATCGGCGGCAACCTCGCCTTCAACTCCGGCGGCGCGCACTGCCTCAAGCACGGCATGACCTCCAACCACGTGATCGGCATGCGCGTGGTCCTGCCCGACGGGGAGGTGGCCACGCTCGGCGGCGAGTCGACCGAGGGGGTCGGTCCCGACTGGACGGGCATGTTCTGTGGCTCGGAGGGGCGCTTCGGCATCGCCCTGGAGGTGACCCTGCGCCTCGTTCCCGTACAGGAGGCCAAGCGCACCTTCCTCGTCGCCTACGACAGCCTGGAAGCCGCCGGGGATGCGGTGGCGGCGATCGTCGCCGCGGGGCTGCTGCCGGTGGCCATGGAGATCATGGACGCGCTGGCCATGGAGGCGGCCGAGGCGTCGGTCAAGCCGAACTATCCCCCGGCGGCCGCGCTGCTCATCGTCGAGCTCGAGGGCGAACACGAGGTGGTGGCCGCCGACGCGGTCGCCCTCGACGCGCTGCTCGCCGATTCGGGGGCCTCCTCGGTGTTCTCCACCGAGGATGCTGACGCGCGGGCGCTCATCTGGAAGGGCCGCAAGAGCGCCTTCTCCGCGGTGGGCTGGCTGGCTCCGGACTTCATCGTCCAGGACGGGGTGGTCCCGCGCACCCGGCTGGGGGAGGCCCTCACCGAGGTCCAGCGCCTCAGCGCCGCCGCGGGCATCCGCGTGGCCAACGTGTTCCACGCCGGGGACGGCAACCTGCACCCGCTGATCCTCTTCGACGGCGCCCAGGCCGGTGCGGTCGAGGCGGCCGAGGCGCTGGCCGGGGAGATCCTCGCCATGTGCGTGGCGCTGGGGGGCTCGATCACCGGCGAGCACGGGGTGGGGGTCGAGAAGCGCGACTACCTGGCGCTGATGTTCAGCCCCGATGACCTCGATCTGATGAGCGAGCTCGCCCTCGCCGTGGATCCCGACGCGCTCGCCAACCCCGGCAAGATGCTCACCCCCGTGCATGCTCAGTCACGCTGACAGCGTCGAGGACGTCCAGGCGGCGGTCCGCGCCGCGACGCGGATCGTCCCCGTCTCGGGAGGGACCAAGCCGGCGCTCTGGGGGAGCGCCGATGACACGCTGACTCACCTTGACGTGTCGCGCCTCAGCGGCATCGTCGACTACGACCCGGCCGAGCTGACCTTCACCGCCCAGGCCGCCACCCCGGTGCGCGAGGTGGCGGCCGCGCTGGCCCAGCACGGCCAGTACCTGCCCTTTGACCCGCCGTTGGCGGACGCCGGGGCGACCCTCGCCGGCGTGGTGGCAGCCGGTACCTCGGGGGCCAACGCCTTCCGCCACGGCGGGGTGCGCGACTTCGTCATCGGCGCCCAGCTCGTCGACGGCACCGGCCGGCTCGTCTCCGGGGGCGGCCGGGTGGTCAAGAACGCCGCGGGCTTTGACCTGCCCAAGCTGATGGTCGGCTCCCTCGGGCGCCTCGGGGTGATGGTGCGCCTGTCCTTCAAGGTGTTCCCGGCCCCGCGGGCCACCACCACCCTGGCCTTTGCCTTCCCTGACCCCGAGCCGGCGCTGGCCCGGATGAGCGCGCTGGCGCGTGGGCCGCTGTCCTGTGACGCGCTCGACCTCACCCCGGAGGGCACCCTGCTCGTGCGCCTCGGCGGTGACCCCGCGGGCCTCGACGCCCGCGCGCAGCGCTGTGGCGCGATCGTCGGCGTGCCGTTCGAGCGCCTCGACGCTGACGCCGACCGGGCGCAGTGGGACGCCGCCGCCGGCTTTGACTGGGTGGCGCCTGAGGCGGAGGTGATCCGCGTGGGCCTGGGGGTGGAGAAGGCCCGGTTGCTGCTCGACACCCTGCGGGCGATCCCCGGGACGGCCCGGCTGAGTCTCGGGGCCAACCTGGCCTGGATCGCCTGGCCGCGTGAGCGCCCCCTCGAGCTGCTCGAGCGGCGCCTGACCAAGCTCGGCCTGCGCGGGATGCGGCTCAACGGTGCGCCCGGGACCTCGCCGCTGCTCGGCGGAGCCGGGGGCGGCGCGTTCGGTGCGCGCATCGCCCAGGCCCTCGATCCTGACCACCGCTTCCTGGAGTTCTAGCTATGCAGCATGAGATCGATGTCGCGTCCCTCGGCCCGCTCGGTCCGGCGCTCAGCGCCCCGATCGACGCCTGCGTGCACTGCGGCTTCTGCCTGCCCAGCTGCCCGACCTACGTGACCGAGGGGGAGGAGATGGACTCCCCGCGCGGGCGCATCTTCCTCATGAAGCAGGTGCTCGAGGGTGACATCGAGCTCGACGGCGCGCTGCCCTACCTGGACAACTGCCTCGGCTGCCAAGCCTGTGTCACCGCCTGTCCGTCCGGGGTGCAGTACGGGGATCTCATCACCGGCTTCCGCGCCCACGTCGAGCCGGTCCGCCCGCGTGCGCCCGCCTCGCGGCTCCAGCGCGAGCTGACCCTGGCCACGCTGCCCCACCCCCGGCGCTTCCGCGCCGCGGCCACCCTGGGGCGCCCGGCCAAGGCCCTGGCCGGGCTGATGCCCGCCGCCCTGGCCCCGATGCTGCGCCTGCTGCCCGACACGCTGCCCCGGGCCCATCCGCTGCCGGAGTTCTGGCCGGCGGTCGGCCCGCGCCGGGCGCGGGTGGCGCTGCTGGCCGGCTGTGCCCAGCAGGTGCTGGCCCCCGACATCAACTGGGCCACCCTGCGCGTGCTGGCGGCCAACGGGGTCGAGACGGTCATCCCCCGCGGCCAGGCCTGCTGTGGCTCCCTGGCCATGCACACCGGCGCCTTTGACCGGGCACGCGCCACCGCGCGACGCAACCTCGACGTCCTGGGCGACGGACTCGACGTCGACGCGGTGATCACCAACGCCGCCGGCTGCGGTTCGGGGATGCACGAGTACGGCCTGCTGTTCGCCGGGGAGCCCGAGCAGGCGGCCGCCGAGGCGTTCGCCGCGCGGGTCAGCGACGTCAGCGTGTTCCTCACCGAGCTGGGGTGGGCCGGCCCACAGCCGGCCCTCACCGCACCCCTCCGCGTCGCCTACCACGACGCCTGTCACCTCGCCCACGCCCAGGGCGTGCGCTCCGCCCCGCGGCGGCTGATCGAGTCGATCGCCGGGGTCGAGCTGGTCGAACCGGCCGAGTGGGAGCTGTGCTGTGGCTCGGCGGGCACCTACAACATCGAGCGCCCGGACATCGCCGCCGAGCTCGGCGAGCGCAAGGCCCGGAACCTGCTGGCCACCGGCGCGACGCTGATCGCCACCGGGAACATCGGCTGCATGACCCAGGTGTCGCTGCACCTGCGTGAGCTGGGGCATGAGATCCCCGTGCTCCACACTGTGCAGCTGATGGATCGGGCGTATCAGGACAACCTCGCAGGAGCTTCACAGATATGAGCACGCGCACCACAGTGGGAAATCTCGACGTCGACGACGAGCTGATCGCGTTCGTCCGGGACGAGGCGCTGCCGGGATCCGGGGTGGATGAGGCCACGTTCTGGGCCGGAGCCCAAGCGCTGATCACCGAGATGGGTCCCCGGGTGCGCGTCGCCCTGCGCCGCCGCGACGAGCTCCAGGCCCACCTCGACGGGCACGAGGTCGCCGGCATGCTGCACTCGCCGGAGGAGTACCTGGCCTTCCTCACCGCGCTGGGCTATCTCGAGCCCGAGCCCAAGGACTTCACCATCACCACCAGCGGCGTCGACGACGAGATCGCCGCGGTGGCCGGTCCCCAGCTCGTGGTGCCGCTGCTCAACGCGCGCTTCGTCACCAACGCCGCCAATGCGCGCTGGGGCTCGCTGTATGACGCGATGTACGGCACCGACGTGATCGCCGAGGCCGACGGCCGTGAGCGCGCCGGTGCCTACAACCCGGTGCGCGGCGCCGCGGTGATCACCCGCGGGCGCAACTTCCTCGACGACTTCTTCCCGCTCGCCGAGGGAAAACACGCCGACGCACAGGGCTATGAGGTGGTTGACGCCCAGTTGAGCGTCCGGCCCGGCGGGCGGGTCAGCGGGCTGGCGGTCCCCTCCCAGTTCGTCGGCTACCAGGGCGCCCCGGAGGCGCCGAGCGCCATCCTGCTGCGCCACCACGGCCTGCACGTGGAGATCGTCATCGACGCCAGCTCGGAGATCGGGTCGGGGGACGCCGCCGGCATCTCCGACATCGTGCTCGAGTCGGCGGTCACCGCGATCATGGACCTGGAGGACTCCGTCGCCGCCGTCGACGCCGCGGACAAGGTGCTCGGCTACCGCAACTGGCTCGGGCTCATGCAGCGCAGCCTGACCGCGCCGGTGA
>CAZZVR010000111.1:0-12446 GCA_964657595.1 Burkholderia sp. PAMC 26561 | reverse complement strand
GGCGCGGCGCGGACCGGTCTGGCGCGCTTCCTCCTCCGTGCCGGAGAGGAGCCCGGGTTTCCCCCCGCGCCCGGCGGTGGGACCTTCTCCACGCTGAAGGGCTGGGTCGACTTCACCCTGTTGACCGCGGCCGACGCCCGTGTGCTGCGGTCCGAGGGCTTCGTCGCGGCGGCCCAGGAGAACATCGGCGGTGCCAACCTGGATGGCGCGAACTTCGTCGAGCAGTTCACCACCGCCCGGGGTGCCCGTCGAGAGGCCGTCAACGATGCCCGCCAGTCCGCCGCGGGCGGCAGCGCGGCGGCGGGCTTCACGATCGCCGGGCTCCCCAACTCCCACGGGGTGCTGGTCGCCGATGGGGGAGGCGTGGGATCGAACCTCTACTGGACGGAGGGTCGCTGCACGCTGTGGATCGGAAACCAGGGCAGCGCGCCTCTGAAGCCGCAGGTGGTGGCGGGAGCCGAGGCGATCTACCGACGCAGCCGGGGCAGGTGCCCGTGACGGTCTGAGATCTCAACGACTTGTTTACGGTTGAGGCGATAAGTTGGACCGCGGATGAGAGAGAACCGCTAGATGCGCCGCACCAAGATCGTCGCGACGATCGGCCCCGCTTCCGCTGACCCCGATGTGCTGGCCCGCATGGTCGAGGCCGGCCTCGACGTCGCCCGGCTGAACTTCTCCCACGGTGACCGCGATTCGCACTCGGCCAACGTCGAGTTGATCCGCAACGCGTCCTCGCGAGCGGGCCGACCGGTGGCCATCCTCCAGGACCTGCCCGGTCCCAAACTGCGGGTCGGCATGCTCAAGGGCGGTCTGGCGGAGATGAAGGGCGGCCAGACGCTGACGCTGATCGCGGGTTCCTCCGAGGAGGGCGATGAACGCCGCATGTCGGTCACCTGGGCCGGCCTGGCCGACGCGGTCGACCCGGACGACGTCATCTACCTCGCCGACGGCGCGATCCGCCTCCGGGTCAAAGCCGTCCGCCAGGGGGAACGCGAGGTCGACTGCGAGGTCGAGGTACCCGGCAGCGTCGCCTCCCGCCAGGGCCTGAACATTCCCGGCTCGACCCGCGGTCTGCAAGCCGTGCCCGCCGAGGACCTCGAGATGCTCGCCTTCGGTGAGTCGATCGGCGTCGATCTGGTCGCGCTGTCCTTCGTGCGCTCCGCCGACGACGTGGAGACCGTGCGCAACCACACCCGCCTGCCCCTGATCGCCAAGATCGAGAAGCCCCAGGCGGTCGACGCCGCCGAGGACATCATCCGCGCCGCCGACTGTGTGATGGTCGCCCGCGGCGACCTCGGCATCGAGCTGCCGATCGAGGACGTGCCCGGCGCCCAGAAGAAGCTGCTGCGTCTGGCGGGCCAGCTGGCTCGCCCGGCGATCACCGCCACCCAGATGCTCGACTCGATGGTGCGCGCTTCGCGTCCCACGCGCGCCGAGGCGACCGATGTGGCCAATGCGATCTACGACGGGACCGACGCGGTCATGCTCTCCCAGGAGAGCGCCGTGGGTCAGTACCCGGTGGAGTCGGTGGCGATGCTCGCCTCGATCGCCGAGCGCACCGAGCGCGAGCTGCCCTACGCCAACTGGCTGGAGAAGCGCGTGCGCCGCGACGCTCGCGACCCGGCCTACACCGTGGCCTACTCCGCCTGCCAGGCCGCGCGGGAGTTGTCCCTGGACGCGATCGTCACGCCGACGCTCAGCGGCCGCTCGGCCCGCCTGGTCTCCGCCCACCGCCCGAGCGTGCCGATCTACGCCCTGTCGCCCGGACGCGAGACCGTGCGCCGGTGCGGGCTGATGTGGGGCGTCGAGGCGGCCAGCATGCGCCGCCACGAGGTGACCGAGAGCTTGATCGCGGACGCCTGCCGGCGCGTCGTCGAGCTCGGCTGGGTCAAGCCGGGGTCGCGCATCGCCATCACCGCGGGTCTGCCGTCGGGGCGTCCGGGGACGACCTCGATGCTGCAGATCCAGCGCGTCTGACGCTCAGCCGACCTCAGGCGGACGGTGAGGCCGCGCAGGTCGCGGCACCCAGCGCGTTCGCGGCACTGGGGACGGACTTGGCGACGATGATCTGGCTGGCCGCGTTGGTCTGCGCCGTTGACGTCGCCGTCTTCATCATCTGCAGTCCCCGGTTGCCGTTCTTCAGTGCGGCGACGAGCTTGTCCAGCGACTTCTGATCGCTGGAGGCGGGCTTCAGCGCCGACAGCCGGGTGACGAGCTGCTGGGAGATGGGGAGGACCTTGCCCGCGTACCCGGTGAGCGCGGACAGCGACGCCGTCGGAGCCCCGAGCTTGCTCACCGCGGAGTTGGCCGTCTGACAGGCGGCGTTGGCTCGCGTGACGAGGGCCGTGTGCGACAGGGTCTTGGATCCGCCACAGCCGGCGACCAGCAGCGCCGTGGCGACGAGCAGCGCCAGGCCGCCGGTGATCCGTAGCTGCGCCAGCGCCTTCATGGGGCGCCATCGTACACTTGCCCCGTGGTTCGCGTCACGTCTGAAGGGCGCGCTGAGAGGAGAGCCTGGGACGATGTGGAGCGCTGGCGCGAGGACGAGGTGGTGGTCACGGCGCGGCGTTGCGCTGGCGGCCGCGCTCGCCACGGTGGTCGCGGTGGCGGCCTGTGGCGGCGGGGGTCATACGACCACCACCACGAGTGACGCGACGCCCAGCTACCAGGACTGGCCGGTGTTCGGGCGCGACCAGGCCGCGACGTTCTACGCCCCCCAGACCCAGATCGATGCCGCCAGCGTCGGCCGGCTCGGCGTCGCCTGGAGCACGAGCCTGGGTCCGGACCAGTACCTCGACGAGTCCTATCCCCTGGTGGTCGGTCGCACGCTGTACATCACCACCAGCAGCGACGAGGTTCAGGCCTATGACGCCGTGAGCGGTCGCAAGCTCTGGCAGTACGCGCCCCAGGTCGACTTCTCCCAGTCCACCGGCATCGGCGGGTACGGCGTCACCACCAACCGCGGCGTCGCCGTGTCCAACGGCCGGGTGTTCGAGCTGACCTTCGATGACCGCCTGCAGTCCCTCAGCTCGGTCACCGGGGAGGAGGAGTGGTCCTCCAGCGTGGCCGATCCACGTTCAGGGGCTTATGAGACCATGGCGCCCACGGTGTACGACGGGCTGGTCATCGTGGGCATCTCCGGCTCCCAGCAGGGGATCCGCGGCTTCATCTCCGCCTACAGCCAGCGCACCGGCAAGCTGGTGTGGCGCTTCTACACCGTCCCGGCGGCCGGCCACGGGTGGGTCCCGAGCGACGGTGGTGGTGGCGGGGTCTACATGCCCCCAACGGTCGACGCCCGCACCGGTCTGGTCTACGCGGGCACGAGCACTCCGGCACCGGCCATCTACGGTGCCCAGCGCGCGGGCGCCGACCTCTACACCGACACCATCGTGGCGCTCAACGTCCACACCGGCAAGCTGGTCTGGCACTACCAGGAGGTGCCCCACGACGTGTGGAACTACGGCGCCGCCTCGCCGGTGATGCTGGTCACCGCCAAGTCGGGGTCCCGGACGATTCCGGCCGTCTCCGAGGCCGGCAAGGACGGGCACGTCTACACCCTCAACGCGCAGACCGGCAAGCCGGTGTTCACGCCGGTCGCCTACGTGAAGGTCGACAACCCGAGGAAGGTGCCCACCAGCCAGGGCACCCTCGTCTGCCCGGGCGCGGTGGGTGGCTCCCCCTACAGCCCCATGGCGCTCGACCCGCAGGTCAACGCGGTGTACGTCTCGGGAGTCAACATCTGCCAGATCCTCAAGGTCGAGCCGATGGCGTCCACCGGCGAGAAGCGCTTCGGCGGTGTCCGCTTCACCCCGGACGGTGAGACGCTCAACGGCACCTTCGACGCGGTCAACCTCAACACGGGCCGGCTCCTGTGGAAGCGGACGATGTCGACGCCGATGATCGGCGGGGCCGTGGCGACCGGGAGCAACCTCGTGTTCACCGGTGACCAGCATGGTGTCCTCTACGCGATGAACGCCCGCACCGGTAGGACGGTCTGGGAGGGCCACCTCGGGCTCGCCTTCGGCTCCGCCCCGATCGTCTACACGGTCAACGGGGTCGAATATGTGGCCGTGGCCCTCGGCGGCTCCGCGTCGACCGCCTCATCGCACCTCGGCAAGATCGGCGCCAAGCTCGTGGTGCTCAAGCTCGGCGGCACCCGACTGTCGCAGTGAGACGCTGCATGGCGGCGGCCGCGTTGCTGCTCACCGCCGCCAGCGGTCTGGCGGGCTGTGGGGAGTCGGCGCACCGCGCGTCGACGTCGACGTCGGCCTCAGCGTCGGCCGGCGCGGACTGGGCCCAGTGGGGCGGCAACCCCCAGAACACCCACGACGGGACCCCGACGCAGATCACCCCGGCCAACGTCGGCCGTCTGTCCGTGGCCTGGCGCCGCGCGGAAGGTCCCGAGCAGTTCGGCTGGGAGACGTTCCCCGTCGTCGTCGGCGACACGATGTACTACACGACGAACACCGACGAGGTGGTGGCCGTGGCGGCGACCACCGGCCGGGTGCGGTGGACCTACACGCCGCAGGTGGACTTCCTCGGCGACCCGAGCGCACTCTCGGTCCAGCCGGTCAACCGCGGCGTGACCGTCGCGGGCGGTCGGGTGTACGCGGTCACCTGGGATGACCAGTTGATCGCGCTCGACGCCCGGTCGGGAGGGCTGCTGTGGGACGCCCGGGTCGGGGACCCCGCGGCCGGCGCGGCCGAGGACTCACCGGGGGTCTACTGGCGGGGCGAGATCATCATCGGCGGCCCGGCCGGCGACTCGACGCTGGGCGGCTTCGTCGCCGCCTACCGGGCGGCGACCGGCGCGCGGCTGTGGCGAACCTCGGTCATCCCGCCGGCCGGACGCGGCTGGCGATCCCACAGCGCCGGCGCCGCCGGGGGGGATGTGTGGATGCCACCGGTCGTCGACGCGGCGAGCGCCACCGTCTACGCCGCGACCGGCGACCCGACCCCGGCCCTGAGCCCCTCGACGCGCACCGGCTGTAACCGCTGGACCGATGCCACCGTCGCGCTCGACGCCCGCACCGGACACCTGAAGTGGGGCTACAGCGCGATCTGCGGAGATGCGTGGGACTACGACACCGACCAGTCGCCGCTGCTGCTCACGCTCCGGCGCGGCGGTCGCGCCATCCCCGCGGTCGCGGACGCCAGCAAGGCGGGTTTCGTCTACGTCCTCAACGCCCACACCGGTGCGCTGCTGACCCGCTCCCGATCGCTCATGCCCTACTCGGACCCGCACCGCACGCCGACGGCGCGGGGCGTCGTGGTGTGCCCGGGGGACTTCGGCGGCATCGCCTACGGACCCTCGGCCTACAGCGCACGCACCCATCTCCTCTACGTCGCCGCGTCTCAGGCATGTGCGCGCTACCGATCCACATCTCCCGGCGCCGGGGTGGACGGCCTCGGTGGCACCGTGACGGCCCTGCCCGGGGCCTCCGGCGTGCTGGCCGCGGTCGATCCTCAGACCGGCCACCTCGCCTGGCGCATCCGTCTGCCCCAACCGGCCCGCGGCGGGGTGCTCGCGACCGCCGGCGGGCTCGTCCTCACCGGCGATGACGACGGCTACCTCTATGCCTGCGACGCGGGCACCGGTGCGATTCTCTGGCGGTTCCGCACCGGTCTGCGCTTCGGTTCGGCCCCGTTCAGCTACGCGATCGCTGGACGCGAGTACATCGCGGTGGCCGCCGGTGGCTCCTCGGCTCCAGGCACGGGTGGGGGATTGGCCGCCAACGGCGGTGAGCTCTACGTCTTCGCCCTGCCGCGCCGGATCTGAGGTGGGTTCCCGGACCCCGGGGACATATTAAGGCCGCCTGTTGATTGCGCAGACAATCTTAGAGTTTGGTAAGTTTCGGGTGGGCCGATCTGGACTTGAGTCCAAGACGGCTGAGTGTCGCATCGCTTGAGGAGAGAGGTTGTAATGGACGACGATAAGAAGTGGACCCTGATCTGGGTCGCGAGCGGATTTGCCACCCTGCTCGTGGCGCTGGTCGTGTTGATCGGCGCAGGTGTGCTGGTCGGGCACTACGTGATCAACGGCAAGACGGTCACGGTGGGCGCCAGTCCCACGACCTCAGGGGGCAGCTCGTCGAACGGCTCCTCGAACGGCACCAGCGTGTCGACCGGCATCTCCGACAATGGCGACTTCACCGCCGAGGACAAGCCCGGCGACAGCTGGCTCTCGGTGGGCGGCTCGCTCACCCACGAGAACTACTCACCGCTGAATGCCATCAACACCAGCAACGTCGCGAACCTGAAGGGCGTCTGGGAGAAGAACCTGGGCACCGCCAACACGCCGATCTACTCGGCTGAGGGCCAGACCATCGAGAACAACGGTGTGATGTACATCTCCACCGGCTCCGACAACGTCTTCGCCTACAGCGTCAAGAGCGGCGCGCTGCTGTGGCACTACGCACCCCAGCCGGCGATCCCGCTGTCTGATTCCTCCGCGGTCTGCTGCGGTTGGGACAACCGCGGCGTGGGCATCGGCGACGGCATGGTCTTCCTCGGCCAGATCGACAGCAACCTGGTTGCGCTGAATGAGAAGACCGGCAAGGTCGTCTGGACCACCAATCTCGGCAGCGCCAAGACCAAGAACACCATCACCATGCCGATCACCTACTACAACGGGCTCGTCTACGCCGGTGTGACCGGCGGCGAATACCAGATCCGTGGATCGATGCAGGCCTATGACGCCAAGACCGGCAAGCAGGTGTGGAAGTTCTACAACACCGCGTCCAAGGGTCAGCCCGGCGGCAACACCTGGGCGGGCAACTCCGCCCTCACCGGCGGCGCCAGCGACTGGAACGCCCCGACGGTCGATCGGTCCACCAACACGATCTACTACTCCACCTCCAACGCGTCCCCCGACTTCGACGGACGCCTGCGCGCCGGCGAGAACCTTTACGCCGCGTCGATCATCGCGTTGAATGCGACCACCGGCAAGCTCAAGTGGTACTACCAGGAGGTCCACCACGACCTCTGGGATTACGACGCCACGAGTGAGACCGTGCTGTTCAACCCGAAGGTCAACGGCAAGACCGAGCCGGCCATCGGCGAGCCGAGCAAGGACGGCATGCTCTACGTGCTGAACCGCAACACCGGCAAGCCGCTGTATCCGACCCCGGAAAAGCCGGTCGTCCAGAACACGGCTGAGAAGACGTGGCCGACCCAGCCGATGTCCCCGCTGGTGTTCAGCCCCCAGACGGCGACGCCCGCCATGGTCACCGAGCTCGAGGCGGCCGCCAAGGCGTCGAGCCCGGCAGCGGCCAAGGTCGACTTCACCGCCGGGTCCAACTTCGACGGCAACGCGATCTCCATCGGTGGCAGCACCGTCGACGTCAACCCCAACGGGGCCGCCGGCGGCGACAACTGGGAGCCGAGCAGCTTCGACGAATCCAACGACTACTACTACGTGTGCTCACAGCAGAGTGCGGAGGCGTTCATCGACCCGGCCAAGCCCGAGGCGCTGAAATCCTACGTCGAGCAGGCCGCCACGGTGACGGCGATCTCCGGGTTCGACACCCCCGGTGAGGTCACCGCGTTCAACATGAACACCGGCAAGGTGGCCTGGGTCGACAAGTGGTCACAGTCCTGTTACAGCGGCACCGTGGACACCGCGGGCGGCATCGTGTTCGTCGGTCAGAACAGCGGCAAGCTCCTGGCCCTCGACGCCAACACCGGCAAGACGCTCTGGAGCTTCCAGACGGGTGCCGGCGCCAACGCGCCGGTCTCGGTGTTCAAGTACGACGGGACCGAGTACGTCGCCGAGTACGCCGGTGGCAACGATCTCGCCGGTGCTTCCCACGGCGCCAACTACTGGCTGTTCTCGCTCAACGGCACCATGAGCCAGGTCAAGCCGGGTGCGGCCGCCACGGCCGGCCAGCACGCCGGCATCTCAGCCGGGAAGGCGAAGACGGCGACCACGCCGTCGGCGAACACCAGCAAGCCCGCCACCTCGGCTGCGGCGAACGGCACCAGCGGGACGAGCGAGATCACCGCCGGCAAGTCCGTGTTTGTGCAGAACTGCGGTGGCTGCCATGTGCTGGCCGATGCCCAGTCAGCCGGTAACGCCGGTCCGAACCTGGACACGCTGAAGCCGAGCGATGCCACGGTCACCCATCAGGTGATCAACGGTGGCGGGGCGATGCCCGCCTTCGGCAAGACCCACCTGCTCAGCACCACGCAGATCGCGGACGTCGCCAAGTACGTCTCCAGCGTGGCCGGCAAGAAGTAGGTTCCTGGTGGCGCACACCCAGCCTTCAGAGGGTCGCCGGCGGCGGGGAGCATCGCTCCTCGCCAGCCGGGCGGCTCGCCTGACCGCACTGCTCGTCGGGGCCACCGTGCTGCTCCCGACGGTGGCCGCCCAGGCGACCACGGGGGCCGACGCGCTCAACCGGCCGCCGATCTACAAGGTCAGCGCCGCGCAGGCCAAGCCGTTCATCGGCGGGTACAAGCTCAGCTCCCACGGCAGCGGGATCATCGCCAGCACGTTCCGCACGGGTTACAACACCGAGGGCTACCTGATGGGCACCATCTCGGTCACCCGCTACACCGACAACCAGCCGAGCTCCTTCGTGGCGTCGCTGTATGAGTACCGTCGTCAGGGCAACAACATGCTGGTCGACCTGTGGACGCCCGACCTCGGCTCCGATCGTCTCGGCCTCCTGACCCTGCACAGCACGGGCGCCAGCCTCACGGGGACGTTGAACATCGGCTCGACGAAGGCGGCGGACGCGGTCCCGGTCAGCTTCAAGCCGATCTCGGACAGCGCCGCGCAGTCCGCGGTGTCTCAGAGCGCGGTCGACAGCACCACCACCCAGGCTCTGACGACGAACGCCGGGATCTTCAGCACCGCCGTCGTTCTCGCGGAGTCGATCCGCGGCTGAGCGGTTGCCGTGAGGCACGTCCGGATCTGTCTGGCGCTGGCGGTCGCGCTGGCGCTGAGCGTCCTCCTGCCGGCCGCCGGGGTGGCCGCCGGCACGACCACCGCCGCCGCCCCCTCGGCCACCAGCGCGCCCGCCGTCGCGGGCGGCTGGGGGAGCGACACCTCGACCTACATCGGTACGTTCCGCGTGGTGCCGGGCGCCGGGACCACGACGGCGCATGCGACGGTGTCGAGTCCCGCGGCCGGACTGTTCAGCATGGTCGTGCGGGCGGCGGCCCAGCTCGGAGCCGCCTCGGGTCCGGTCAGCAACGGGCAGCTGGTGACCTTCCTGCGCAAGGTAAAGACGGGTATGCCGCTCGCGCCGAGCGGCATCCTCAGCATCTTCGGAGCCTCCGGGAGTGAGGTCCTCTACCTGACGGACCTCGCCCGGCACGGCACCCACCGCGTCGCCACGGTCAACGGCGGCTCGTTCCTCGGGGTGCCGATCGGCAGCGTCTCCGCCACTCCCGGGTCGGGCCACAGCCTGAATGCGGTCATTAAGGCGACCGGCCTCGGTACGGTGCACGTCAGGCTGACGGACTTCGCCGCCGCGCCTCCGTCCGCCTGATCATGGGCTGTCCGGCACCGGCCCAGGCGGACCTGAGCCCCGTGGGCTCTGGTTGAATCGCGGACGTGGTGGTCCCCGACGCATCTGCCGCGCCCCCCCGGATGTGGCGCTGGTTGCGCGGCGACGTCTCCGACGTCACCCAGGTGGTGCCCCGGGCCCAAGCGGGGAAGGGTCGGCGCCCCCCCGGGGGCGTGGATATCCCCACCGGACTCGCGCGCTGGGCGACGCAGTTGACGCGCCGGCGCGCGGTGGTGGTGGCGCGCCGCGCTCTCCTGGTGGCCCTCGCCATCGCGCTGGTCCCAGCGGTGATCGTCCTCGCGAGCCATGGGAGCCGGCCGTTCTGGGTGCTCGCGCTGCTCGCCCTGGCACCGCTCGCCGCTGGACTCGCCCTGGGTCAGCGCACGACTGACGCGCGGACGGCCCGACTGCTCGATCACGCACTCGGTCTGCATGAGCAGCTCGGCACCGCCTTGGAGCTCCAAGCCGAGCCGACTCCGGCGGGAAGCCTGGCGGCGATGGTCGTCGACGAGGCCCGCCTGACGCTGGCCGAGAGCTTCGCCACCGTACGGGTGCGTACCCGGCGGGCGCGGGGCGAGTGGGCCTGGCTCGTCCTGGCTCTGTGTGCGCTCGGGCTGGTCATCGCCGTCCCCCGTCACCCGACCGCGCACGGCGGGCTGTCCGCCATCTCGGGACCGGCGGGTGCCGCGGCCGCGGGAGCGAGCGGCGCCGCGCGCCCGGGTCAGACGACCGCTGCGCACTCCACGACGACGCCGGCCTCGGGCCGGAGCACCCGCACGTCGGCCGCACCTCAGACCGCCAGCAGCGCGGGCGTCCAGCGGGTCCCGCTGACCGGCGGCGCCCGAGCCGCCTACGGGGTCCAGGCCCCTCGGGCGCCCGGCAGCCGGGCCCCGATCAACGTAAAGGGCACGGCCACGGTGAGCGGCCAGACCGGCAAGCCGAGCCTGGCGGTCTCCGGAGGCGTGAGCGCGGGGGCGGGCGCCAAGCCGAGCGGGGCGGGTCGATCCGGAGCGGGGGGCGCCGGCACCAGGACGGGTGCCAGCGGGTCCACCCAAGGCGGAAAGCCCGGCGCCGCCAGAACCCGGGCGACCACCGGAGCCACCGGAGGACACACCGCCCAGACCAGCACCACCGCGGGTCCGACCGCCGGTGCCTCGTCCGGCTCACAGAAGGGCAACGGCCACAGTGGAACCCCTGCCGCCGGGTCGGCCGGGACCGCGCAGGCGACCCCCTACGCCGCGCTCGGGCTCAAGCCCTACGCCGGTGCGAGCACGGGCAGGACGGCGCTCTCGCTCCAGGCCAGCGACACTCCGGCCGGCGCGGGTCACGTGTCCGGCAGATCGGGGATCTCTCAGACCAGCAGCGGCAACGGAGCCGGTGATGGCGCCAGCGGCCACGGGACCGCGGCGGCGCAGGGCGCCGGCTCCGGCGGCGATTTCTCGGTGATCCCGCCGGCGTCCAATGCGTCGGCGTCGCCGGATCAGGATCTCGTGCAGAACTACTTCGGGACGGCGAATCAGCTCGCCTTCAGGGGCTGGTGAGCTGCGGTGACGTTCCTGGCCGGCGGGGCGCTGGCCGGCCTGGCGCTGCTCGCGCCCCTGGTCATCCTGCACCTCCGCCAACGGGCCGGGCGCGCACGCGAGGTTCCCAGCCTGCTGCTGTGGCACGAGTTCGAGCTCGACGCCCTGGGTCGCGGACGCCGCGTGGCCCCGCCGCCCCTGCCGCTGCTCCTCGCCCTCCAGGCGGTTGCGCTGATCCTGCTGGTGCTCGCGCTGGCCGAGCCGATCCTCAGCGGTGCCGCACCCGTACCTGCCACGGTGATCGTGCTCGACGACTCCTTCTGGATGACCGCCCCCGGCGCCGCAGCGGCCGCCCGGCGCGAGGTCGACCGGGTGCTCAGGTCGGTGCCGGCCAGCTCGACGGTCCGGATCGTGCTCGCCGACGGAGCGCCGTCGGTCGTGTACCACGGATCGCCGGCGCGTGCGGCGGTGACGGTCAGCCGGTGGCGCGCGAACAACGCACCGGCTGACCTGTCGCTCGGGCTGGCGGTCGCCTCGGGCCTGCTGAGGGGGCCGCGGGACCGGATCGTCCTGGTCCGGGCTCCCCAGGACAGGCCGCCGGCGGTGAGCGCCGGTCCGGGTGAGCTGAGGACGCTCGTCGCCGGCTCCCCCGAGCCGGACCTGGGCATCTTCGACCCGCTCGCCCGCTGCGGGATCGGCGCCCCCGCCGCGTGTGAGGTGGTGGCCACGGTGGTCAACACGGGCTCGACGCCCGCCGCAGCTCACGTGGTGGCGGCGGTGTCGGGCGACCCCAGCAGCTCGCAGGTGATCGAGGTGGGCGCGGGGGCGAGCGCCCACATCCAGTTCCCCGCTCCCGCAGGCAAGCAGATGCGCCTGGCGCTGTCCGGTTCTGACGACGCGCTCAGCGTCGATGACACGGCGTGGGTGACGGTGCCCGGGGACGACGATATCCCCCGCTCGGCGACGGTGACCGTGGTGGGAACCCCTGCGCAGGCTCGCTCGCTGGCCCAGGCCTTCGCCGCGGTCCCCGGCGTCACGCTGAAGCTCAGAACACCGGCGGACTACCGGGCCGGCGTCGCCCGGAGCAGCGACCTGGTGGTCCTCGACGGCCGGCTCCCCCACGGAGGTCTGCCGCCGGCGCCGGCGGTCCTGCTGGCGGAGGAGGAGGCCGCGGCCCGACTCTCGACGGGCTCGACCCGGGTGATCCCTGCCGGCGAGGTCCGGGCCCTGGCGGCTCGCGGTGACGGGAGCAGGCCGGCGTGCCAGGTGGGCCCGGAGGACCTGGCGTACGTGATCTTCACGTCCGGGTCGACGGGGAAGCCTAAGGGGGTCCAGGTCACCCACCGGCCCGTCGTCAACCTGCTCTCCTCGATGGCCGGAGGTTCTCTTGGCCACCCTGGCTAGTAAGGGG
>CAZZVR010000110.1:0-12532 GCA_964657595.1 Burkholderia sp. PAMC 26561 | reverse complement strand
GCTGGGGCCAGCGGTTGTGATGACCACGGTCGAGGGGCCCGACGTGGCCGACGTCCGTCCGCCCGTGTCGCTGCCGGTCGCGGTTGCGGTGCTGGAGATCGAGCCCGCGTTGGCGTCGGCCTGGGTCACCACGTGCGGGACCTCGCCGGTGCACGTCTCCGAGGCACCCGGCGCCAGACCCGGCGGTGCCGGGATCGGGCAGGAGACCGCGCCGTTGGCCGGGTCAGACACCGCGACCGAGGCCAGCGTGACGTCACCCGTGTTGGTGACCACGTAGGAGTAGTTGATCTGATCACCGACCAGAGCCCGAGACTGGTCGCTGGAGGGATCGACGGTTCCGGTTGCGACGATGCTGACCTTCGGAGCCGGGTTGGAGCTCAGCGTGTTGCTGCCGTTGGCCTTGGGCGTCGGGACCAAGCTGGAGTCGATTCCGACGGCGGTGGCGTTCGCCACGACCCCACCGTTGTCGACATCACTCTGGGTGACCGCGTAGGGAGCGGTGGCGACGCACGTCTCAGAGGCGCCCGGAGCCAACCCGGGTGCCGCGGGCGTGGGACACGTGACACGGCCCACGCCCGGGTCCACGACGCTGAGGCTGGTCAGGTCGACGTTACCCGTGTTGGTCACCACGAAGGAGTACTGGACGGCGTCCCCGGCCTGGATCGCGTTCTGATCAGCGGCCGGACCGACCACGCCCTTGGCGGTGATCGACACCATCGGGTTGGCAGGTGCCGCCTTCACCGTTGTGGTGTCACTCGACGGCGCGCTCGGGTTGCTCTGTGGATCAACCCCGGTCGCCGTAGCGGTGTCGACGATCGACCCAGTGTCGACGTCGGCCTGGGTGACCTTCCTCGCAGCGCTTGCCGTGCAGGTCTCCGAGGCGCCGGGGGCCAACCCGGGTGCGGCCGGAACCGGGCAGGTCACCGCTCCGACGGCGGGGTCCACGACGCTCAGCGTCGTGAGGTCGACGTTGCCGACGTTGGTCACCACATAGCTGTAGGCGATGGTGTCCCCGACCTGCACCCCGTTCTGATCCGCCGTCGGACTCACGGTGGCATGGGTGACCAGCGAGACCACCGGCGTGGGGTCTGAGTACACGGTGGCGGAATCCGTGGCGTTGGGAGAGGTCTTGTTGTCGACGGTGTCCACGCCGCTTGCCGTAGCGGTGTCCGTGACCCCGCCGCTATCAACCTCGGTCTGGGTGACGCTGAAGGGGTTCGTCGCGGCACAGTTCACGGTTCCGCCCGGGGCGAGGCCACCGGTGGGGAGCGCGTCGCAGGTCACCGGTCCGGCGGTCGGATCGGTCACGCTGACGGTCTGGACGTCGACGTTGCCGGTGTTGGTGACCACGTAGCTGTAGAGGATCACGTCACCCGCGTTGACGGCATTGGGATTCTGGGTGGCGGCGGTGGTCGCGATCGACACCGTCGGTGCGGGGGTCAGCGTGGGCAGCGTCAGGCCAGAGGTCGCCGTGACCGTCGTTCCACTCGGGGGGGTGCCGGTGACTGTGGCGGCATCGGTGACGGTGTCACCGTTGGTCTTGACCGTGTAGAGACTGCTGGCTGTGCAGGTCTCTGACTGGCCGGGTGCCAGTGTGGCCGATGGGCAGGTCACCGTCAGCGGCGTGGTGGTGCCGGCTTCAGTGACCGTGTCGGTGAGACCGACGGTGCTCAGGGAGACATTGCCGGTGTTGTTGACGAGGTAGGAGTACTTAATGGTCTCCCCTGCGGTGAGCGGGGAGGAGTCTCCGCCCGAGGCGGAGGCGATCGCCTGGAGGGTGATGCCCGGCGTGGCCGCCTGGGTGGTCTCGGTGACCGTCGAGGGCGCCGAGACCGGTGACACAACCGCCTGAGTGTCGGTTCCGGTCGCCGTCGCGGTGTCCACGACGCTGCCGTTATCGACGTCGAGCTGGGTCACCCCGTAGGCGGCATTCGCGGTGCAGGTTTCGGACTTGCCCGGGGCCAGGCCCGGTGAGGCCGGGGTCGGGCAGGAGACCGAACCGGCGTTGGGGTCGTTGACCTGCACTGAGGTGAGGGTCACGTTCCCGGTGTTGGTGACCGTGTAGGTGTAGAGAATGTCGTCGCCCACCTTGACCTGGCCGGCGTCCGCGGCCGGGTAGACCGCCTGGGCAGTCTGGATCGTGACCGTGGGAGCGGCGGCTTGGGTGGGGTTGGTCGCCTGCGCCGGCGCCGAGGTGGAACAGACCAGCCCAGCACCATCGACGCAACTTGCCACCACGGTGTCACTGACGCTGCCCTTGTCGACGTCGCTCTGGGTGACCTTGTAGGGCACGGACGCCGTACAGGTCTCGCTCTTGCCCGGGGCGAGACCGGGCGCGGCGGGGATGGGACAGTTGACCGTGCCGATGGCCGGGTCGATCACGCGGACGGTGCTCAGATCAACGTTGCCCGTGTTGGTCACCACATAGCTGTAGGCGATGGTGTCCCCCACCTTGGCGCCGGACTGATCAGCCGCCGGGGTGACGGTGCCCGTCGTCGTGACCGAGTCCGAGGCAATCGGCGCGACCGTCCGCACCGTCGCTGTCGATGGGTTCGAGGACACTGAGGTCACGTTGGCCAGGTCAGTGCCGGTCGCCGTGGCGGTGTCAGAGATCTTTCCCGCGTCCACGTCGGCCTGGGTGACTGTCGAGGTGGCGTTCGCCGTGCAGGTGACGGTTCCGCCGGGGGCCAGGCCACCGGAGGGGAGCGCAGCACACGTCACCGCTCCCGCGGTGGGATCGTTGACGGTCACCGAACTCAGCGTCGTGTTGCCGATGTTGGTCACCACGTAGGACTCCTGGATGGTGTCCCCGAGCTTGGCCGCAGATTGATCGCCCGCAGGTGAGACCGTGGCGGTGTTCTGAATCGACACCTCGGGCGTGGGAGCGGAGTGGACGAACACCTGAGCCGGGCCTGAGAAATCCGTCGTGCCCGAGGGGTCGACCCCGGAGGCGTCGGCGGTATCGAGGACACCGCCGTTGTCGATGTCGGACTGGGACACCGTCTTGACGTTGTCAGCGCGGCAGTTCACGGTCGCCCCGGGCGCCAGCCCGGCGGCCGGGAGCGCGGTGCAGGTTGTGGTGCCGGCGGTGGGATCAGAGACGCTGACGGACGTCAGGTCAACGTTCCCGGTGTTCCTCACCACATAGGAGTACTGGATGGTCTCCCCCACCGTGGCCGGGTTGGAGTCGCCGCCGGAGGCGTTCGCGGTCTTGGCGAGTGACAGGGCGGGCCGGGCCTTGACGGTCGGGACGCTGACCGAGGCCGGCGCGGAAGCCGGCGACACATTGCCCCCCTCATCGTTTCCGGTGGCGGTCGCGGTGTCGGTGACCTGGCCGGCGTCGACATCGGCCTGGGTGACGACGTAGGCGGCGTTAGCCGAGCAGGACGCCGAGGCTCCGACGGCCAGACCGGCTGACCCGACGGTGGCACAGGTCACCTTGCCGGCGGTGGGATCGTTGACCGCGACGGACTCCAGCGGCACGTTGCCCGTGTTCTTGACCGTGTAGGCGTAGGAGATCGTGTCCCCGACCTTGACCGCAGACGAGTCGGCGCTGGGCGTCACCGCTGCCGTCTTGGTCAGCGAGACGGTCGGCGCGGCCGGCGGGTCGGTCGCCGTAGCGGTGCAGTCCGCCGGACAACCGGGATCTGGGGAGTTGTTGGGCGGGGCGATGGTGGCGGTGTTGGATAGCGTCCCAGTGGTCCCCTTGGGCACCGTGCCGGTGACCGTGTAGGTGAGGGTTCCGCCCGGTGTGACGGTGGCGTTGGGGTCGAGGATGCTCCCCGAGGTGCCTGAAGGCGTGCAGCTGCTGCCGTTGGTAGCAGCGCAGGTCCAGGTGAACTTGCCACCCGACAGCGCCGTGGGCAGCGGATCGCTCAGCGTCGCGCTGGTGGCGGTTCCGGGTCCACCGTTGCTCACCTTGACCGTGTAGGTCAGCGGGAGGCCGGGCACGTAGGGGCTGGGGGTCACCGACTTGGTCACCTTCAGGGAGACCGGGCACAGCGCGCTGGGTCGGATCTGGGCGTCGAAGGCCTGCTGTGGCGGGTCGCTGACCACCTCGACGACGATCGTGTTCTCACCGGTCTGCCAGTTGTGGTTGAGTGTCGTCACGGCTGCGTTGGCGGCCTTGTAGCCGAGGTACTCACCCGGGGTGGTGCTACTCCCGGCCTGGGGGAGGCCGGTGGTCAGCGGCGCCTGGCTCACCCCGTTGACGAACACGTCGTCGACCTCGTTGTCAGCGAGGAAGTTCATCAGCAGCGAGAAGGACGACGCGTCGACGCCCGCATCCAGGCTGAACTGATACTGGTAGTAGTAGACCTTCGGGACGTTGTTCGTCCCGGGCTGGTTGGGGGTGGAGTCCGCGCTGGAGATCCAGTTGGCGTTGCCGTACGGGCTGGCCGAGTACTGACCGGGGGCGACGTTGCCGACGATGGCTGGGTTGTAGGTCGGGTTGGTCGGCAGGGTATCCGGCGTGGAAAAGGGGTATTGCTGGGACACCTGCCAGTTGGAGTCCTGGGTCCCGTTGGCCAGGATCCCGCCGGTGGCGGCGTTGTAGCCGGTGTCGAAGATGGCCGCGTTGGACGCACAGCTGATGATGGGTCCAGTCTGGACCGCCTGGGGCGTGATGTTCGGTGACACGGCCTGAGCCATCGAGGTCTGCGCCGTCCCCCAGGTCATCCCCGTCAACGGCGTCGCGGCCGATGCGACCCCGCCGGACAACCCGAGCGCAAGCGCCACCAGGCTGATCGCCATGACCACCCACGAGATGGTGCGGCCCTGGAGCCCGCGCACCCAGCGCCGTGCATTCACCCTGCTCATATCGTCGCCCCTCATTTGACTCTCGACTCCCTGCCGATTCCTCGCCCGGTTCCCTCAACCGAGGAACGACTCCAGCTTTTCAAGCCGCAACTGGCTTCCCAATGCGCAGGATCATACACAAAGAACTATTAAAAGGTAGATCGGACTAGAAGACGCCCGAGAGCCCATCCGCCGACCGGTGAGACCCGGCGATATTTGTGGCTTGTTTGTGGTTTCGACGGGGGCCGTGATCCCGTTCTTCTGCGGATCGGGGTCAGAGCTTTCGGGGGCTGCAACATCTGCTGCGACGCGCCCGGAACGTAGAAGGGCCCGGTCTCACCCCGGTGTGGATGTGACCGGCGTTGTGGGCGCGCAGCGCGACCTCGAGAACCGCTGCCGCCGATGGATCAGAGGCGCGGCAGCTCGATCGCCGGGCAGCGGTCCATCACCACATCGAGTCCCGCCGCGACGGCCCGCTGGGCGGCGGCTGGGTCGACGACGCCGAGCTGCAGCCAGACCGCGCCGGCGCCGACGGCGATCGCCTCGTCCACGTGGCCTCCGGCCTCATCGGCGCGGCGGAAGATGTCGACGACATCGACCTGGTCCGGGATCTCCGCGAGGGAGGCGTAGGCCCGCTCACCCAGCACCGCGTCGACGGCGGGGTTGACCGGGATCACCCGGAAGCCGTGGTGCTGGAGCAGCGCGGCGATGCGGTGGGAGTCCCGGGACGGGTCCGGGGAGGCGCCCACCACCGCCCAGGTGTGCGTGCTGGTCAGCAGCCGGGCGATCACGGCGGGGTCGGCGAAGTCCATGCCCACGGGGTTCAGCGCGTCTGGGCTGCCGCGGGCGAGGCCTCCCAGAAGTCGTCGAGCTTGGTCGCGTCGGTGCCGCCCTTGCGCGAGACCGCGAAGGCTTCAGCGGTTTCGTCGCTCTCGTTGCGGTAGGTCGCACGCGGGGTGTGGGCGCTGACTCGCACCGCGGCGGGCGCGCTGACATGGCGGATCTCATCGCCGAAGCGCATGGTCAGCGTGCCGCGGGTGACCAGGTAGATCTCCTCGGTCTCATCGTGGTAGTGGCCGGTGCACTGGTCGAAGTCCGAGTGGGGCGGGATGCGGACGAAGCTCAGAGCGACCTGCTCACTGCCCAGCGCGTCGGTGAGCGCTCGGTACTCCCCCGGGACCTCACTGCCCGCGTAGTAGTCCTTGACGTCCTCGGTGGGCAGGACGGTGTAGTCGGCGCTGGCGGCGTGGGGGCTCATAGCTTTGGTGCTACCCACGAGATGGGGGTAGCTCTCAGAGCGTGCTGCTTCCGATCAAGATCGTCGTCGCGTGATCACCATCGTGTATGCCAGCCGGGCGACGGGCACCTGGGATGGGCCGGGGCTGGCGGAGATGCTCCAGCTCTCCCGGGCTCGCAACGCCCGCGAGCAGGTCACGGGCATGCTCCTCTACGCCTACGGCGGCTTCGTTCAGCAGCTCGAGGGCGAGACCGACGGCGTGGAGCGCATCTTCGCCAGCATCGCCCGGGACCCGCGCCACACCGACCTGCGGGTCCTGTCGCGCCGGTCGATCACCCAGCGGCGCTATGGCGCCTGGGCGATGGGCGCTGAGCACCCCTACGCCGAGTCCCCGCGGGGCTCGCTGCTGCGCTTCGTCCCCTCCCCCGGCTATCCCCTGGTGCACGGGGAGCTGATCACCAACGCGGAGACGGCGGAGAACCTGCTCGCCTTCCTCGCTGCCGGCCAGGACGGCTCAGCCGGCCGCTGACTTCAGGCGGGTTCGGACCCGGGCTCGAAGGTGAAGAGCTGCGACACGTTGGTCAGATCGAGCAGCCGCTGGGGCTGGCGATGCTGGGAGGGCCGCAGCACGAGCAGCGCCCGCTCCGCCTCGTTCTCCGGGCTCTTGACGATCGCCGCCAGGCCGGTGCTGTCGATGAAGGTCACCTCGCCGAGATCGACGAGCAGCCGCTGGCCCGCGGCAAGGTGGCGACGCAGGGCCTCGCTCACTTCGGCGGCAGCGACGACATCGAGTTCGCCGCGCAGCGTCACGACGACGCCACCATCGCCGGGGGTCTCGTTCAGCGAGAAGGCCTCTGGCGCTTGTTCAGACACGCGCCCCTACCGTATCAACCACCAACAGTCCGGACAGTGTCCGAGCTAGTCACCTGTCCGGGAGATGACGCTCGCGTGGCCCGACCGGAGTCAGGCGGCGCCGTTCAGCGCGACAGGGCGAAGCGCAGCTGCACAGTCGAGCCGCCGCTCTCGCGCGGCAGAAACAGAGCTTGCTCAGCCGCGGCCTGCATCAGCGACAGACCCATTCCCAGACCCGGATTCTCCGTCGGTGAACTCAGGCCACAGCCGTCGTCGTCAACGATCACCACCAGCTCACCGCCCCCGATCACCGCGAGGATGCGGAACGCGCCGACGCAGTGACGGTCATAGGCATGAACCACCACGTTGGTGGCCGCTTCTGAGATGGCCACGCGAATGTCGTCAACGTGCTCACCGTGCGCGCCATGGCGCTTGGCGAAGGCCACCACGTCCTCTCGCGCCTGGCGCACCGACGACGCGACGGCCGCGTACTCCTCAGCGATCACCGTGTCGGGAGCTCCGGAGGACCGGACGCGTTCATCGAATAACACGGCCATAGCTGGGAGCTACCCCTGCGGCCGGGTTCTAATAGCAGGCTGCCTTAAGAAATGACGGTGGCGGCACTCCAGGCCCCACCACGCAGGCGCCAGCCGGTCAGCAGCGCCCGTGCGGTGATGAAGGCGTAGATGGCCAGCCAGATCCCCACGATCCCCCAGCCGGCGGCCAGGGAGAGGAACGCCAGGGGCAGGAACACCAGGAGGGTGCAGGGCAGCATCGCCCACATGAGAAAGCGCGTATCGGCGGCGCCGATGAGAACCCCGTCGAGCCCGAAGGCGATCGCGTTGACCGGCTGCATGGCCGCGAAGATCGGCCAGATGGCGTGGGCGCGGTCGAGCACCCGCGGGTTCGCGGTGAAGGCGCGGGGCAGCACGGACTCCAGCGCCAGCAGGGCCAGACCGAACAGCACGCCCGCGGCGAGTGACCAGGCAAGGATGCGCTGAGCCAGCCGGCGCGCTTGCGCGCCGTCGGCTCGCGCCAGGGCATGGCTGATGAGCACCTGGGCGGCGATGGCCAGGGCATCCAGGATGAGGGCAAGGAAGTTCCAGAGCTGAAAGGCGACCTGGTGGGCGGCCAGGGAGGCGGCGCCGATGCGCGCGAGCAGCGCCCCGGCCACGAGGAAGGACGCATACAGCGTGCCCGAGCGCACGAAGATCTCGGCGCCGATCCCCGCCAGGGCCCGCAGGGCGGCCCGGTCCGGGCGGCCGAGCCCAAAGCCGGCCGCCCGGCAGAACCAGAGGGCCATCACGATCTGGGCGCCGACGGTGCCCGCGGCCGAGCCGGCGATCCCCCAGCCCAACCCGTAGACCAGCGCCAGTTCGAGCACGACGTTGAGCGCGTTGCCGGCCAGCAGAATCATCAGCGGCAGGCGCAGGCGTGCCACCCCGCGGAAATAGCCCCCGGCGGCCACCGCGGCCAGCCCGAAGGGCAACCCGGCGGCGGAGATGCGCAGGTAGCGCACCGCCAAGCCCCCGACTCGCCCGTGACCGCCCATCACCCCGATCAACGGGCCGGCGAACGCCTCGAGCCCCAGGCCCAGGCCCACCCCCAGTCCGAGGGCGAGGATGAGGGACTGGTTGCCCAGCTCAGCGGCACCGGCCCGGTCACCGGTCACGAAGCGCGCCCCGATCTTCGGGGTGGCGCCGTACTCGAGGAAGTTGCACAACGTGGTGATGGCGCTCAGCAGTGTGCCGGCGAGGGCCAGTGCCGCCAGCGGGGTGACGCCGAGGTGCCCGACGACGGCGGTGTCGACGAGCACGTACAGCGGCTCGGCGGCGAGGGCGCCGAGGGCCGGAATGGCGAGGGCGGCGATCCGGCGGTCATCGGCGCTCAGGGGCATCTGCGTCCACCGGTCTACCAAGCCGCGCGGAATGGCGCCGGAACGTTCGATAGCGAAGGTTTAACTTCGCGCAGGTGCATCGAATCTAAGGTCCCCGGCTCTGAACGGGCCCGGGCACCCCATTCACCCTCCCGCCGCGGCGCGGCACCGCATGCGACGCTCGCTGCGCCTGGCCGGTGCGCTCGTCACCGCGCTGGCGCTCTCGTTGAGTGTCGGCGCCCGCGCCCTGGGCGCCTCGGCTCAGATTGTCGGGGGCACGCCTGTCCCCCAGGGCACCCTGCCGTGGGTGGCCCACATCACCGTCACCGCGGGGGCGACTGCCAGCGGGTGCAGCGGCACGGTGATCGCGCCCAACGTGGTGCTCACCGCGGCGCACTGTGTGACTGACCTCGCCACCATGACGCTCGAACCGGTCGAGGCCATCGGCGTGGTCACCGCCAGCGTCGACTGGACCTCGCCCGCGGCCCAGGCCAGCGGCGTGACCAAGGTGGTCGTCCCCGCGGGCTTCACCAAGTACTCCCTGGGTGACGGCAGCCAGTACACCGATGAGGACATCGCGCTGCTGGAACTCGCCACCCCGACAACGGCGCCGGCGGTGACGTTGGCGACCGACCCTGCCGACGCGGATCTCTACGGGGCCGGTGAGAGCGCCGAGATGGCGGGGTGGGGCTACACCAAAGCGGCTGACAGCACGGCGGTGACGCGGCTCGTCTCCGCCCCCACCGTCGTGCAGGCCGACGCCGAGTGTGCGGACGGGGACCTGTGGGGCAGCGGGGCGCAGTTCGACCCCGGCGATCAGATGTGCGGGCTCCACGCCCCCGCCGATGACACGTCGCTGTGTCGCGGCGACAGCGGAGGGCCGCTGTTAAGCGACGCCTCCGGCAGCTGGATCCAGATCGGTCTGGCCATCTACACCGAGGCCTGTGCGACGTCAGAGCCGAGCTTCTACACCCGCATCGACACCTGGTCGGACTGGATCACCGCCCAGGTGGCCGAGCTCGCTCCGCCCACCGCGAACACGGGCACCGCGCGGCCGGCGGCGAGCACCGCCCAGCTCAACGGCCAGGTCAGGCTCGACGGATCAGCCGCGAGCTTCGCCTTCCAGTGGGGAGCCACCAGCCGCTACGGACACAGCACGCCCGCGGGGTCCAGCAGCGGCGGGGCGACCCGCGTCGCGGTCTCCGCAGGTATCAGCGGGCTCACAGCCAAGTCCATCTACCACTACCGGCTGGTCGTCACATCGGCCGGCGGGATCAGCTACGGGACCGATCGCACCTTCGTCACGCCAGCGTCACCGACGCTGGCCGGGGCCACCGGCACGCTGGCGCGCCGCTTCAGTGGGCGGCATCATAAGCGGTGGTCATCAGCCCCATCACGCGGCCGTGGACCCACAGTGCAGGCGCGGCCGGGAAGACGAAGTTGAACAGCCGGTAGACCACCACGATCGCCAGGGCGGTGGGGATCGGGACGCCGACCCAGTGCAGCGCGAAGGTCATCAGCACCTCGGTCACGCCGGCCCCGCCGAGGGGCAGGGAGCGGCGGGTCAGGGCATAGCCGGTGGCGTAGGCGACGATCGCCTCCTCGAGGTTGATGGGGACCGCGAGGAAGCGCGCGGCGGCGTAGAAGGAGGCGATGTCACAGGTCCAGTAGGCGGCCATGCCCAGCAGGGCGGGCCAGCCGTCGACGGGTTGGCGGCCCAGGTCAGTGAGCATCCACGCGCCGCGGATTGCCCGCCCCCAGGCGCCGGCCAGCCCGGGGCGTCCGGGGTCGACGCCGCGGCGCAGCTTGTCGACCACGAGGAAGCCGAGCACGAAGCCGGCCGGGACGCCGACGGCCCAGGGCCATAGCGTCGAGTCCACCTGGTGGCGAGCCCCGTCGGCCAGCAGCGCGATCGCGCTCGCACAGGCCGCGGGCGCCAGCACCGCGAGCTCCATCGCGCCGATGGCGAAGACCCGCAGGCCGGCCTCGTTGGCGTCACCGAACAGGCCCTCGATGGCACGCTTGTCGACGTCGAAGCCACCGGCGGGGACGAAGGGGCCGAAGCCATGGGTGACGATGCGCACCGCCATGGGAATGGAGATGTCGGGGCCGTCGTCGAAGTGCATCAGCGCGCGGTAGGCGACGATGTAGGTGAGCACGGCCAAGATCGCCCCGGCCGCCACCAGGGGGAGCAGCAGGAGCTGAGGGTGCGTCCACGCGTCGATGAAGCGACGCAGGCCCCAGCCGAAGGCGATCGCCACGACGGTCCCGGCGGCGATCGCGTAAGCGACGAGCGTCAGGTACTTGGGATGGCCGTGGAGGAACTGCACGCCCCGGTTGTACTGCCCCTCCCCGAGGGCAAGGTAAGAGCGGGCTCATCAACCGCCGGAGGGTCCCCGCTCAATCCGGGACCACTGCGAGGTGACGGCGGCGGCTCAGCTCGTATGACCGAAAGTGCCCGTCGAGCGTGAAGATCGTCCGCAGGTTGCGGGATTCAGCGACGGCGACCAGGCTGGCATCGGCGAGGTCCATCGGATGATCCTGATAGCGCTCGATCAACTCGGCACACCTCAGCGAGAGCGGAACATCGAGATCGGCGAAGATCAACGCATCCCGCTTGACCATGGTCCACAACGCGCCCTGGGCCAGCCACCCAGCCGCCTGGCCGAGAAGATAGATCGCCTCAGTGAACGCAGGCCACGTGGTCAGCAGCGGGAAAGCCAAATGCGCGAGTGTCTCCCGACAGAGCTCGTGATCGGGCTCACCGGAATCGATCAAGGCAATGAGCGGTCCGGCGTCGGTGAGCGTCATGCCTCGGATCGGCGTGAGTTGAGCAGCTCCCCGAAGGCTGCTCCGGAACGGCGCGCCGACCCGCCGCTGCTGTGGACCGCGCCAATGACATCCTCGAGCGGATCGCGTGTCGTGAGTGTGCGGCGGGCGCGCTCTGCTGCCGCGCGCCGGAGGAACTCCGACACTGACGAACCCTCCTGCGCGGCTGCGCGTTTGACCAGGTCGTCAAGCTCGGGATCGAGTCGGATGCTGCGCATTCCTGGTATGTATCACATTTTCATATTTTGTATTACGCCTCCCCGCAGATGCGTTCAAGAGCGCCTAACCTATCGCCGGTGCAGTCAGGTCGGCCCTCGTGAGAACCCGGCTGGCCGTCCTCGCAACGGTATGTCTCGTGGTCATCGCTGGAGCGGCAGTAGCCCGGGCCCAGATCGCCGGTTCGGTCGGCTCCGGTGTCAACGTCCGGATCCTCGGCCGCTTCCTCATGTCCGGGACAGTGAGCACTGCCGTCGGCATTCCGGGAGAGCAGCCGGGTGACACGCTGGCGCGGACCTGGCGGGTGCGGCCCTCCGGCTGCGTCGAGAGTGACTGCCCGCGCATCGTGCTGGTCCGCAACCGGGGCGCCCGGCGCGAGTCCAAGCTCACCCTGCACCAGATCGGCTTTGGCGCCTACCGCGGGACCGGGTCCTTCTTCGTGCCGCTCAAATGCCTCGGGCGCACCTATGCGCGCGGCAGCCTCGCGCCCTACGCCATCACGCTCCGGGTCACTCAGTGGACCCAGCGTGGTCGGGTCCGGTACGCCACGCGCATCTACGCGACCTACGTCAACACCGAGCGCAGCGACCGCACCCGCTGTCCGCTGGGGATCGTCCACGACGCCGCTCACTACCGGGGCGTACTGAAGTCGGCCCTGCCGCCGGCCCCGGTGACCACGACGACAACCACGACCGCTCCGGCACCGACTCCGACGGTGCCGACCG
>CAZZVR010000109.1:0-12692 GCA_964657595.1 Burkholderia sp. PAMC 26561 | reverse complement strand
ATCGCCAAGGTCCCTCTCGATCTGATCCGCTTCATGCGTGACTCCCCGGAAGGTTGTGCCGACAGCCTCCGCCACGCCAATTCGTTTGTCAAGCGTCGCACCTGAGAACTATTCGTCATCAGAGCGGCTCCTCTAATGGAAAGCGGCATACCGGGTTTCCCATTCGTGATCCGATCAACAGCCCTGTTCGCCGGATGCAGGGCTCTCAATCCGGGGGCATGACTCTGCGCATTGCCTACGTAGCCCGTCTTGGCATCAAGAGGTAAGCTCTTTGCCCATGGCAGCTTTCTTCTCTCGCCTTCGCATCGCCGCTTAGCGGCGATCGCGCGCTCTTTGAGCGCCCGCTGATCTGATCGGTCAGTACCGAGATCGCCTCAACTGATTCGTTAGGGCCGTTTCTGCGTCCACTTAGCGGGCGTTTTCAAGATCTCGAGAGAAAAGAGTGCAGCATGCGTACGCATCCTGTTGAGTTGTCTGAAGTACAAGCGTTTCTCCAGGACCGGTTTAGCGGTCGTGCGACTGAGGTGGCCGTCCTTGGTGCCGGAGCCTGGTCGCGGGCTTACTCCTTCCGCATGGCAGGCCAAGATCTCGTCGCACGTTTTGGTCAACATCGAGAGGATTTCGAGCTCGATCACGCCGCCGAGGCATTCGCCAGTCCGGACCTCCCGGTGCCAGCCGTCAGCGAAATTGGAGACGCCTTCGAGGGCGCCTACGCCATCTCACAGCGCCGGTATGGGATCTTTCTTGAGTCTCTCGATGCCGGGGGCTGGGAACGGATCCTCCCTGCCCTGTTCCGTGGCTTGGACAGACTCAGGGACTACCCGGCTAATTGGCCTGTTGGCTGGACTGTGGAGGGGTCCGGTCTAACGAACGTGGTAGGCGGTCTGTGGGGCGCGCAGCTTCTGGGCGGCCTTGTTGACCGGCCAGGCCAACGAGTCTCGGGCTGGCGAGACGTCCTTCGAGATTCCCCGGACCTCAATGATCTGTTCGAAACAGCGTTTGCGGGCTTTTCAGAGCTCCTCAACCTCTGTCCCACTGATCCGCATCTCATTCACTCAGACCTGCTCAACCGTAACGTGCTCGTGAGCGAAGACGCCAGCGAGATCCGGGCTGTGTTCGATTGGGGGTGCCTGAAGTACGGAGATTTTCTGTACGAGCTGGCGTGGTTCACCTTCTGGGAGTCGTGGTACCCCGGGCTTGCCGCCCTCGACATCAGATCGGCCGCGCTCAAGCATTACGACGTGACTGGCGTGCCGGTACCTGGATTCGATGAGCGCCTGCGTTGCTACGAGCTCCAAATCGGGCTTGAGCATCTTGCCTACAACGCGTTCACCGGCAACGAGGAAGACCTCCTTGTCGTTGCACGACGAACACGGGTGATTCTTGAAGCCGCCGGCGGCGAACGCTCCGAGCCGAATCCTGGCGAGGGAGCTGGGGCATGAGACGCCACCGTTCTGCGCCCGTTATCTGGCATGAGTCTGTTCCCGCCGCGGGAAGGCGGTGGGAACGTTGACTGAGGTGGCCTACCCGGACCCGGAGCTCAGGAGCGGCTCGCTGGTGCTGCGGCAATGGTGTGAGAGCGACAGCCCGTTGATCAGCCGGACCTAGTCAGATCCGACCTTTGGATCCTTTATCACCGGGGCCTCAGACGCCTACTCAGAGGCGGAGGCGCGTGACTGGCTTGCTGCTGGGGAAAGCCGCCGGCTGTCGGGAAGCGTCGAGCTCGCCGTTGCTCATGAGCACTTCGAGGAGCCAATCGGCTCTGTTTCCGCCGAGGTCAACCCCCATTGGCTTCGGGCGGAAATCGGCTATTGGCTCACGCCAGCGGCAGAAGGCCAGGGGTTTATGACCACAGCCTTGCGTCTGCTCTGTGAATGGCTGTTCAACGAGCTGAACCTAGGCCGCATCGCGCTCATCACGAGCCCAGCCAATGCCGCCTCCCAGAGGGTCGCTCAACGCGTCGGCTTTTGTGAGGAGGGGCTCCTACGCGCCTACCTGCTCGACCACGAGACCGGGAAGCGACGAGACAGCCAGATCTGGAGTCTGCTGCCAACGGACCTCACGATCAGATCGCCGAAATGATGCGCGCCGGAGCCTGGGTCCACGTGAGGGCCTGGTCGGAGGCCTCTTTACATAGGCACCGTGCGCTAGCGCGCCTGGGTGCGAGTCCCGCCCGCGGCGGCCCGGGCCTGGACAGAAAGACGTCTCAGACCGGCCAGGAGACACAAGGGCGGTCATGGGGCTTATAGCTAGCACCTCGTGCCGGTGCTCGGGTCTGCTCGCGACGGGTTTGTCCGTACCGCAACCTAGAGGTCTTGACGACCGGCCCTCCAAGAGAGATCGCGCCGGTGGCTGAGATGCTCAACCATGAATAGCAACCAGAGGCAGGCAAACACGGGTCGGTTCGACTCCTTACGGGAACGCAACTTTCGTCTGTTCTTTGTCGCTTACACGACGTCGATTGTCGGGGCAGCGATGGTCCCGGTCGCTTTGACTTTCGCCGTCTTGAACGAGGGCTACCAGGTCGCGGATGTCAGTTACGTGCTTGCGGCAGAGACAGTCCCGTTAGTTGCCCTACTCCTGTTGGGTGGAGTGATCGCAGATCGCGTTCCGCGGTCGGTCACGATGGTCGGCGCCGATCTGGTCCGTTTCGTGAGCGAGGGCGTCCTGGCCATCCTCCTGCTCACTGGCACCGCCCCGGTGTGGGCAATGATCATCCTCGCAGGGGTCCTGGGGGCCGGGCAGGCGTTCTTTAGTCCGGCGATGACGGGACTAATGCCCGACATTGTCGCCCCGGACGGTCTACAGCAGGCCAACGCGCTTCGCTCAGTCGCCTCTTCGACCGGTCAGATCCTCGGACCCGCATTGGCCGGAGTAATCGTCGCCGCCGGTGGAGCGGGATGGGCAATCGCCATCGACGCCGGCACTTACGCAGTCAGCGCCAGCTGCCTGATCCGGCTGACAATTCCTCCGCGTCTAGACAGCGAGGGGACGTCAACGCTTGCCGACCTCCTCGATGGCTGGAACATGTTTCGGTCTCGGACTTGGCTATGGACAATTGTCGTCCAGTCCGCAAGCTTCAACGCCCTCTCTTCCGCCCCGTTTATGGTCCTCGGGGCCGTCGTCGTACGCGATCAACTCGGCGGTGCCACGGCGTGGGGCACGATCCTTGCGCTCCAAGGAGCCGGGAGCATCGCCGGCGCGCTTGCGTCCACCCGATTCCACCCCCAGCGTCCACTAGTAATCGCCACCCTCGGCGCTGGGCTCTACGCGCTCCCTATCTCCCTCATTGCGATCCCGACTCCCACTCCGCTGATCGGTGCCGGCGCCTTCGTCGCGGGGATCGGACTCTCGACGTTCGGGACCCTATGGCAAACCAGCCTCCAACAGCACATCCCCCGAGAACTTCTCTCCCGAGTCAGCGCCTATGACTGGCTCGGATCAGTCGCGTTTGTGCCGCTGGGCTACATCCTCGCCGCTCCGCTCTCTGACGCCCTGGGCATCCGCAGGGCACTGTTCTTAGCGTCTGTTTGGGCGGTGGGGTCCTGTGCCACGGTCCTGCTCTCGCCAAGCGTCCGCAACCTCAGTGCACCCGACCCCCCTCACCCCCGCCAGCCGGGACGTGCACCGGGGTAGCGCGTATCGCCCAAGGCGGAGGCCCACCGGCTGGCGCCTCCATTTGACAAAACGGTCGTCGGGAAAAGCTCCGGAGCGGACAACTCGACGCTCGCAGAGCGCTTGCATAACCTGAGCTCGTGTCCGAACTCATTTACCCCGAGCCTTTGCTCTGTGACGGGGTGGTGCATTTGCGCCCATGGCGCCTCGACGATCTGCCGTTCAAGCTTGAGGCGTTCACCGATCCGCTTCTGATGCGGTTCTCGGTCCCAACCCGCGCTGGCGTTACTAAGGCTGGCCTGCTGAGTTCCTTCCAAGCCCAAGAGCATGCGAGGACGCTGGGAGAGGAGCTCAACCTCGCCTTCGCAGAACCTGGGGACGACACGGCCATTCTCGGTGGCGGCTCTCTCTACGACGTCGACTTAACTCAACGACGTGCGGCCGTCGGCTACTGGCTAGCGTCCGAGGCTCGCGGTCGTGGCGTCGCGACCCATGCGACCCGACTTATGGCCAGGTGGGCGTTCGAGTCGTTGCACATAGAGCGGCTAGAGCTGACCTGCGGGCCCGACAACAAAGCATCCCAACGAGTTGCTGGGCGTCTCGGGTTCACCCGCGAGGGCCTCCTGCGGTCACATGTCGTTTTCAAAGACAGCCGCCGGGACACGGTCATGTTCAGCTTGTTGCCAGGCGAGTTGCAGTAGCGGCCTTCAACGGATCCACGCACTGTCTTGTCGACTGCTGGTCACCGCTCTCGACTCATCGCGTGCGGACACGCTTGCGCAACGGCGACATACCAGCCACGCGGATCGCCGGAAGGAGGGCTGACGACGGTCAGCGGCGAAAGCCCGTCATGCCTACGCAGCGCGCCTCGCGATCACTGAAAAGCACAGCAGAGGTGAGACAGGGCCGAAGCTCGTTTCTGCATATGCAGAGAGGGGCGGAGGCGTGGCCGACGGGCCGCCTTCGATTCGAGCGTGGCTGGCTCTCGAAAGCGGTCAGCCCACTAGGTTCGAGGCTGGCTTTTGACAAGATGACGCAATCGTGCCGATTGCCCTGATTACAGGTGTTGGGCGGCGGCGAGGCATAGGCGCTGAGATCGCCACGGCCCTCGCCGCGGACGGCTGGGACCTCGCGCTCTCCTACTGGCAGCCATACGACGATCGCGAAGGCCTCGAACGCGGACCCAGCGACCCCGAAGACCTGGCAACCGAACTCCGAGCCACAGGCCGCGCCGTAGACCTCATCCCTTGCGATCTCGAGGATCCGACGAGCCCGGAGAGCCTAGTTCGCCGTGCGATTGAATCGATGGGCCCGTTGGGGGCGCTGGTGATGTCGCACTGTGAGGGCGACACCTCAGGGTTCCTGGACACAACCATCGCGAGCTTCGATCGTCACTATGCCGTCAACGTCCGAGCGAGCTGGCTGCTCATTACAGCGTTCGCACGGCAGCTCGCGCCAACTGGCGGAACAGCCATCGCATTGACGAGCGATGCGACCGTGGGGAATCTGCCTTACGGTGCGACAAAAGGGGCACTCGATCGAGTCGTGCTCGCCTCAGCTCACGAGTTGGCCCATCTTGGACTGCGCGCGAACGCAGTCAACCCAGGACCCATCGACACTGGATGGATGGACGACGAAACACGCGCGGGTCTGACCGCCATGCAACCCACAGGCCGCCTCGGTACTCCAGCCGACACCGCGAACCTAGTTCGGTTCCTGCTCTCCGAGCAAGGACAGTGGATCAACGGCCAGTTGCTACACAGCAACGGTGGGTTTCCCGCCGGGGAACTTCCCGTCTAGCGATCGGCCTCCTCGCTGAAACCGGAGCCGGCCTCGCGGAGCCCGGCATCTGCGCCTGCATAGGCAAATGACACACCCGGGTTGGCGACCACAGATGGGCGTCTCGGATGGGCAGTTTTGGTCACGACCTGCCTACCTCATACCATCTCCTCCCATAAAACCACGTAGCTACCAAGCCGAGGACATCAGCTATGCCTGAGGCCGTGAATCCCACATTGCACGAGGAGAAGCTCAGGGAGCTCATCCTCTACATCTCTGAGAAGTCGAAAGACGACGAGCGCTTCGGGAAGACAAAGTTCTTCAAGCTGCTCGCGTACAGCGACTTCCGGGCCTACCAGCTGCTCGGAGAGCCGATTACTGGCGCTAGATACGACAAGTATCAGCAAGGGCCTGTGGCTCCAGCCGCCCTGGTCGCGTTTGAGGTTCTTCAGGAGCAGGGCGACCTGTTCCTCGATCCCCGGCCCTACCACGGCTACACGCAGCACCACTATGTGAACCGGCGCGCTGCGCGCACCGAAGTCTTCACCGCCGCAGAACTGCGCATCGTTGACAACATGCTCGAGCTCTTTGCGAACTACGGCAGCAAGGCGATCGCCGACCAGTCGCACCAAGACTTCCTGGGGTGGCAGATGGTCGGTGACCGCGAAGAGATTCCGTACCGAACGGTGCTGTTGTCGCACGATCACCGCGAGCCGTCAGAAGAGACGAAAAGGGCTGGTGCGGCCGCCCTCGCGCGCTTCGCCGAAGCCTCAAAGTGATTTACCGGCTCTGGGGCCTCAACGTGGGTCCAGAGTGGGCCACCTCTTGCGAGACTGCTGATCCGGGCTACGGCCGCTTTGCCGAGATGCTCGAGGCGGTCAAGGACGCCGTCGGTATCGATCCCTTCGGCTATGGCTCGAAGGACTACCTGTCACGAGACCAGCGCACCCTTACGGCGGCCGACGCCGTCGCCGGCTACCGGATAGTGGTCTTCTTTGCCGTCGATCCGGGGCCTGGCCAAAGCTGCACGCTCGTGTGGGTTGGGCGTGAGACGATCTAGGCGACGTCCCAGCGGACCGCTGCTCTTGCTCCGCGGGCCGTTGCGCACCGCTGGAATGCCCGCGCTGCCGGACATGTCCGCAGACTTCGCAACGCTGCCCCATTGGCATTTTGAGCACCCCTCGGTGTAGTGACCAGCAGTCGGGGCCTGCCGCGACTGATCAGACGCGGCAGTCGCCGATAGCGGGGTCGCCTGAACACACTGACGCTAGCTGGGCGTCACGTGCGACTACATAGGCAAATGGCCCGTTGTGCCGTGCGGCCGCCTCTTCTTCCGCAGGTAACGAATTGTCGCGAGGAAAACTTGATCTCGAAGCGACCGGTTGGTGGAACCACTCGCGAGTTGGGCCAGCGACGGGCTCACGTGCATCGGTGAGATCTACTCGCCCGAGTCTCACCTGAGGAAGCGCTCGGGTGATCCAACCACGAGCCGATGACTCGGGGGCAGCCTTGCTCAGGGCAGCTCGGTCAGCATCACGTAGCCGAGCTCTGCAGAGGGCACCAGTTCTCTCCCGGCGATGGTCGAGCTGTATTCGAGATCGCCGCCGCCGGGAAACAGCGAGGCCATGATGATCGCGAGAGTCTCGGGCGTGAACCCCTTGCGCTCTACGGCGATGGTGACCTCTTCGAGGCTGTCCACGATCTCCACTGCGCAGCCCAAGCGGACATGTTGTCCGATGATTGCTTTGGCTTCGACACCGGGAGCAGCGCGGGCCTGGGCCAGGAGCTCCTGACACTCATGGGGAACCGACGCAATTAGGCGGCGCGACTGCGCTCGGAATAACTCCTCATAGTCCTCACTGGTCGGCAGCAGACGATCCTCAGCGTCGAGGCCTTTGAAATACGGAAAGGCATCCCCGGCCCCTTTGAACTCGTGCTGCCCATAAGCGAGAAGCCACACCACACGATGAGCCTCGTCGTACCAGGTGGCTCCGCGGTGGCGATCTCCGTAAGCGAGCCGGTAGACGGTTTTACCCGTCGACAACGGAGCGACCTCACGGGTGTCATCAGGTTGACTGGAGCGCCTGTTGACAAAGGCCCGGATGATCTCGTGGCTCCGGGCAGCGACGAATGGGTCGCTCCCGGAGCAGCCGAGATCCTCCGAGCCGCACCGGCGCGTAACTCGTAGTTCATAGCTCTCACAGAGGTAAGAGCCGTCATGCGATTGGTGCGAGCTATCCCCCGGGCGCACCGACCCGAGGGTACGGATTTGACCGGCGGAAGCTGGCCGCTACTCGCGTGCGGCTAGCGCGGCTTCTTCCGCGCGCATTGCGGTGCCGCGGTTCGCGAGCCGGGCGAGACCCTCTGTATCGCCCGCTCGCAGCAGCTTTGCGGCCTGCTCTAGGTCCGACGCGAACTGATCGCGATGTTCGGTCAGGTATTGAGCCCAGGCTTCCTCGATCAACTCGCTGGCCTGTCGACCTTGCAACGCGGCGATGCGCCTGGCGCTTTCGTAAAGGTCTTCTGGAAGGCGTACGACGACGCTCATGGGCTGCCCTTTCGTGTCTTGAAGTGCTGGCACTGCGGTTACAGCGCGCCAAGCGCTGTATCGGCCTCTGTTGCGCAGAGTTGCCCGCAACAAGTCGCATCGTAGACAGATTTCGTATGAAATGCGATGTGCTGTGTTACGATGTTGCTCTGTAACAGAGTAGCAATTGCTACATGCGTTTAGAAAGGAGAAGCGAGATGGCAGATGAAGAGTTGGTAATCGGGCTCCTCGAGATCGACGACCCGGAGTTCGAAGTGGAAATCGAAGTCGAGATCGAGGTGAAGCGCGAAACTCTCGTGCTGATCGTCTTCGCTCCGAAGGACGTGGAGCCGAAGAGGTTCCGTTTCCGGATCGAAGAGACAGTGGAGCGGGCGGCCCACACAGCCGCCGAGGCGTTCGGGTACGCCGCCGGCAGCCCGTCCTTCCAGCGTGCCGACGGTCAGGTCCTCGACCGTGCTCTCACCCTCAAGCGGGCCTGCCTTCACAACCGCGAGCGAGTCGAGCTCGTCGATGCCGGAGGCGGCGTGTGACCGCTCTGCCCAGCAGCGCTTCCCGGGCGTGCGTCGAGGTCGAACTCGGCGCCGCCCGGGCATGGGCGGAGCGGCATGGTTGGACTCTGGATTGGAATGCAGAGGACCTTCTTCTGCGCCTGGGGCAAACTCACCCCGCCACGGGCGAGTCCGTAGAACTCATTGGCCACACCGATGGATATCGCGCGATCCCGCCCAAGTGGCAGTTCGTGAGGACGGGAAGCCTTGAGGCCGCCCGCTCGGCGTTCCCTGCTGCTGGACCATCAACACTCGGTTCCCTGTTCCACCCCAACGCGCTCATCTGTGCGCCTTGGAACCGGCTCGCCTATTCCGTCAACGGCGGCCCGCACGGCAACTGGTCGGGACCAGAGGCCTGGCTTCAGGTCAACGAAGGAACGGTCGCCCACAGCATTCCGGACATGCTCGCGATCATTGACGCTCACCTTCGACTCAGCCCGGGGTTCATGGCATGACCGTGCACCGCACGAGACCGCTTCCGCTGAAATCCGCGAAGGGCAGCCTGATCGTTCCCGAATCGGTCATCTTGAAGACGGGTCAGCTCCTTTGCGATGCCGGTTCGCGCAACCCTCCTCACGAAGGTCTGGTGTGGTGGCTGGGTCGACGATGCGATGGAGACACTCTCGTACTGAGCTGTGTTCGCCCGCCCCACCGCAGCGGACCTCAATTTGTGAGTGCGGATGCCGCCGCGACAGGTGCCGTCGCACGGAGCGCCCGCGCGTTGCGTCTCGGAATCGTTGCGCAGGTACATAGCCATCCCGAGGACGACACGCGGCATTCCGACGGCGATGACGATCTCGTTCTGATGCCCTATGAGGGGATGTTCTCCCTCGTGGTCGGGCGATACGGGCAAGGCAGTGTCTTGCCCGAATTCGGCGCCGGCCTGCATCAGTACCAAGACGCCCGATGGATCCAGGTTGCTGGTACGGACGGTGCGCTGATCTCGGCTCCGGCAGAGGTAAGGCCTTGATACCCGGCGAGACAGACCCGCGCACCGCGCGAACCAGGCAGTACACCCACGGAGCCGAGCCGGTGCTCGGAGTTCGTGTGAGCGCGAACTCCCGGACCGCTGAGACGCCGCTGGGCCAGATGGCGATCCTCTCAGCCGTCAACATGATCGCTCGGGTTCACCCATCCGTGCAGATTGACGTTCCGGCATCTCCTCTGGTCGTCTCCTCACTCGCGGGCGGGCGTGACCTGCTCGAGTCCGCGAGTCTCCTGGCGAGCGCCGCTAACCCAAGCATCAACGTACTTCCGGCGCAGCCTCGGGGCGTCGCGCTACCAAGCATTGGTGTCGGGCCCGACGCCCCAACGTGCTCGATCTACGTGGGGGCTCGTCGCTGGACAGCACTGATGAGCAGTCAGCCGCAACCGATCGAGGACGCTTCGTCCAGCGCGCTTGGGCTGGCTATGGCTATCAGCCAAGCCTGCGGGTCGGTGTTTCGGCTGAGCATCAGTCTGCCGGCAGCGTCGGAACGAAGAAGCTCGTTGTGGACGCTGAGCGAGGCGGCCGAGACGTCCGGACCGGCGGACCTGTCTCCTCTCGACGTGGGGTCAGTCTGGATCGTCGGCGCTGGCGCCGTTGGGTCAGCCCTGGCTTGGTGGGCTCATTTCCTCGACCTCGCTGGCGCGTGGTCGGTTATCGACGCAGACGACGTCGACGCCAGCAATCTCAACCGGTGTCTCCCGTTCTTCGCCACGCACGCCGGGCTCACCGGCCAGCCGCCAGAGTCGAAGGCAAAGGTGCTGTCGGATCTCCTGCCAAATGCATCGGCTGTTCGGTGCTGGTGGGATGAGTTCGTTGCGTCGGATCCATACTCACCTGACGTGATCGTTCCCGTCGCGAACGACTTCGGCGTGCGGCCGGCTATAGCTGCCTACGGCCATCCAGCGGTGATCCATACAGCCACGTCTCCTAATTGGACCGCCGAATTACATCGGCATCTCGTCAGGCTTGATGACTGCATCGGGTGCCGTCTGCCCGAAGCGGCTCCAAGATTCCAGTGCGCTACGGCCACAGACATCAGGGGTGACGACGTCGGCTCCTCCGACGCGGCTCTCCCGTTTTTGTCGGGAGCCGCCGGAGCTTTGGCACTCGCGGCGCTCGGACAGCTGCAGCACGGCAACTGGCCACTCCACACCCGCAACCATTGGCGTTGGTGGTTTGACGAGTCTCCGAAGGCGGTGAGTTCCTCTCGTTGGTCGTGCCAGGCATCGTGCACGGCCACACCGGCGCCCCTGGTCCGCAACGCCCTCCACAGCCACACTCGGTGGCGAGATCTCGATCCGGACGCAGCGACCGGGGTGTAGCCGGCCGGCAGGTTCCTGCGAATCCAGCGCTCGTGAACGGTGGACTGAAGCCCGAACTAGCGCGCGGTGCTATCAGGCGGTTGGGCCCCGCCGCAGCTTGAAGAACCCCGAAGGCGGATACCGGAAAGACAACCTCAGCACCTAGCTCAGGCCCGCCGATATCCACGCCACCAGATCCGCCCAACGCGTCCACTGCTCCACCGAGCCCCTGATCGCAGATTCGCTGAGCACCGCCTCCGCGGTTGGTGCGGCGTGGATGCGCGGCGGGGTCTCTACATAGGCAGCTGGACCTGGGCTCCGCGCGGGCAGCGCGTCACGCTTTCGGCGACAAGGAGGGCGCCGCTCGGGGGACGCGAGTGGGGCAGTTTCATCCTGTTCTCCGGCTTCGACCTTGGCTTGCGGGTGAGCGCGTCCTCTCCCGCCCCGGTGAGCCGGCAGCCACTTTCGTCGGTTTCACGACGGGCATCCAAGCCCGTCCGGAACCGGACGTAGATGCTGCCCCGGCAATCGGCCTGCCCACTCCCGGTCAAACGGACTCTTCAGCCAGTGATCCCGGACGCTGCGCCCCTCCTCAAGCGAGGTCTCGCGGTTGTCGTCGACTGGACCACTCTTGTCCGACTCACGAGTGGTCGCATAGACAAGAGGACACAGTGACCCCGGCAGTGCGCCAACACCCTGGGGTGCGGCTGAAGGTTCGTCGCCGGCTCCGGATGAGAGCCTTCTCGGCGTTTCAGCGAGGCGCCGTCAGAGACGGGCGGATGGTCGGCACCAGCCCGTCACAAAGTCGAGAACCTCAACCACGATGTCCTCGTCTTTGTCGTCGAGGCCCGGCCTGATCGACTCAAGCTTCGCGATGAGCTCGGCGCGGGGTACGCCGGCATTCAGCTCGTCCTGAACGGCAGCGCGAAGCCCGTCGACGCTATGCCGCGACGCCAGAGCTGCACGGAAGTCGCCAGCCATTGCCATGGCCTTCAATGCCCCGCCAGGTTAACCGCGTGTCCAAGCGCATCGCACCAACCAGGTCATGGCGGGCCACCGGAGTTGCCGTCGCCAGTGCTCGTCGCTCTGGCCTCAGCCTCAGCCCCGTGTCGTCATCAGGGTCGAGTCGCAGCGACGAGTGCCGTGAGAAGGGCGGGTATCTCGTTGACCGCCACGATCTCGTCAATCGGGGAGTTCCGCTCGATCGTCGCCTGCGGCATGGAAAACTCCTCCGAGGAAACCTCGTTGGAGGCGATCACGGTTCCGCCAAAATGGTGAATGGCCGTTGCTCCGGTGGCGCCATCGTGGCCTGAACCGGACAACACCACGGCCGTGGCACGGGCGCCGCAGGTCGTGGCGAGGGTGCTGAGCAGCAGGTCCGCTGAGGGACGGTTAGGCGGCAGTGCGCCGGAGATGATCAAGGCCGTCGTCGGGCCTGGGCTGATCAGCAGATGTTGTCCGGGAGGCGCGACAACGACGGTGCCTGCGCGGAGGCGGGCCGTGTCTTGTGCAGCGGCAACCGGAAGTTTCGAGCGCCGCTGGAGGATGTGCACGAGCTGATTCTCGCGATCGGGCTGTTGGTGAATGAGCACGATCAAGGCCGCGTTCAGGTCTACCGGGAGACCATCCAGCACATCTGAGACGGCGGCGATCCCTCCCGCGGACGCGACGAGCGCGATGACCTGCAAGTCCTCGTCGTTGGGGTTGAGTGTGTCTGCCACGACGCTGGAACCCTACGCCGCTGCCGACCGCTCCCCTCCTGTGCACATGTACCAGCGTCAGCTGCGAGGTATGACTCGCCGATTCACGCCGATCCATTTGACACATAGAGAGACTAGGTATAGCGTCGCTAGGTATGAAGCCGGAAGAGCTCAAAGGCCACCTCGACGGACTCATCCTTGCGGTCGTCTCAG
>CAZZVR010000108.1:0-12769 GCA_964657595.1 Burkholderia sp. PAMC 26561 | reverse complement strand
TTCGCCCTGCTGGTGATGATCAGCGTGCTGCGCTTCCCGCGCGCCGAGCGCTCGGCGCTCGCCGTCGCCCTCGCCGAGTCCCTGCCGATCATCTGTGCCGCGATCAGCCTGTGCCTGGCCCTGCTGTGGAGCACCTACACCCGGTCCGGGGCATCGGACGCCGCGCGACTGTCGGATCTCACCTACCCGTGCCTGTACGCCTCGGCGACGATCCTCACCCTCCAGGCGATGCTCGGCGGCACCCTGCGCGGTCTCCAGCGCCTGTCGCTGCAGCTGTTCCTCGCGGGCACGGCCACGATCTCACTCGCCTTCATGCTGTGGAGCGGGCAGCTGTTGCGCGGCACCTACGTCCCCGGGGCCTCGGTGCTCGACCCGCTGTGGGTGCTGGGGCTCGGCGCCATTGCGGTCGGCGGACTGATGACCGCACGGGATCCCGAGGGCCCACCCGCGGTGACGGCGACGAGCCAGCTCGGTGTCGTCCTGCCCGCCGGCATGTTCAGTCTGCTCTTCGCCACCCTGGTGCTCGAGGTCATCGTCGGGGCCTCCCACCGTGCCGACGCGATCCTCGTGCTCGGCATCCTCTGCTCGGGCGCCGCGCTCATCGCACGCTCGACGCTGTTGAGCCGGCGCCTGCATGAGCTGCTCGAGCGCGAACGCGCCGCCCTGGCCCGGCTCGTCGAGCGTGAGGCGCAGCTGGCCCGGCTCAACACCCAGCTCGTCGAGGATTCCCGCCACGACCCGCTCACCGGGATCGGCAACCGGCGTGCCCTGGCGGACGACCTGCCGATGTACAAGACCCGGCAGCGCGAGGACCGCGAGCCGATCGCCGTGCTGCTGTGCGACGTCGACCACTTCAAGTCCTACAACGACCAGTTCGGCCATCTCGCCGGTGACCGCGCCCTGGGCATGATCGCCGCCACCGCCCGCGGCACGCTGCGCGCCGGGGACGCCGCCTACCGCTACGGGGGTGAGGAGCTGCTGCTCATCCTGCGGAGGGCGGACACCGACGCGGCGGTGGCGATCGCCGAGCGGGTGCGTGCGGCGGTCCAACACGCCGCGGTGGTCCATCCCCTGGCCGACGCCCGGGTGCTCACGGTGTCGGTCGGCCTGGCCAGCGGCCTGGACGCGCCCGAGGAACTCCTGGCCCGGGCCGACGTGGCGCTGTACCGAGCCAAGGAGTCGGGCCGCAACCGGGTGGTGGTGGCGAACACCGCCAGCTCGGGGATGCCCGGACGGGTACGGGAGGAGGACTCCGAGGAGCCCGTGCCCCGGCACCTGCGCGGCATGCTGTCGGTGTCACGGGCGGCCGCCTCCGGGCTGGGCGTGATGCCCGTCCTCGAGGCGCTGGCCGACGCCATCCGCGGTGAGCTGTCCTTCGGTGCCGTGGTGGTCAACCTGCGTGAGTCCGACGACCGTTTCCGCGCGGTCATCGTGCTCGGTGATCCGGCCGCCCAGGCGGCGCTGCTGCATACGACGATGCCGATGGCCGAGTGGGTGGAGTTGGTTCGGGCGGGCCGGGATGTCCATGGCGCCACCTGGTTGATCGCCGGCAGCTATGACCCGGACGCGGGCTCACCGTCCTGGCGGGCGCCCATGGTGGCACCGCTGGCCTCTGACGGCTGGCATTCCGAGGACATGCTGCTGCTGCCGCTGCGCGGCGCCTCGCGGGAGATCCTCGGGTTCGTCTCCGTCGACGAGCCGCTGCTGGGACGGCGCCCCAGCGACGCGGAGATCGGCGTCCTCATGGCGGTCGTCGACCATGCTGGACTGGCGCTCGAGCAGGTGCAGCAGCACGACGCACCCCCGGGTGACGGGTCCGAGGCGCTGCGCCTGGCCGCGGTCATGCTGCTGGCCGAGGCGCTCGACCTGCGCGACCCCAGCACCGCTCTGCACTCCCGCACCGTCGGACGCCTGGCGCGCCTCACCGCCACCGAGCTGGGCCTACCCGAGGCGCACGTGGATCGCATCCACGCCGCCGGGATGCTGCACGACCTGGGCAAGTTGAGCATCTCCGACGCGATCCTCCAGAAGCCCGGCGCCCTGGACGACGCCGAGTGGCGGGAGATGCGCCGCCACCCCGAGGTCGGTGCGCGGATCCTCGAGCATGCGGGGATGCGCGATATCGCCGCGTGGGTGCGCGTCCACCACGAGCGCGTCGACGGCCACGGCTATCCCCGCGGCCTGGGGCGCGACGCGATCTCCCTCGAGGCGCGGATCCTGTCGGTGGCCGACGCCTACGAGGCGATGGTGGCCGACCGCCCCTACCGCACGGGCATGTCGAGTGAGGCCGCTCGCCAGGAGCTGCTCAGGTGCGCGGGCACCCAATTCGATGCCCAGGTCGTCGCCGCCTTCCTCCGGGCCCTGGACGCCGAGACCACCGCGAGCTCCGACAGCCCGGCGGTCCAGGTCAGCTGACGCGGACCCGTTTGCGCCAGGCCGAGAAGGAGCCGGCCGGCCCGGCGTGGGGCCGGCTCAGCCACGGCCAGGGATGCAGCGCGACGACGTCGAGGGCGTCCCGGCGGCGGGCGAAGCCCGGCACCGGGGCGAAGGTGACCGCCAGGCTGGCGCCACGCAGCGCGTGCACGGGACGGCCGCGCAGGACGTGCAGCTCGCGACGCGTGGCGAGATCGCCCAGCGTCTCGGCCAGGAACACCAGCCGCTTGCCCGACAGCGCCAGCCGGGCCAGCAGTGGCTCGTCGAACACGAAGACCGCCGGCAGCTCCGGGTGGGCGACCAGCGCCGGGTCGGCGTCCCCGAGGGACTCGGCGGTGAGCCAGACCAGCTCGGGGCGCCCCGAGGCGATGGGGCTCGGCGGCCCGGCGGTGCGCTCGAGGTCGGGGTCCGCCTTGAGGGACGCCTCGGGGAGGGCCAGCGCCTCCCCCTCGGGGGTATCGGGCCAGTCCTGGATCGGGCAGCGCTGAGACAGCGCACAGTCGCGGCACAGCTCCGGGGCCCGCTTCTGGACCTGCCAGCGGCTGAACCCGTAGGGCCGGCCGGTCCCCGTGCCGACCGTCCACTGCCAGCCGAGCCGGTTGGCCGCCCGGGACCCGTCGAGCAGGTGGGTGAAGAACGCCGCCTCTCCGTCCTGCCAGCGGTGCCCGGCCCGCACCGTCCACTGCGAGCTCAGCCACATGCGCGTCTGGTTGACCAGCCAGCCGTCACGCTCCAGCTCACCCACCGTGGCGGCCATGCACGCCATCTCCGCGGGCCACGGTTCTGCCCAGGCGGTGTCGGCCTGGGTGGGCTCGCGCCGCAGCGCGCGCGCCATGCCCGGGCCGACCCGGGCATAGAGATGGCGCGCGTACTCCTGCCACAGCAGCTCGTCGCGGTATTTGGCCCGGTCACGGGCGGGGGCATCGCCCACCGCCGCCCACAGCTCCGCCAGGCCGATCAGGCCGTAGCGGACATAGGGGGAGACGGCGCTGGCGCCGCGCGCGGACTGCGGCAGCACCTGGTTGCGCTGGGCCGCATAGCCCCGGATGTCCAAGCTCTCGAGCACCCGGCGGGCGGCCGTGTGGCCGCCCCGGAAGCGCGGGGAGGCGCGGACCCCGTCCGCGCCCTCGCACGTGAGGTCACCCAGGTGCGCGGCGGTCCAGGCCACCGCCGCCTCGGAGTCGTGGCTCGGAGGCGTGGGCAGCTGACCGGGGAGGGACATGCCCACACAGTGCCAGACCCGGCGCCGGCTCAGACGTCAGGGGTTGGACACGTATCCGTGTCCGGTGATCTCGTCCGCCTGTTGGTACGTGGGTCGGTTCACCCATTCGATCAGCGGCTGGGTGATGGCGCCGAGGGCCCGGAACTGGATCGAGTCAGAGCACATCTGATCCCCGGCCTGGCACGCGGAGTCCGCCGGGTAGACCTGATCGGGCGTCTCGGCGACGGCGTCCGCCAGGGAGTTGAGCAGCGTGGTACGGCAGGCGCTGAGGGAACCGCGTCCGCAGAACACACGGTTGAGGGGCCCGCGGACCTTGTCACCCAGCACGCGGCGCAGATCCTTCTGCACGATGCCGTAGAAGCCGACGTCGAAGGCCGAGCCGAGGTGGGAGCCGCTGACGCCGTGGCCCGGCTCGTCGTTGTCCGGGTAGTCGGCCTCCTCGACGCCGAGCAGCGGATTGCCGAGCACGGGCGCGAACTCCGCACTGACGAGCCGCGGCCACCAGGCGTCCATGATCTGGATCGCCGCGCCCTGCTGGTACTCGCCGGAGGCGCCCGGATTGATCCGGTTGATCCGGTGGGACCCGCTGTCCATCCACGCGGTCAGCTCGCTGACGGCGTTGGCGAGCGCCGGCGTGGTGGGATGACCCAGGATCTTGAGGAGGTAGGGGAGCACCATCACGCCACGGAGATCCTGGGTGCCGGCCGTGCCCATGGCGTTGATCAGGTCGGTCAGGGTCAGCTTGTCGTGCGTCATCCCCAGGTAGTCGTTGATGTTGATGTCGAGCAGATCCGAGCGCCAGACCGAGGCGAACTGCTGTCCGGTGGCGGCGCTGACCACGCCGGGGGCCTCCTTGTTGTTCCAGCTCGTCAGGTAGGCCTGGTCGGTGATGTGCGGATGCGCCTTCTGGGACACGTCCCGCTCGACCGTCGTCTGGGGCGTCACGTCCGCCGCCCCGGTCCAGCCCGACCAGTCGTCCTTGGACCAACTGGGGAACAGGGGGTCGGTGTGAGCGGTCCGCAACGGCTCCAGGCCGGAGTTGAAGTACGCGTCGTGCGTGTCGTTGACGTAGAACCAGTTGAACGTGTACCCGACGCCATTGGCGGACTTGAAGAAGTCATTGGGCTCCTGCATGTCAGCCGGGTTGTTGTACTCGGAGAAGCCCACGGCCGAGTCCAGCTCATGCATGTAGGTCGAGCGCTGGTTGGTGTAGACGACCGGCTTGCCCTTGACGGTCGCCCGCGCGATGACGAGTCCGAAGGCCGTCCGCAGCGTCGTGAAGGTCACCGATCCGGCGGGCGTCGAGTCAGCCAGGTTGGGGGTCCAGGACTCGGCGTCGGTCAGCGTCTGCATGGCCACGCACTGCCCGTGCAGCAGGTAGTAGTCAGACGCCGGGCTGACCGTGCCGCCGGACGGATTGCACAGCGGGACGGCGAAGGTGTCGACGATGTTCTGGTCCGCCGAGGTGGCCGACCACGCATAGTCCGCGCCGTGACCGAGCTCGACATAGAGGTTCACGCCCGGGAACGCCGCCCCCGCGGCATCGATGCCGGGACCGTGGATGTCCTCCTCCATCAGGATCTCCGGGGAGTAGTAGGACACCTGTGGGCCCATGACGGCCAGCGGATGTCCGTCGGCGGAGTCCTTGGCGCTGATCACCAGCGCGTTGGACATCTCGCGGGGAAACGCGAACAGCCCCTTGCCCCCGTCGGCCAGGGGGCCGAGCCCGAGACCGATGCCCATCGTCTGGGCGAGTTTGGACCGGCGGTTGACCGCCGGAGCATCGGTGGCCGGGACTGAGCCGGCGGTGACGTGGTCATAGGCCTGCACCGACCCGTAGTCGGGCAGCGCCACGGTCTTCGCGACCTTCGCGCTCGGCTTGGGCAGCGTCTGGTAGGGGAACGACTTGCCGCGGATGGTCGTCGGCGCCTCGGGATCGTTCGGGTCGTCCAGGCTCATGAACGTGGCGAACCCCGAGTGGTCGGTGCTCCCGCCCCGCGTCGCGCGTCGGGGATGGGTGAGATAGGTGGGTGAGCCGGCGACGTTGTACTGCTCGCCCCCGAATTTGTGCAGCAGGTCCTCATACAGCTCGGAGTTCTGGAGCTGCTGGCCGCCCCCCTGGCCGAAGATGCCGCCGACCAGCGTGGCGATCGCCACGAGGTCGGTGACGTGCCACGGCTGCGCGGTGATGCCGAGCAGGGTGTACTCGGCGGGTTCCATCGTCGCCGTGTACAGCGGGTTCTCCATCATCGTGATGTAGGCGTTGATGCCGGCCACGTAGTTGGTGGCGTCGGAGTAGAGCTGCTGGCCGTTGGGCAGGTCGTTCTGCACGTAGTCGACCTGGTTCTGAAGATCCTGCGGGGTGTAGGGCTCGCTCGACCACACCTGCTGGTCCATCGCCACGTTCGCCCCGCCGGCGAACCCGGCCAGGTCGCCCTCGCCGGCGTGACGCAGGGCGTCGATGAAGAACAGCCGGTCCGTGGCGGTCGCGTAGCCGATGCCGAATTCCAGCTCGGCCCGGGTATCGCCGTAGATGTGCGGGACGCCGTAGCTGTCCCATTCGATGGTCACCCCGGGCTCCGGTGACTCGGTCTGCTGAACCCCCCCGCTGGGGACCCCGAAGACCGAGCTCTTGTAGTAGTCGCCGATCTGGGAGGTCTGGATGTTCGGTGCGGCCGTGGTGAGGTTGGAGTACATCGCCAGCTGATCGGAGCTGTTGGGCGGGCGGACCCCCAGCGTCTCGAACTCACCCAGCTGGGCGACGTTGTCCAGGCCGTTGGCGCCCGGCGGCAGGATGTCGTTGAAGTTGCCGTAGTTGTCGTAGCCGTATGGCTCGACTCCGGCGATGGCGGGTCCGGCGCCGAAGACGGCGCAGGCCGAGATGACCAGGCAGGAGACCATCCCCGCGAGCCCGATCCGCGCGATGACGCGACGCACGATCGATGGCTGCCGGACTCCCCCCACGGCGCGAACCTATCGGCGCGGTCACCGGGGTGTCAAGCGGAGACCGTCACCTGGCCTCGGCGCTAGCGGAACGGTACGGTGACCGGCCCGGGCTGCTTGGTGTAGACGGCCATGAAGTCACGGTCGTCGGGGGTCAGGTAGCGGTCGGGGGACTCCTGGGTCTGGGGTTCGACCATCTTGGGTCCGAGACCGTTCTGGTGGGAGTAGGTGATCAGCGTGTGCCACTCGGGATTGATGTCGTACTCCATCCCGCGCACCGCTCCGATGTGCTGGAGGATCTGCGCGAGCGAGATGACCGTCGCCTCGGACGCGACGACGAACATCACGTTGCCGTGGGCGTCGACGCCGACGGCGGTGCGGGGCGTGAAGGTGACACCGCCCAGGGTGTAGCCCCACTGGACGCTGTTGGGGTCGGTGTTCAACTCCGGGTTGGGTTTGCCGTTCCAGAGGATCGGGGTGAGGCTCTGGCGCGCCCAGGCGACGTTGGCGGGAGCGTCGGTGCTGCCGCTCCACTTGACGATGTTCACGCGTCCGTTGCGGTAGCCGACCAGCGTGGCGTTACCGGCGATCAGCGGCTCGTTGGTGTGGCCGTTGACCGCCGAGCCGTTGTTGGTGTCGACGTGGGTGAAGCCGCCGTTGAAGGTGGCGAGCAGCCGGTTGCGCTGGTCGACGGGCACCATCATCGGTCCGCGGTCAACGGCGTCGGGTGGCTCGTAGCGGCCGGGGTAGTAGGCGAGGTCGGTGCGGGTGTGGTCGATCCACAGGACGTAGGCGACGATGGACGGGTACTCCGTGCTGGGCCGGTAACTCGTCACGAGCACCGGCGGGGCCCCATTGACGCGCGGGCCCGTGCGGTGCCACACGCCTTCCCCCGACAGCGGCTGAGCGAACACCGGCTTGATGCGCGGAGGCTCGTAGTTGACCCGCTTCACGTGCTTGGCGCCCACCGCGGACTTGGTCGCGGAAACCGCGCCGAGGCCGACCGCAGGCAGGCGCTTGAGACCGGGGCCACCCTTGCGCGGTGCGCTCGCCGTCGCGTGCTCGGCGGTGTCGATCATCCAGTTGCCGAAGGGCACGTCGTCACGCACCCATTCGGCCGAGCGTGCGGTGAAGGTCTCACTGGTCGGCTTGAGCATGTAGCTGGCGAAGGAGATCCCGAAGTAGACGACGACCCCCACCACCGGCGTGAGCGCCACGAGGAAGATGCGCCGACGCCGCCGGCGCCGCCGTGCCCCGGCGCGCCGGGCGCCGAGTTCATCGCGGCCGAGCAGACGCAGACCGGGCGGCGGAGGGCTCGGCGGTGGCCCATCCGGCGGTGGCCCGTTGTCCCGGACACCCATCTACAGCCTGATGACACGGTACCCCCCCCAAGCTGTCGTCTCGGTGAGGATTCGTTCACCATGCGCGAGCGATCAGGGGGGGCTGAGGCGCAGTTCGCTGACGCGGCCGAGCCCGCCGGCGTAGTCGCTGCGCACGCTGACGTTGGCCAGCTGGGTCCCGTCGGGTGTCCGGGCCCGGTAGCCGTGGGCCTGATGGGCATGGCCGTAGACGACGAGCCGCGGCTTGGCTCGGGTGATGGCCAGCGACATCGCCTCGGTGCCCATGTGGCTGGTGTCACCGGCCTCGGTGACCGTGTCGCCGTGACCGCGGGGCGGGCAGTGGGCGACGAGCACGTCGAGCCCCGTCGGGATGGCCGCCCAGATCCGGCTGAGGGCGTCCACCGGTGCCTCGAACGCCGAGGCGTAGTCATCACGCGTCCATGGCGTGCCGTAGACCGCCAGACCCGAGCGCGTCGTCACACCGGCGTCCCGGAGGAAGGTCCAGTCGACGCCGAACAGTCCCGTGTGGGCCCCGGGCGGGAGATCCTCGGCCCAGAAGTCGTGGTTCCCGGCGATCGCGACCGTCTCGCCCACCGGCGCGTCCGCGATCCAGGTTGCAAACGCGGTGGCGAACCACGCCTCGCACCGCTCGGCGTCGCGCTCGATCTCATAGGGGGCGAGGTCACCCGCTAGCACGAGCAGGTCACACGGGCTGATCCTCGGCAGGTGGCCGTGGAGGTCCGCGGCGGCGACGATGGTGGTCTCGCCCGCGGCGGTGCTGGCCTCCATGACGCACATGATGGCGGTCGGAATGTGAGATCGTTCTGTCGGTGATCGGAACCCAGGCAGTGGTGACCCTCGCGACCCGGGGGCAGGCGGGACCGGGTGAGGTGGTCGTCGAACAGGGGGGTGGGACCGAGGTGTACATCGCCTGGTCCAGCGACCCGCTGCCCAAGGGCACACCGGTGGTCATCTTCGGAACCAGAGGGGCTCGCAACGTGGATGTCGAGCCCCTGAGCCTCAGGGGGTAGCGCGGACATGTTCGGAATCAAGGTGCCGGATGCCGATGAGGCGAGGATCATCAGCGGGGCCAAGGGCGGGGACGACGGGACGCCGTTCCGGGTGGTGATCGGCCAGAAGGCCTTTGTCCCTCCGGTCATTCGCAACGTCGCCTACCTGACCCTGGCCATGCAGGAGGCCGAGGTGTCCGAGCGCTGCGTCACCCAGAAGGGCATCACCCTCCAGGTTGAGGCGGTGATCGCCTTCAAGGTGGCCAACGACACTCCGTCGATCGTCAACGCCGCCCAGCGCTTCCTGTCTGACCAGCGTCAGATGCCCGTCCTGACCGGACGGATCTTCGCCGGCCACCTGCGCTCGATCGTCGGCTCGATGACCGTCGAGCAGATCATCACCGAGCGCCAGCAGCTCGCCACCACCGTGCTCGACGCCTCCAAGGAGGAGATGTCCAAGCTGGGCCTGCTGGTGGACTCGCTGCAGATCTCGAGCATCGACGACCTGGGCACCGGCTACATCGAGTCGATCTCCGCACCCCAGCGTGCGGCCGTGGCCCAGGCGGCCAAGGTCGCCCAGTCCGAGGCCGACCGGGCTGCGGCAGAGGCCCAGCAGAAGTCGGTTCAGGCTCAGGCGCAGTACGCCCGTGAGACGGCCGAGGTCCAGGCCCGGCAGGCCTCGCTGCAGGCCCAGGCCAAGGCCCAGGCCGATGCCGAGGCCGCCGTTGCCGCCGCCAACGCCCAGGCCTCCGCGGTCGAGGCTCAGCAGCAGTCCGAGATGCGCCAGGCGGCGGCGCGTCAGGCCGCACTCGACGCGCAGACGAACCTGGCCGAGCAGGAGGCCCAGCTGCGCCAGCAGCAGCTGGTCGCCGAGGTGATCAAGCCGGCCGAGGCGGACGCCGAGAAAGTCAAGATCGCCGCGGCGGCCCAGGCCCAGGCGACTCAGCTCCAAGCCGAGGCCGCGGCCTCCCACGACCGGGTCGCCCTCGACCGCATGCTGATCGAGCAGATGCCCCAGATCGTGCGCGAGGCCGCTGCGGGCCTGGCCAACTCGCGCCTCACCGTGCTCAACGGGTCCGAGGGGCTGTCGGATCTGGCCGCCGGTCTGGTCGGCCAGGGCCTGCAGATCTTCAGCACCGTGCGCGGCGGGATCCTCGGCCACGGGGGCGCGACCGAGCTCACCCCGCCGGCGTCCGGCGACCGCGACCGCGCCGGCGGGCGCGATCCCGCGGGCGACGACGCCTAGGACGCCTCGGCCAGCCGCCGCGCCCACACCGCATACAGCGGGTCGCCGGGCGCCGCCGCGGCGGTGCGGCGTTGCGCGGACGCCGGCTCGAAGTCGCCGGCCTGCTCGAGGTAGGCCGTCACGATGGCGACGTGCTGAGCGTCGTCGGTCGCCAGCCAGCCCCGGATCGCCTTGGTGGGGAAGCAGCGGTTGCTGAAGCTGAGCACGACGAGGCCCCCGGGGCGCAGGACCCGCGCCACCTCGCCCAGCACCGCGACCGGCCGGATGAGGTAGTCGACCGACACACAGCAGGTGACGGCGTCGAAGCTCGCGTCGGGGAAGGGCAGCTCCGGATCGCGGTTGAGGTCGGCCAGGACGTGGGCCTCGGCCAGCGGATTGGCGGTGAGCTCGGCCGCGTTCATGCCGAGCAGCACCAGGCCGCCGTCAGGGCGCCGGGACAGGTGCGACACCCACGAGGCCATCAGGTCGAGCACGCGCCCCTGGGGAACCCCCAGCTCGTCATACAGCGCGCGGACCGCGGCGATGGCGCCCGCGTCGATGTGGGTCACCAGTCGGGGGGCCGCATAGAAGTCGGCGTCGTCGCTCGGGTCCCGGCGGTCGAAGAAGCCGGGCGGCCAGGTCCGCGGTGCGTCGCTCATCGGGTGGGGGCCCCGACCCAGCCGGCGGGGTAGGCCCCGGCCGGAATCTCCCCGGGGTAGTCGGGAAACCACCGCCGGGCGATGCGCTCCCCCGCGCCGCCCTCGATCAGCGGACGCAGGTCACCGCAGACCAGGAGCACCCGCAGGGTCGCGCCGATCTGCAGATCCGCGGCGGTGGGGGTCTCTCCGCCGATCACGCCCTGGCTGGCGAGCGACTCGACGTGGCGGAGCTTGGCGCCCAGCCCCGCCAGGTCGTCGTGCAGGCGCGCGGCCGTGATCGCGTGGTACTTCCAGGTCGCGTGGACGTAGCGGATGGCGTAATCGGTCCCCGGGCCGTCGAGCGGGCCGGCGCCGGCGAACGTCCCCATGGCCTCCGGACGGAAGTGCAGCGCCCCCCAGGGCAGCCGGCGCCCGAGATCCTGCAGCTCGCTATCCCCCCAGCGCTCCGCTGCGCGGACCGCATCGGCCATCGCCTCCGGGTACAGGGTCGGCTCGGGCCGGAGCTGCTCCAGACGTTCGAGGATCGCGCTGGAGCCATGGACCGGGTCGCCGTCGACCGTCAGCCCCGGCACGGTCCGGCGCCCCGCCCCGTAGATCGCCTCGATCGTGGTGCCGTGCTGACCGGAGACCAGCTCGATCCGCTCGAACTCCAGGCCCTTGTAGCGCAGCGCCGCCTCTACGGTCCGACACGGGGGTGACGGTCCCAGGGCATGCAGAACCAGCTTCGGTGAGGTCATCGGTCGGACTGTATGGGGGTGGACGCCCGCGGCGAGGCAGGGCAGACGGCGAGCCTAGACTGCAGGCCGTGGATACCGCGGCGCGCAGCCTGGCCCATTGGAGTGAGCAGGGTCGCGCTGAGATGGACGCGTTCTACGCGCTCGCGCGGCGCGACTACGAACGTCTGGCCCGCGGCTTCATCCACCACCCGACGTGGCTGGCCCGCGTGGCCGGTGGGCGTGAGCGGATCGCGCTGCTGGATGTCGCCTGTGGCTCGGGCAAGTTCCCTGAGGCCCTGCTGGAGTTCGGCGGGGTCGAGGCGCTGGCGGGCGAGTTGGCGATCGACTACGACCTGCTCGACCCATCGGCGTTCTCGCTGTCGGAGGCCGCCGGCGCTCTGGCGCCGCCGTTTTTCGCGGCGGCGCGCCATCAGACCCTGCTCGAGGCACTGGACGCGGGCGTGGGACCGTTCGACGTCGTCTGGGCCACCCACGCCCTCTACGCCCTGGCGCCCGGCGCGGTCGACGCGGCGGTCGCCCGCATGCTCGCCGCGGTGGCGCCCGGGGGAGCGCTGCTCGTCGCCCAGGGCAGCCGCGAGGGCCACTACCTGCGCTTCTACCGCCACTTCCTCGACGACCTGCGCGACGGTCAGGGCACCCAGTACACCGCGTCGGAGGATCTGGCCGACGCTCTGGCCGGCCACGGCGCCACGCCCCACACGGTCCGGCTGGCCTATGACCACACCATCCCGTTGGCGGATGCGACCACCGTCGAGGGCTACCTCCAGCGCTGCGCCTTCGACGACTCGGTGTCCCTCGCCACGATGCTCGAGGCGCCACGCCTCGGCGCCTACCTGCGCGACTGCCGGGACGATGACGCGGGCGTATGGCGCTTCCACCAGGAGGTCGACGTGCTCCTGCTCGGCCCCGCCTTCACCGGCCTGACCGTCTGACCGCCTGACCGCGCCGGGCGGTCAGGAGCTCATTTCCGCAAAGCTCCGGCCGAGATCGAGCTTTGCGCGCAGATGTGCCCTCGTGGTCCGTCTGAACGCAAAGCCCCCGGGCTGGGGGGGGCTTTGCGGAATCTGACACCCCCCAAATCACCGCTCCCGCCACCCCCGGCGCGTACATTGCCCCTCAGATGACCTCGACCCGCCGGCCGATCCCATCGCTCGCCGTGCGCCCCCTGGCCGAGCAGGCGCGTGAGGCGCTGCTCAAGGC
>CAZZVR010000107.1:7741-12825 GCA_964657595.1 Burkholderia sp. PAMC 26561 | reverse complement strand
GCGCGCTGACCGTGGGCATCGTCACCCGGCCCTTCCAGTTCGAGGGCAACCGCCGCCGCGAGCAGGCGGACGCCGGGATCGAGGCGCTGGCCGCCGAGGTCGACACGCTGATCGTCGTACCCAACAACCGGCTGCTGTCGGTGCTCGACCGCCGCACCTCGATGGTCGAGGCCTTCCGCGTCGCCGATGACGTGCTGCGCCAGGGTGTCCAGGGCATCTCGGATCTGGTGACCCTGCCGGGTCTGATCAACCTCGACTTCGCCGATGTGCGCACGGTCATGACCGACGCCGGCAACGCCCTGCTCGGCATCGGCATGGGCACCGGCGAGGATCGCGCCGTGGATGCCGCCCAGGCGGCGGTCTCCAGCCCGCTGCTGGAGACGAGCATGGAGGGCGCCCGCAGCATCCTCCTGTCGATCACCGGCGGCAGCGACATCTCCCTGTGGGAGGTCAACGAGGCGGCTCGGGCGGTCGCCGAGGCGGCCCATCCGGACGCCAACATCATCTTCGGCGCGATGGTGGACGAGGCGCTCGGGGACGACACCGTGTGGGTGACGGTGGTGGCGACCCGGTACGGGGAGCCGCGGCCGCGCGCCATCGACCGCGAGCTGGCCCGCGCGTCCGAGCGCATCACCAGTGCGCGCGAGGGCTCCCGCGAGCGCCCGGGTGACCGCGGCGACCGTGACCGCGCCGCGGACCGGATCCGGCTGAGTGACCGCCGCGAGCGTCCGGTGCGCACCAGCTCGATGGATCTGGACGTGCCCGAGTTCATGCCGCGCCGCTGAGGCGCGGCATCCCCCGGGCCTCAGTCGGGGCTACAACGCCTGAGCCGCCCCGGCGAGCATCGCTTCCGAGCGTTCCCACAAACCCCGCGCCAAGCCGGCATCCGCGGCCTGGGAGTTGGTCCGGGCGACCTTGCGCTTCTCGTAGTACTCACCGGGCTGCCAGTCGGTGCCCGGCTGGCTCTCAGAGAACCAGACGAGCTGGTCAGCACCCTTCTCGGGGGAGATGAACAGGGCCCGGGCGAGGGGGAACTTGATGATGGTGCGCAGGATCGGGCTCGAGGAACTGGCCCCGAAGTTCGTCGCCACGTTGCCCGGGTGGAAGGCGACCGCTGAGATGCCCTGGGCGCGGTAGCGGCGGTCGAGCTCCTGGGTGAACAGGATGTTCTCCAGCTTCGCCGCCCCGTAAGCCTTCGACGCGCTGAAGTTGGCGTCCAGGTCGAGGTCCTCCAGGTTGAGTTTGGGGGCGAACAGGCGCGCGGCCACGCTCGAGGTCTGGATCACCGTGGCGTCGGAGGCGATCAGCTTGTCCATCAGCAGCTGGGTGAGCAGGAACGGGCTGAGATGGTTGACCTGAAAGGTCATCTCGTACCCGTCAGCGGTCTTGGTCCGGTCACCGAAGATGCCGCCGGCGTTGTTGGCCAGCACGTCGATGCGCGGGTAGGCGGCGTCCAGCTCGGCGGCCAGCCGGCGCACCTCGTCGAGATGGGTGAAGTCGGCGACGAACGCGTCGGCGCCGAGCTCAGCGGCGACCGCCTGGGTCTTGGTAGGCGAGCGACCCACGACGACGACCTGATGGCCGTCGCGGTGGAGTTGACGGGCGGCGGCGGCACCGATGCCGTCGCTCGCCCCGGTGATGACAATGGTCTTGGGCATACCGACAGCATGACGGGGCGCTCACCCCGGCCAGCCTCCGTCCACCCCTCAGCCGAAACGGACCTTGCCGTTGGACTTGGCCCGGGTCTGAGCGCGGTCGACGAACTCGAGGCGCTTGATCGCCGCGCGGAACAGGCGCAGGGCCAGCCCGAGCCGGGCGTTCTCCGAGCGCAGGTCCAGGAGGCCCTGCTTGGCCTCGAGTCCGAACTCGACGGTGGCGACCATGTCATAGGCGCCCAGCTCAGCCAGTTCCTCGGGCTCGAGCTCACGGTCGGTCGCCCGCTGGACGAGGACGCGGTAGGCGGCACGGGTGTCGGCGACGAGGGACGCGTCCGGCACCTCGTCGGCGTCGGGCAGGAACTCGACCACCCCGGCTGGATAGGGGAGATGGCCCAGGCGTTCGATGATGCGGATCGGCTCGGTCCCCCGGGCGAGGATGTTCATGCGCCCGTCCTCCAGCGTTTCGAGCACCTGCTCGACCTGGCAGGCACACCCGATCTCCCGCAAGCCGTCATCGGCCAGCCAGACGATCCCGAAGTCGCGATCCTCGGCCAGGCACAGCTCGATCATCGTCTTGTAGCGCTCCTCGAAGATGTGCAGCGGCACCGACTCGCTCGGCAGGGCCACCAGTCCCAGGGGGAACAGCGGGAAATCGTGCTCCTGGCGCTGCGGGCTCATGTCCCGGTCCGTCGCGGACTCATGCCCCGGGCCGCTGGGCGGTGAGCAGCAGGTTGTAGAAGATCGAGGCGGGCAGGCGTGGTTCGAGCGCGGCGCGGTCCAGCTTCTGCAGCGCGAGATAGCCGTGGAAGGCATATTTGCGCCACCACATCGGCACGTCCTCAGGCGCGGCGTGGTACTCCAGCACCCGGTTGAACCAGCCGAACCAGTTGGCCAGCAGCTCCTCACCGCGCACGGTGATCGTGTGCAGGCCCGCCCCCTCGGCGACCTGGATGAGGTCGTCGGGCACGAAGGCGTGGATGTCGACGAACTGCTCGAGTCCGTGGTCGGCCTCCTCGGCCGAACCGGCCTCGGCGTGGGGGGGTGGAGGACCGGCTCCGACGGCCAGGCGCCACGCCTCGCCGAGGTAGTTGGCCGCCCGCTTGGGTCCCTGGGCGATGCGGTCACCCACCCGCGAGGGCTCGCCGGCGAAGAGGATCCGCCCGCCCGGGCGGAGGACCCGAGCGAACTCGGAAAAGCACTGTGCGAGGTCCGGGAGGTGATGGAGCACCGCATGACCGAGCACGAGGTCAAAGGAGGCGTCGGGGAAGGGCAGGGCCTCCGCGTCGGCGCGCAGCGCGGAGACGTCACTCAGCCCCAGCCGGGCCGCGTTGGCGTTGAGCGCCTCGACCATGCCGGGGGAGATGTCGGTGCACACCAGCTCGCCGATCACTCCGGCCTGCTTGAGGTTCAGGCTGAAGTAGCCGGTGCCGGCGCCGATCTCCAGTGCCCGGGGGAAGCCGTGGGCCAGGACCTCGGGCCCGAACAGCTTGCGCACCTTGCCCAGCACCTGATCCTGGCCGATCTGGCCGAAGTCGATGCCCCACTTCGCGTCGTAGGACGCCGCCGCCACATCGTGGTAACGGGTGTTCACGTCACGGATCTCGTCGGGGGAGAGGGCGGACATCGGTCCGCGCAGATTACCCTGTCGCCACGTCGTGGGCGCCTCTGATCTCTACCTCCAGGAGAACCAACCCGACGGCGTTCCGCCGCTGTCGCTGACCGGCGAGCGCACGCTGCCCGACGTGCCCGCGGAGAACTACTGGTATCGCCGGCACCTGGTGGTGTACGAGTGGATCGCCCGCCGGGTCGGCGGCCTGTCGGTCCTCGACATGGCCTGCGGTGAGGGCTACGGATCCATGGTCCTGGCCGGCGCGGCCGCTGCGGTCGTCGGGGTCGACGCCAACCCCGAGGCCCATGAGCACGCCCGTCTGCGCTACCGCGCGCCCAACCTGCGTTTCACCCGCGGTCTGGTCGAGACCTGGGGCCAGCCGGGCAGCTTCGACGCGATCGTCTTCCTGCAGACGATCGAGCACGTCCAGGATCCCGCGGCGGTGCTCACGCACTTCCGGGCGCTGCTCAAGCCCGGCGGAGTCGCCTACATCAGCACCCCGAACCTGCTCACCCTCGCCCCGTCCGGGGCGGAGAAGTCCGAGAACCCCTGGCACATCAGGGAGTACCGCGCCGCGGAGTTCATCACGCTGTGTGAGAACGCCTTCAGCGCCGTCGACGTCCTCGGGCTCTTCCACGCGCGGCGCCTGGCGGTGCACGAGCAGGCGCTGAAGCTGGGCTGGGACCGGGTGCACACGACCCTCCGGCTCTCCGCACCCTTCTATGACCGTTTCAACCCGGCGATCTCCACGGCTGACTTCAGCCTCGCGCCCGAGCGGCTGGACCGCGCCCTGGATTTCCTCGCGGTGTGTCGTTGACCCGGGAGCCGACCGGCGCCGGGCCGGGGCTCAGCCCCAGCGGAAGGTCTGGGGCGCGTCGCGCAGGCGGATGATCTCCGCCGGGGAGCCGGCCGCGACCGCGTTGTCGGGAATGTCCTTGGTGACCACCGAGGAGGTGCCGATCACCGCGTTGTCCCCCACGGTGACCCCCCGCAGCAGGCAGGCGCCGTAACCGATCCACACGTTGTGGCCGACGTTGACGTTGCGCTTGTAGATGCCCTGCTCGCGGATCGGCCGCTCGGTCTCGACCATGCCGTGGTCGAAGTCGATCATCATCGCGCGGTCGGCGATGATGCACTCGCGTCCGATGGAGATGTGCTGATAACAGGAGAGGGTGCACTCCTGGCCGAGCACGGACTTGGCGCCGATCTCCAACACGCCCTCATGCACGCGGACCTTGGTGCCCTGGCCCAGCCATGACCAGCGGCCCATGATCACCTTGGCCTCAGGACCGATCTCGAACTTCACTCCCGGCAGCACGAAGCACAGACCGTCGGTGACGAAACGGCCGCGGTAGCGCAGCTTCAGCCAGGCCCAGCGCGCGATGAGCGGCACATAGCCCCAGCGCAGCAGGCGGTGGCGGCGGCCGAAGCGCCAGAACGCCAGCGGTCCACCGCCCAGCGGTGCCGGCCCGGTGCGCAGCGGCAGCACCCGGGAGGGGGGCGGGGCGAGCTTGGCCGGCCGGGGGGGTGGGGTCGGCGTGGCGCGCGCAGGGGTGCCGGAGGCAGGGGCCCCCTCAGCGGGGGTCTCGACGGTGTCACGCGGCGTCACGGGACGATCGTAATCGGGATGAGGTCGCCGGGTCACCGACCTCCGAGAGCACCATTACCCTCTCAGGGATGAGCGTCGAGGATCCGCGCGCGGGCTCTGAAAGCGTCGTCCGAGTCCCAGAAACCCAAAATCCGGCAGATGCCGCTGCCGAGGCCCCGGCGCTGAGTGAGCTGACCACCGAGCTCGACGCGATCGACGCCGGCCGCGA
>CAZZVR010000107.1:0-7641 GCA_964657595.1 Burkholderia sp. PAMC 26561 | reverse complement strand
CCCCGGCGCTGAGTGAGCTGACCACCGAGCTCGACGCGATCGACGCCGGCCGCGAGCGTCGCGCCGAGGCCCACCCCCGCGGGCAGCTGCCTCCGCGGGTGGAACTCGGCGAGCACGGCGACGGCGGTCTGGCCCCGGCGCTCACCGCCATCGTCGAGCGGGCGGTGCGCCGGCGACCCGACCGGGCGAACCGGCTCGAGCTCCAGCTCGAGGTCAAGGTCATCGGCCCCTATCCGCCCACGCGGGTGATCTTCAGCCGGGGCCACGTGCTCGTGGAGGACGGCCCCGCGACGGCACCGGCCCTGAGGATCGAGGGTGCGCTGACTGACCTCGTCTCCCTGCTCTCGACGCCCGTCGCCATGGGTGGCCTGCCCAACCCGATCACCCCGCGGGGACGCGCCGCCCTGTCCAAGGTGGCCACCGGACGGGTGCGCTTCAGCGGACCCCTGGCGTTGCGGCGCGATGTCCTGGCGCTGCTGCGCATCTGAGCGTCCCGCCAAGCCCTAACCTTGGGCGCCTCACCAACCTGACCCGGGAGCAGACCACCGACATGCCCAAGACCGTGATCCTCTCCGCTGCGCGCACGCCGTTCGGCAAGCTCGGCGGCAGTCTCGCCTCACTCGATGCCACCGACCTCGGCGCCGCCGCGATCACGGCCGCGCTGGAGCGCGCGGAGGTGGCGCCGGAGCAGGTGGATCACGTGGTCGTCGGTCAGGTCATCCAGGCCGGCCAGGGTCAGATCCCCAGCCGCCAGTCCCAGATCAAGGCGGGCATCCCCAAGCACGTGTCGTCGGAGACGATCAACAAGGTGTGCGCCTCCAGTGTGCGCGCGGTCGGCATGCTCGACCAGGCGATCCGCGGCGGCGATGTGACCGTCGGCGTGGCCGGTGGCCAGGAGTCGATGTCGAGCGGTCCCTACCTGCTGCCGGGGGCGCGCTTCGGCTACCGCATGGGGGACGTCAAGGCTCTGGACGCCACCGTGCACGACGGACTGACCAACCCGTTCAGCGGCAAGCAGATGTTCGTCGAGGCGACCGAGGTGGGGGATGAGCTGGAGCTGACGCGCCCGGACCTGGACCAGTGGGCGCTGCGCTCCCAGCAGCTCGCCGCCCAGGCGATCGAGTCGGGCAAGTTCGCCGAGGAGATCGTCGCGGTGACGATCAGCTCCCGCAAGGGCGACACCGTCGTCGAGCAGGATGAGGCGGTGCGAGCCGGCACGACGCTGGAGGCGCTGGCCAAGCTGCCCGGCCTCGTCGGCAAGGAGGGGAGCCACACCGCGGGCAACTCACCGGGCGTCAACGACGGCGGTTCGGCGCTGGTGCTGTCCAGTGACGAGTGGGCCAAGGCGAACCAGCGGCCGGTCCTGGCGACGATCCTGGGCCAGGCCCAGACCGCCGACGACTTCGCCTACCTGGCCAAGACGCCGGCGCTGGCGGCCCAGAAGCTGCTCGACAAGCTCGGCATCGACCCGGCCGACATCGACCTGTGGGAGATCAACGAGGCGTTCGCCTCGGTCGCCCTCAACAGCGTGCGCATGCTCGGCGTCGACCCCGACAAGGTCAACGTGGACGGTGGCGCGATCGCCCTGGGGCACCCGATCGGCGCCTCCGGCGGCCGCATCATCGGCCACCTCGCGCTGGAGCTGCGCCGTCGCGGCGGCGGCCTCGGTGTGGCGGCGATCTGCTCCGGCGGCGGCCAGGGCGACGCCCTGCTCATCGAAGTCACCCCCAACTAGTCGCCGGTCGCCGCGTCCGTTGTCCGTACCCGAGGTAACCGAGGGCACGCCCATTGAACCCACGGTCAATGGGCGGGGGGCCGCCTTCTTCGACCTCGACAAGACCCTCATGCAGGGGTCCTCGGCGTTCCAGTTCGCCCGGGCGGTGCGGGCGGCCGGGCTGATCAACCGCCGCCAGCTCGCCGGTGACGCGGTGGCCAACCTCAAGTTCCGCCTGCGCGGCGCCTCGGACCTGGAGACCTCCAAGCTCAAGGACCGGATCGCCGCCTCCGTGGGTGGGCGGCGGGTCAAGGACTTCGAACGGCTCGGGCTGCCCGTGCTGCTGCGGGTGCTGCCGCGCATCTACCCCCAGATGCTGGAGATCGCCTACGCCCACCAGGACGCGGGCCGGGACGTGTACATCATCACCGCGGCCAACGAGGAGCTCGCCTGGGTGCTGGCCCACGTGCTGACCTTCGACGGCGGCATCGGCTCGCACTTCTCCGACCAGGTCGACGGGCTCTACACCGGGCACTCGGACGGCCCGTTCGTCTATGGGGAGCAGAAGGCGACGGAGATCCGTCGCCTCGCCGCCGAGCACGGCTATGACCTGAGTCAGTCCTATGCCTACTCCGACAGCGCGTCGGACGTGCCGATGCTCAGCGCAGTCGGGCACGCGGTCGTGGTCAATCCGGACCGGACCCTGGCCGAGGTGGCCAAGGCACGGGGCTGGCAGCGGCTCACCCTCGATCCACTCGGGCGCCGTCTCAAGGTGCTGGCCGGGCTCATCTCGGTCGGCGCCGCCGGTGGCGCCGCCCGCGCCCTGTGGCCGCTGATGATGTCCCTGGGACTCGGTCCGCGCGCCCGCGGGGTCCTGCGTCGCAGCAGTGCCGCGGCGCACTCCGAGCAGCTGCGCGGCCGGCTGGCCGTCGCCGCCCCGGCCCCGCGCCGAAAGTCAGGCTCCCGTACTATCTAAATCGCCTGTAAACGGGCCCGTCACCACCAGGAGGCACCGCCTTGGCCCTGAAAATCGCCGTCCTCGTCAAAGAGGTCCCGGACGCCGCCGTGCAGAAGCGGATCGACCCGCGCACCGGCCGCATCGATCGCTCCGGCGAGCGCAACCTCAACCCGTACGACACGCACGCCATCGAGTGCGCCGTGCAGCTGAAGGAAGGGTCCGAGATCGAGGTCGAGGAGATCATCGCCGTCACCATGGGGCCCGAGTCGGCCGTCCGTGCCCTGCACAAAGCCGTCTCGCTGGGGGCCGACCGCTCGATCCACCTGAGTGACGATGCGCTGGCGGGGTCTGACGTGCAGGCCACCGGATACGCGCTGGCCAAGGTGCTGGAGGCCGAGGCGCCCGACCTGGTCCTGCTCGGCCAGCAGTCCGACGACGGTGAGTCCTACACCGTCGGCTCGGTGGTGGCCGGCTACCTGCGGGCACCGTCGCTCAGCCAGGTGATCAAGCTCGACGTGGTTGACGGGGGCCTGCGCCTCGAGCGCCAGGCCGAGTACGGCTACGACACGCTGCAGATCTCCTTCCCGGCCGTGATCTCGGTGGGGGATGCGATCAACGAGCCGCGCTACCCCTCGCTCAAGGCGATCATGGGCTCCAAGCAGAAGCCGCTGGAGCGCCGCACCGCCGCGGACGCCGGGATCGACACCGCCGCGGTCGGCGGGACCGGATCGCGGGTGCAATGCGGGGATTTTCACCCGCCGGTCACTCGCTCGGCTGGCCAGATCGTCGAGGACCGCGACACCAACGAGACGGTCGAGCTGATCGTCGCGTGGCTGGATGAGCGGAAGCTGATCTGAGGTGGCCGACATCCTCGTCTACGTCCTCCACCATGGGGACGCCCTGAACAAGAACTCGCTCGGCGCCGTGTCCGAGGCGGCGGCGCGCGCGGCGGAGATCGGCGGCAGCGCCCACGCGGCGGTGCTCGGCGGCCCGGAGCTGAACGACGAGCTCCTCGCCAGCCTCGGTGCCTACGGCGCGACCAAGGTGTTCCGCGCCCAGGGCCCACCGGGCCTGGGCGGTCCGGTGGTGGACCTGCTCGACCAGCTCATCGCCGAGCACGGGCACCGTTACGCGATCTTCGGCGGGGGCCTGCTCGGCTTCGAGATCGCCGGGGGACTGGCCGCCCGCCGGGGCGCCGGGCTGACCTCTGAGGTGGTCGAGGTCCGCGTCGATCCCCAGCACCCCGGGGAGCTCGTCGCCCACCGCCCGATCCTCGGCGACTCCCAGATCTCGGTCTCGCGCTACCAGGGCGACCTGGGCATCATCATCGGCCGGATCAACGCCTTCGAGGTGCGACGCGACCCCACCCACGCAGACCCCGAGATCGTCGATGTCGAGGTCACCTACCAGGACTTCTCCCATGCGGCGCAGCTGATCACCCGGGGTGAGCAGCGCGGTGCGCAGGTCGACATCGAGGGCGCCGACGTGCTCGTGGCAATCGGCCGGGGCTTCGGTTCGGCGGACAATCTGGGCATCGCCGACGAGCTGGCCGGCGCCTTCGGCGCCAACTCCGCGGTGGCCGCGACCCGGGCGGTGGTCGACGCCGGCTGGGCGCCGTACGCCTCTCAGATCGGCCAGACCGGCAAGACCGTCGCGCCGAAGCTGTACCTTGCCGCTGGCATCTCCGGGGCGATCCAGCACAAGGTGGGTATGCAGTCCTCGGAGAACATCGTGGCAATCAACAAGGATGCGAACGCGCCGATCTTTGAGTACTCCGACCTCGGCATCGTCGGCGATCTCAACAAGATCCTGCCGAAGCTGTCAGACGCGATCAAGGCGAAGAAGGGCTAACCACACATATGTCCGACACACCAGCAGCGGGAGCCGGCACCCCCGGGGACAAGCACAAGGGCCGCGTGCTCGACTCCGACGGCAAGCCGGCCTACGGGCCGTTCACCCCGGCGCAGTTCCCGCCTCCCTTCGACTCCGAGCACGATGTCATCAAGCGCGGCCTCGACCCCGACGATGAGCTCATCGAGGTGGGCGTCGCGATCGTCGGCGGGGGCACCGCGGGCCTGGCCACGGCCAACCGTCTCCTGCAGCTGCTGGCCAAGGACCCGGAGCTGTCAGAGCAGCTCGGCGAGGTTCCCGTGGCGGTGATCGAGAAGGCCAAGAGCTGCGGCGGACACCTCATGTCCGGCGCGGTGATGGTCCCCGGTCCGCTGCAGGAGCTCTACCCGAACCTGACCCGCGAGGATTGGCGCCAGCATCGCTTCGCCTACGGTGAGGTGGAGAAGGACGCCGTCTACCTCATGCCGAACGCCAAGGCGGCGATCCGGCTCCCCAAGTCACCGCCCAACTTCGCCAACCAGGGCAATGAGGTCATCTCCGTCGCCGCGCTGGGCCGCTTCCAGCAGCACACGGCCGAGGAGGCCGGCGCCTATGTGCTCACCGAGACCGCGGCCACCCAGCTGATCGTCGAGGACGGCCGGGTAGTGGGGGTGCGCTCAGGGGACAAGGGCCGCGGCCGCCGGGGTGAGGAGCTGTCCAACTTCGAGCCCGGGTCCGACATCAAGGCACGGGTCACCGTGCTGGCCGACGGCAACTGGGGTCATCTCACCGGTGCGGCGATCCGCGAGTTCGACCTGGCCGCCCACCGCGAGCCCCCGGTGTGGGAGCTCGGGGTCAAGGAGGTGTGGAAGGTCCCCAAGCCGCTGGACCGGGTCATCCACACGCTCGGGCCCTGGCCGCTCAAGCGCGCGCCGAAGTACGGCCAGATCGGCGGGGCCTGGCTGTATCCGATGCGCGACGACACCACCGGGGATGACCTGGTGTCGATCGGCATGGTCGTGGGGCTGGAGTACCGCGACGCCACGACCTCGGCCCATGACCTGCTCCAGCAGTTCAAGACCCACCTGATGGTCAAGCGGATCCTCGCCGGCGGCGAGCGGGTCGCCTGGTCGGCCAAGGCGCTGCCCGCGGGGGGCTACTGGTCCAAGCCGAAGCTGTCGATGCCCGGCGCTGTGCTGGTCGGCGACGCCGGCGGGCTGGTCGACGCGGTGGCGCTCAAGGGCATCCACCACGCCATCCGCTCGGGCATGCTCGCGGCCGAGGCCATCTACCGCTCGCTCAAGGGGCAGGCGCCGCTCTCCAAGTACGAGGAGGCGGTCGAGAAGTCCGCCACCGGCAAGGAGCTGTGGGCCGCGCGCAACAGTCGCCAGCCGCTGACCCAGGGCCTGCTGCGAGGTGGACCCCTCGCCGGGCTCGGCGTGGCCTCCCGCGGCTATGCCCTGCCCGGGCGTTGGTCCTGGCACCGCAACGCCGACGCCCCGATGTTCATCGGCAATACCAAGGACGCCTACCCGGCGGCGGACGGCGAGCTGACCTTCGACAAGCTCTCCTCGGTGTACCTGTCGGGCAACTCGACGCGAGAGGACGCGCCCAACCACATCCGGCTCGAGCGCCACGTTCCCCGCGAGATCGCCGAGACGTGGGTGTGGATGTGTCCGGCGGGGGTGTACGAGCTGCCCGAGGACGCGCCCAAGCAGGGCCGGGTCGACGTGATCGTCAACGCCGCCAACTGCGTGCAGTGCGGGGCGATCACCGCCAAGGGCGGGCGTCTGACGCCACCCGAGGGGGGCGACGGTCCGCTCTACACCATCGTTTGAGCGGCCCCCTGACGTCGCTATCCTTTGTGTAGCCATGAAGACCGAAATTCACCCCAATTACAACGAGGCGCAGGTTTCCTGCACCTGCGGCAACCGTTTCACCACCCGCTCGACCCGGGGTGAGATCCATGTCGAGGTCTGCTCCGAGTGTCACCCGTTCTACACCGGCCGTCAGAAGTTGATGGACACGGGTGGACGCGTCGAGCGCTTCCAGCGTCGTGTCGCCAAGGGCCGCAACGCGGCTCGCAGCACCGCAGGCTCCGCCAACTAAGTGTCAGTCGACGCGGCCGGGTCCCCCGACCTGGCCGCGTCGGCCCCTGCCCTGACGGCGTCGCGGGACGCCCCGGTCGGCGGCCAGGCGGTCATCGAGGGCGTGATGATGCGCGGGGTCAGGCACTGGGCGGTGGCCATGCGCCTGCCCGATGAGACCCTCGGCGTCGACACCTTCGAGCTGAAGTCGGGTCTGGGTCGCCCACGCTGGTACCGCTGGCCGCTCATCCGTGGCGTGGTCGGCCTGGTCGACTCGATGAGGATCGGCTTCCGCGCTCTGGCGATCGCCACGGACGCCCAGGTGGCCGGGGATCCGGAGTCCGCCGCCCCGGAGGGCGGCGCCGGAGGCGGTGGCCTGTCCGGTGGTGAGTGGGCCGGGACGATCATCCTGGCCGTCGCCTTCGCGATCGGGCTGTTCTTCGTGGTGCCGGTGACCCTGACCAGCCTGGTCAAGCACCAGCTGGGGTCATCCTGGTTGTTCTGGCTCGTCGAGGGTGTCGTGCGGACGGCGATCTTCCTCGTCTACCTTCTCGTGCTGGCCCGCCTGAGCGATATGCGCCGCGTGCTGGAGTACCACGGCGCCGAGCACAAGACGATCTCCTGTTATGAGGCCGGCGACGCGCTGACGCCCGAGCGCGCGGCGCTCTACTCGCGTCTGCACCCCCGCTGTGGCACGAGCTTCCTGCTCATCGTGATGATCATCTCGATCTTCATCTTCGCCCCGATCGGACTGCCCGCCTGGTGGATCCTCGTGCTCACCCGGATCGCCGGGGTGCCGGTGATCTGCGGCCTGTCCTTCGAGGTGATCAAGTGGGCCGGGCGCAACCGCACCAACCCGTGGGTGCGCTGGCTCATGTGGCCCGGTATGCAGCTCCAGCGCCTCACCACCTCTGAGCCGTCGCTGGATCAGCTCGCGGTGGCGATCGCCGCGCTGGACGCCGTGCTGGCGCGGGAGACGCCAGGCTCGTTGAGCGCCGACGATCTCATCGGCGTCGAAGTCTCCGCCTGAGCGCCGGCCTGCGCCGCCCGGT
>CAZZVR010000106.1:0-12865 GCA_964657595.1 Burkholderia sp. PAMC 26561 | reverse complement strand
GCGAGCTGCTGAGGCTCAGCGCTTCTTCTTCTTGCGGCGCTTGGTGTAGTTCGCCGCCTGGGACTGGGCCGACTCGTCGTCCTCATCGTCGAGCACCACGGCACCCCCGGGTGCGCTGGCCGCATCCCAGTTGGGCTTGCCCCCCGCCAGCCACGGGATGGCGATCCCCTCGGTCCAGGCGGGCGGGTCGTTGGGCCAGCGCCCGGCGATGAGCACCGCCGCGCAGACCAGCCAGGCCCCCTGGACGATGAAGCTGATCGGACCGATGGCGAAGATGATCAGCGCACCGGCCAGCACGCCGATGTAGCCGAGCGGACGGGGCAGCAGCCCGACGCGCATGGCGTTCAGCGCGGTCCAGATGACACCGGCGGCCATGAACAGGGCGCCCAGCTCCTCGAGCAGGCTGCAGACGCCGAGGATGACGCCCACGGGATGGACGAGCTTGTAGGCGGCCGGATAGCCGAGGTTGCCCGCGTGCACGAAGGAGTTGGCCTTGATGCTGTAGACGACGATCGTCACGACTTCGAGCACCGACATGAGCGGCGCGCCGGCCAGGATCAACCAGCGGGTGATCGGGCTCAGTCGTGGGTCACGCGCCAGGCTGATGCTGTTGAGCCACCACAGGGCGTAGCCGGTCAGCAGCAGGCCGACCGCGTCAGAGACGGCGCCGATGATGTCGAGCGGGAAGCGCTTGTGGATGGTCAGCAGCTGGACCGTCTCCTCCGTCAGCGAGTTGTGGTATCCGATCTCCTGAATGAGCAGCGAGATGACCACGAGGATGCCGGCGAGGAAGGCGATGGCGCCGTAGCGCGGGCGCAGGCGAGAGTCCTGTGCGGCCTGCTCGCTGGGGCTGGGAAGAACCGTCATTTGGCGCCATCCTAGAGGCCGCGCGTTCCCGGCGGTATTAGCGGTCGGGGAAACGACACCGGCGCGTGACCGCTGCGGCTGGGCCAGCCCCGAGACCTAGACTGGCGCGCGTGGACGCCGGCGAGCTGATCTGTCCGGCCTGTGGCGGGCCTCTGGCGCCCTGGCGGACGGTGGAGTCCTTCGAGCCGGCCCTGGGTCCGCGGGTCCTGGAACTGGCGCGGTGTCGCGTGTGCGCGAGCGCGGTGACCCTCGGTCCGGAGGTGCCCGGAGCCCACTCGGCGGGGGCCTACGGTGGCGGGCGCCCGCGCGGGTCGCGTCTGGCGGCGCCCTTGCTGTCCCGGTTCGACCGGGCGCGGCTGAGGTTGCTGCCGCCAGCCCCAGCGCGCCTCGTCGACGCCGGCGCGGGACGCGGACGGTTCGTCGCCGCGGCACTGGCGGCCGGCTATGACGCGGTGGGCGTCGAGCCTTCGCCGCGAGCGGTCGAGGTTGACGTGCCGGTGCAGGCGGTATCGCTGCTGGAGGCCGACGTGGCCCCCGGCTCCGTCGACGCGGTGACGTTGTGGCACGTGCTGGAGCACCTGCCCGATCCAGCGGGGGCACTGGCGGTGCTGCACGACTGGCTCTCGGTTGGCGGGACCCTGGTGCTGGGGGTGCCGAACCTCGGGTCCCTGCAGGCGCGGTTGACCGGCGCCCGCTGGTATCACCTCGACCTGCCGCGCCACCGCGTGCACTTCACCGTGCGCGGGGTGTCGGCGTTGCTGGAGGCCTCCGGCTTCGAGGTGGTGTCGGTGCGCCACGTCCTGCTCGAGCACAACCCGTTCGGTATGTGGCAATCCCTCGTCTCACTGGCCACCCGCCAACCCTCCTACCTCTACAACCTGCTCAAGCACAACGCACCGCTGCGGTCGACTGACCTGCTGGTGAGCGTCGCGGCGCTGCCCTGGCTGCCGGTGTGCGTGGGTCTGGAGCTGCTGGCGGGCCTGGCGGGTCGCGGCGGCACCGTGGCCGTGGTGGCCCGGCGTTTGTAACGCCTCTGTACCAGTTTCGGCGGGGGGGGTGGCGGGCGGGCATAGTGGCTCGGCGATGGCCCCATCCGACGGCACCGAATTCCGCAAAGCCCCGCGTGGGAACGAGCATTGCGGAATAGCGCGCCCGGGCGGCACGCATTCCGCCAAAGCCCCGATCCTCGGGGCGCTTTGCGGTTTTGAGCACCCGCGGGGACCCAGCGAGCGCGAGCTGGCCCGCCTCGCCGAACGCCAGCACTGGTGTCTGCACCGGCGCCAACTCACCGCCGCCGGCGTCGGGCGCAAGGGCATCGCCGGCCGCATCCACCGCGGCCAGCTCCATCCCCTTCTCAGTGACGTCTACCTCTACGGCCGACGGGAGCAGGACCAGCTCAGCTCCGCCATGGCGGTCGCGCTGCACCTCCGAGGTGACGGCCTGATCAGCGCGGAGTCCGCGACCTGGGTCTGGCAACTGAGTGACCGTCAACCCGAGCGGGTCATCGCGACTCTGGTGGGTCGCAGCACCAATGCGCCTCCCGGCGTGACCCTCCATCGCGTCGCCACCATGCACCCCGACGACGTCCGCCGGCGCAAGGGCATCCCGCTCACCTCCCCCGCCCGCTCGCTGATCGACTTCGCCGCCTCCGGCGTCTCCCTGCCCCGCGTCGAGTCCGCCCTGGCCATGACCCGTCGCACCCGACTGGCCAGCGACGCCCAGATCGCCGCAACCCTTCAGCGCCTGCCCGCCAACCACCGGGGCGCACGTCTCGTCGAGGATCTCCTCCAGCTCCCGCCCGGCGAACTCGCGCTGACCCGGTCACTGTATGAGCGCAAGCTGCGGGGCCTGTTGCAGGACGCCCGGCTCCCCGCCCCGATCTCGAACCAGCTCGTCGCCGGCTCCGAGCGCGACCTGGTGTGGCCGGAGGCGAAGCTGATCGTCGAGTTCGACGGGTGGATCTTTCACCGGGACAGGTTCCGCGAGGACCGAGCCCGTGACGCGGCGGCCGTGGCGGCGGGCTGGCGGGTCATCCGACTCACCGCGGACCGGGTGGACACCCAGCCGCTGGCGGTCATCGCCCAGCTCGCCCAGGCGCTGTTGACCACGGTGGCCTAAGCACAGGTGAATAAAACCCGAGCGGCCTCCAGCAGCGGAGTACGCTAAAGCCCATGGAAGGAAGCGGATTCGGATTCCCCTTCGGCGACCCTGAAGAGATTCAGCGTAGGCTCGCCGAGTTTGCCAATGAGATGCAGAGCTCTTCGAAGCTCGCCTGGGCAGACAACGCCATCAAGCTGGCGGTCGACCTGACTGTCGCGAGCATCAATCGCGTCAACATCCAGGGCACCACCGACCAGCAGGCCGAGCAGATTCGCGCGGTCATGGCGGTCGTCTTCCCCGAGGCGGTCACGTTGGTTCGTGAGGCCCGGGAGGGCCTCTCCTAGAGCTTGCGGGCGGCGGCCGGTTTACCGGCTCGACCGCCGCGTGGGCGTCACCGCGGTGCCGCCCCGCCTCGGCGTCGGCGCACTGCGGTGAACCTGCGCCAGGGTGCAGGACTGCGCCAGCGCTCGTCCGCCCTGGCGCTCATCCCGGCCAGCTGGCTGGCCTGGCGCCTGGCCCGCAGCACCTACTGGTCTGATGTGCTGCACGCTCGGACCGGCGTCCATACCCGTTACTGGGAACAGCTCGCCGCCCGCCCGGGCGATCTCCTCTATGTGGCGATCGGTGACTCGACCGCCCAGGGCATCGGCGCTCGGGATCCGTCGGGCTCCTACGTCGGCCAGCTCGAGCGCATGCTCGGTGCCCGCCTGCGCGTGGTGAACCTGAGCGTCAGCGGCGCTCGCCTGGCCGATGTCATCACCGCGTTGCTGCCGCGCCTGGCCCAGCTCGAGACCGAGCACGCACTGGTCACCTTCGCCGCCGGTGCGGACGACATCGCCGACTTCGACGCCGCCCGCTTCCGCCGGGACCTGGCCACCATCTTCGACGCGCTCCCCCCCCACGCCCTGGTGGCCGAGTTGCCCAGCTTCTACCTCAGCCCCGATCAGGCCAAGGTGCGGGAGGCCAACCGCATCCTCCGCGACCTGGCCGACGCGCGCGACCTCGCGGTCGTCCCGCTGCACGGCGCCACCAACCGGTTCGGTCCGGTCGCCCTGGTGACCCACCACGCCCGGGACCTGTTTCACCCCAACGAGCGCGGCTACCGGATCTGGGCGCGCGCCTTTCTCGGCCCGGCGACCGCCCGGTTGGATGAGTTGACGCGAGCGGCCCGGGCCGGGCGATGAACCTTCCCTTCAGCCCGGTCCCCAGCCCGTACTACCGCGTGTCGGTCAAGGCCCTCATCTTTGACGGCGCCAACCGTCTGCTGGTGCTGCGCGACCGCGATGACCGCTGGCAGATCCCGGGTGGCGGCTGGGAGCACGGCGAGACGCTCGAGCAGTGCGTCCAGCGCGAGCTCGCAGAGGAGATGGGTGTCGCGGCCGCCAGCATCGATCTCGGTCGCCTGCATCCCTGCGTCGGGCGGGCCCGGCTGAAGCTCACCGTCGGCGTTGAGCTCGCGCCCGGTGAGCTCCGCGTCGGCGACGGGATGCGGGAGGCCCGCTACGTCAGCCGTGAGGAGTTCGCCGCGCTGGCGCTGGGCGGTGGCGACCATGTGCTGGCCGAGCACGTGCTGGGCACCTGGCCGTGAGTGGAACGCCCCGCGGCCCGCGCGTTGATCAGGCGCCCAGTGCCGCGAGCACCTTGGCGTCATGCTCAGCCGGCTTGACCTTCCGGAAGACCTCCTTGATCACGCCGTCGGGCCCGATCACGTACGAGGTCCGCTCCATGCCCATGTAGGTCTTGCCGTACATCGACTTCTCCACCCAGACGTCGTAGGCCTCGGCCACCTCGTGCGACTCGTCCCCAAGCAGCGTGAAGCCGAGGTCGTGCTTGTCGACGAACTTCTTGATCTTGGCCGGCGCATCGGGAGACACGCCAAGCACCACCGCATCCAGCTCCGAGTAGTCGGCCTGGTGGTCGCGCACGCCACACGCCTGGGTCGTGCAGCCGGGGGTGTCGGCCTTGGGGTAGAAGTACAACACGACCGTCTGACCGTGGAAGTCCGACAGCGAGACGGGCTTACCGTCCTGGTCGGGAAGTGTGAAGGTGGGCGCGGTGGTGCCGGGTTCGAGAGCCATGGATCAACCGTACCCAACCGACACGGGCGGGATCGCCCAGACTTTCTGCCAATTCCCGGGGTTTCACAAGCCTGCTGGCCTGAGGTGCCATCCTGTGCGCATCACGGTCGACGCAGAACAGGCCCCCGGGGCACAGCCGGGGGCACAGGGGAATTGGTTGACGCGCCAGCGTCCGCTGCTGCTCACCATCCTGGTGATGGTGGTTGCGGTCGCCGCGCTGGCGGCGATTCCGGCGGTGCGCCATGCGGCGTCGCTGACCCTGCACGGCAACCTCACCGGCCTGCGCAACTACATCCGCGGGCTCGGGTTCGGCGGCTTCATGCTGCTCTCGGCGCTCATCCTCGTCCACGCCGTCATCCCCTACCCGAGCGAGATCCTCACCTCGACGGCCGGCTTCGTCTACGGCTTCATCCCCGGGGCGCTGTTCGCGATCTGCGGCTGGACGGTCACCGCGATCCTCACCTATTTCGTGGGGAAGTGGGTGGGACGCCCGGTGCTGCGCCGGATCCTCGGCAAGCGCTTCACCGATCTCGAGCGGGGCATGAAGAGCGGCGGCGTCCGGCTGATGATCGTGGCGCGGCTGCTCCCCGTGGTCCCGCTGGCGCTGCTCGGCTACGTGGCCGGCGCCACGAACGAGTCGCTGTGGCGCCTCACCTGGACGAGCATGATCGGGTACGCACCGCTGACCCTGCTCGTCGCCTACCTCGGGTCTCAGGCCAAGAGCCTGTCGAGCAGCAACCCGCTGCTGTGGATCGCCGTGGTCGTGGTGGTGCTGCTCATTGTCGGCCCGCACTTCTGGACCCGCCACCAGGCCAAGAAGGCCGCCGGCTGAGACGGGTGACGCTGCATCCGGCTGTGGGCTCGGATGCAGCGGCGGGCGTGCCCGCTATTTCAACAACCGCGACAGGCGACGGTCCTTCAGCACCTTGCCGTCGGTCTGATCGACGGGGCAGTAACACATGATGTAGTCCTCGTAGTGGACGGCTTCGATGGTCGTACCACAGCGGGGACAGGGCTTGCCGTTGTGCTTGTGCACCGACAGGGGCAACGGCAGCTTGTCCGGCAGCGGGACGGTGAGCTTCGCCTCATACACCTCCAGCGCCCCGCCGAGTCGTTCGATCATCGCCGCTCGCAGAACGGCGGCGGACTCGACGTTGAGGTCCGAGCCGCGCTTGAAGGGCGACATCTGAGCCGTCCACATGATCTCGTCGACCCACTGGCGGCCGATCCCGGCGATGACGTGCTGATCGCGCAGCAGCGCGTACAACGGACGCGGCTGCTTGAGCCGAACGAGCAGCGCGTCGACCTCGGGAGGCTCAGGCCACGCCTCCGGTCCCAGCCCGGACAACGCCTCATCGGCGTCGACCTCGCCACGGCGCAGCAGCTTGACCCAGGCCCGCTGACGGGTGCCGAACTCCCGCAGGCGCAGCTCGCGGCCGTCATCGAGGCGCACCAGCAGCCGCGACGTCTTGTCGCGCAGACCCGCGCGCTTGTCCCACAGCTGCAGGCGCCCGGCGGACATGAGGTGGATGAGCAGGGTCAGCTCCTTACCCACGTCGACGAGGAACAGCTTGCCGCGGCGCCGGATCGGGCCCAGGGGCTCACCGACGATCGATTGCAGCGGCGGATCGAAGGTCTTGAGTGCGTTGATGCCCGGCGCCGACACCGACTCGACGCGCACCCCGGAGATGGCTGCGCCGATCCGCCGCGCGGTGATCTCCACCTCAGGCAGCTCAGGCACGCAGGTTCCTCTCGCACTTTGGGGACGTTGTCACTCCCTGAGCAGAGTATTCCTCGCCCAAACTCACCCCGTGTTTAGACACGAGGAGAAGACTCCACGTCTATGAGTGACCTACTCGCCATCGTCGACCCCGACCTCAACCCTGAGGAGCTGGTGGCCGAGATCATTCGCCGCCACCCTGACCGGGTCACGCTCCTCATCGAGGACGACGGGCGCTTCGCCCCCCTGCGCGCAGCGATCGAGGCGCGCTCCGGCGCCGTCGTCGTCGGCCTGGCCAACTCCCGCGAGCAGTTGCGGGGCTGGCGCTTTGATCGCGTCATCGGCGGGCGCCCGGCCCAGCCTGCGATCCCGGTTTAAGCACTGACGCCCCGGCCCAGCCCGAAGGCTGGACCGGGGCGCGCAGATCAAGCGCTGATCAGCCGGCCCCTAGAGGGACTGGATCAGGGCCTCATCCGCCTTCTTGATGCCGCCGGGCAGCGGCGCGAAGTCGAGTGAGACGCCGTACTGCTGGCCGGGGCCGTTGGTGACCCAGGTCAGGAAGTTCTTCACGGCCGCCTTGTTCGAGTCCGATGACGACACGATGGCGTAGGTGAACGTGGAGATCGGGTACGCGGTCTTGTACTTCTTGGACGGATCCACGATCGAGGCGCCCGTGAAGTTGGGGCCCTGAGCCGAGATCGTCGAGTTCGACGCCGCGGCGTTGAGGATCGAGGAGATGTTCGGCAGCTCGTAGTTACCGGCCGCGTTCTGCACCGACGCCACCGACAGGTGCTGCTGGAGCAGGTACGCGCCGGAGATGTAGCCGATGGTGCCCTTGTTGGACTTGACCTCGCCGGCGACGCCGGCGTTGCCGTTCTCGCCAACGCCCGCCTGGCCCGGGAACGAGGTCGAGACGCCGAACGTCCAGTCCTTCGCGTCCGCGTGGGTCAGGTAGTTCTGGAAGGCGTAGGAGTCGCCCGAGCCGTCAGACCGGAACACCGGGGTGATCTTGCCGTCGGCCTTGAGCTTGCTCGCCAGGCTCTTGTTGAGCTTGGTGATCGCCGGGTTGCCCCAGGTGGTGATCTTGCCCGTGTAGATCTGGGCCAGGACCGTGCCGGTCAGGTGCAGGCCGGTCTTGATGTTTGGCAGGTTGTAGCCGATGCCGGTGGCCGACAGACCCCACGGGATCTGCACGTAGTTGCCCGAGCCGTACTGGCTGGAGGTCATCGGAGCGTCGGAGGCGCCGATGTCGACCTGGCCGGCGGTGACGGCCGCGATGCCCGCCCCGGAACCGCCGGCGCGCGTGTTGACGGTGTCGGCGCTGTAGTGCGACGCCCAGACCGAAGCGATCGGGTAGACCAGCGAAGATCCCGCTTCAGTGATGTTCGCGGACGCGGTGGCGACGCCGGTGGAGGCTACGACGCCAGCAGCGACGGCGCCCACGCAGATCATCCTCTTGAGATGCAAGATGGGAATTCCTTTTTCGAGGGGGTGAGAGTCGAGTACTTCGCCAGAGTGGAACGTGGCGAACACGACTGAGTTGCGCCCTGCGGCGTGACTGGGGTCAGCATGTGTCAGATACCCCGGAATCTTGTTACTGGGGTGTTATCGACATTTGGAAAACTTGTGATTGCTGACAGGCTGACCGTCGCCCCCATGCCGCATTCTTTAGGCTCCGCCGCGCCGTGACCACCGTCGCCCCTGATCTGAACCCCGTCCGGACCGCACGCCAGCGGCGCAAGCTCCTCAACCTCAAGGACCGGCGTTACAACCGCCTGCTCCGCTACCTCGCGTTGGGCGGCGGCGCGCTCGTGCTCATCTGCCTGGTGGCCGTGGTGATTGCGCTCATCAGCGGCGCGAGCTCGTCCTTCGATAAGTACGGGATCGCCTTCATCGGCCACTCCGACTGGGTCCCGTCACTCAGCAAGTTCGGGGCTGCCTCGTTTCTCTTCGGCAGCGTGGTCACCAGTCTGCTGGGGACGATCGGTGCAGCCGTCGTGGGTATCTCGATCGGACTGTTCCTCGCCCTGCTCGCGCCGCGCCGCGTCGCGATGGTCGTGGGACCGCTCGTCGAGATGCTGGCCGCCCTGCCCTCGGTGGTGATCGGCCTGCTGGGGATCTACCTCATCGCACCCTTCGTCAAGACGGACATGGAGCCGTGGATGCACACGATCCTCGGCTGGACGGGCCTGTTCGGCGAGGCCCAGCCCGTCGGCAACTCATTGTTCACCGCGGCACTGGTCCTGGTCATCATGGTCGTGCCGATCATCGCCGCGCTGACCCGCGACACCTTCCTCACCGTCGCCCAGGAGCTACGCGACGGCGCCGAGGCGCTCGGTGCCACGCGCTGGGAGATGATCCGCGGCGTCGTCCTGCCCATCTCCCGCTCAGGCGTCATCGCCGCCTGTGTGCTCGGCTTCGCCCGGGCCATCGAGGAGGCGATCGCCGTCCAGCAGGTCGTGGGCGGCCTCGCCGGGACCCCCGGCATCCACGCCAACCTGTTCGGCGAGGGCGACACCATGGCGGCGGTGATCGCGGCGCAGTTCTCCGAGCCCCAGAACGCGCTGCATACCTCCTCGCTGTACTACCTGGCCGTCCTGCTGCTGATCATCGGCATCCTCACCAACCTGCTCGCGCGCCGGATCGTGCTCGGCGGACGGAAGCGAGCGATGGCATGAGCGCGGTTCCCCAGATCGGGCCCGACCCCGCCCACTCGCTGACCCAAAGCGGCAACCTGCGCCGGCGCCAACTCACCAGCCGCACGCTGGTCGGGGCGACCATGATCGCGGCCGGGGCAGCGGTGGCCGTGCTGTTCATCCTCGTCGGCTACGCCGCCATCCAGGGCATCAGCGAGTGGTCGTGGTCGTTCTTCACCTCCAACCTGCCCAGTGGCACGGGCGGAGCCGGCGGCATCGGGCCGGCGATCGCCGGTACGGCTGAGCTGGTCGCCATGTCGACAGCGATCGCCCTGCCGGTCGGCGTGCTGACCGCCATCGCCCTGGCCGAGTTCGCTCCTCCGCGGATCGCGCGGCCGCTGTCGATCGCCCTCGAGCTGATGGCCGGCCTGCCGACCATCGTCATCGGCATCTTCATCGCCGCACTGATCACCAATCACACCGGACAGTCAGCCTGGGCCGGCGCAGTCGCCCTGTCGATCGTGCAGGTGCCGCTCATCGCCCGCGCCAGCCTCGAGTCGATCAGCCGCGTTCCTCCGACCCTACGCGAGGCGGCCGACGCCATGGGCGTCGCCCGCTGGCGCACGGTGGTCGGCGTCGTGCTGCCCACCGCGTCCAATGGCATCGTGACCGCGGCGATCCTGGCCACCGCCCGGGCCGCCGGGGAAACCGCTCCCCTCCTCTTGGTCTGCAACCTGTTCAATCAGGGCCTGCAGCTCAATCCCCTGCATTCCGTGGCCTCGATGCCCCTGGAGATCCTTACACTCCTGGAAAGCGAATACCCCTCGGCGATCAAGCAGGCGTGGGGCGCGGCGATCTTCCTCATGGCGGTCATCCTCATTGTCAACATCGGCGTACGCGTCTGGCTACGCCGCAGTGAAAGGAAGCGTGGCCTATGAGCACCGTGCGTGGTCAGCAGGAGACAGCACTTCCGCGCCGCAAGCTGAGCAGTGGGGATCAGCTCGAGCAGATCCCCGTCGCCGAGTCCCGCGATGTCTCACTGACCCAACGCCAGGTTGTCTTCGCCGCGCGCAACTGCTCAGTCGACTACGGCCCCAAGCGGGCGGTGGATGAGATCACCATGGACATCTACGCCAACCAGGCGACCGCGTTCATCGGTCCGTCGGGGTGCGGCAAGTCGACCTTCCTGCGCTGCATGAATCGCATGAACGACTCGATTCCCGGCTTCAGGATGGGGGGTGAGCTGCTGTATCACGGCCACAACCTCTATGACGCCAAGGCCAACCGGGTCGAGGTCCGTCGCCGGATCGGGATGGTGTTCCAGAAGCCCAACCCGTTCCCCAAGTCGATCTACGACAACATCGCCTGGGCGGCCAAGAACCTCGGGATGCGCGACGACATGGACGCACGCGTCGAGCGCGCGCTGCGCGGCGCCGCCCTGTGGGACGAGGTCAAGGATCGCCTCAAGTCATCGGCCCTGGGCCTGTCGGGCGGACAACAGCAGCGCCTGTGCATCGCCCGCGCCATCGCGATCGAGCCCGACGTCATCCTGCTCGACGAGCCTGCCTCGGCACTGGACCCGATCGCCACCAAGTCGATCGAGGATTTGATCCATCAGCTGAAGATGCAGTACACGATCGTCATCGTGACGCACAACATGCAGCAGGCCGTACGCGTGGCCGACCGCACCGCGTTCTTCTCCCTGGATGAGTCCCGCGTCGGGACGCTCATCGAGCTCGATGACACGGCCAAGCTGTTCTCCAACCCGGCCGACTCGCGGACCCGGGCCTACATCACCGGCCAGTTCGGCTAGCTGTCGAAGATCCCGGAGGTGTCGACCTGACGCAGGATCGGCCGTCCGCACTGCCAGCAGAAGCCGGCGCCGCTGGAGTGCGGCGCCTTGCAGTGAGGGCATACGCCCGCGGTCGCGGTCTGCTCGAGGGTGAGGATGCGCTCGACCTCGGAGAGCTCGGCGTCAACGTCCTGGAGCGCGGCAGCGTGCTTGATGATCACGTCGACGCGGATGCGGTCGCGGATGGCCATCTCATACACCATGCCGCCGAGGTCCCACTGCAGCTCGGCCACTTTCGCGTTGAGCTGATCGCGGCGGCGCTGGAGGTCGATGACGGGCGCCTCGGGGATCGGGGCCTGGGGCTGGGGAGCCCGCTGCTCCGTGGTGGCGGGCTCAGACTCCTCGTCGCCGAGGCCGGGGAACGGGCGTGTCGACATTGCTGCGCCTCCTAGAACAGGTTGCCGGTCTGCTTGCCGCCGGAGCAGCCTGCCGTTCCGGCCGTGCATTGACCACCGAGCGTGCTCTTCTTCGTCGCGGTGTTGGAGAAGCTCTTGGCCGCGGCGGCGGTGCCCGCCTTGCCGGTGGCCGCGGCGTTGGGGTTGGTGGCGGCTGCGGCGGCTGTCGTCTTCTTCTTGGCGGTGGTCTTCTTCGTCGAGCTGGACTTCGCGGTCGAACCCGATCCCGTGGAGTTCGCGGCGGAACCGGAACCGGAACCGTTGGCGGCGGCAGTTGTCGAGGCGCCCGCCGCGGAAGCGCCGGAGCTGCCACCACCGTTCACGGTGACGTTGACCTTGGGCTGACCGGGCGTCTTGGCGTTGCCGTTGTGACCGATGAGCACACCGATGCCCAGCGCCACCAGCAGGATGAGCAGGCCCAGCAGCAGTGAGGCGCTCGAGGTCCAGCGGGTGATCCGGGCGCCGATTCCGCCGCGGGGCGGCGGAGCTGCCGCGCCAGACGCGGACGTCGCCGCCGCACCCATGCTCGAGCCGGCCAGCGCGAACCGTGGCGCGCCCCGGCGGGTGCCGCACTCGACGCAGTAACGCTGGTCGACGGCGAGGTGGGCTCCACACACCGCGCAACGGTCCGAGTTGCCCGCACTGACCAGCGGCATGATCGGCGGATCGTCAGGACCCTCGGATGGTTCGCGCGCGGCGCTCATTGGGCCTAAAGGTACCTGCGCCGCACCCCGCTTTGTGAACATGAGGTGAACACACCTCGTTCACAAGGCCGGACCCGGTTTAGGCCACAATCATCCGTGCCGGTGTCCCCCAGCCGCACCCCTCGATGAGTTCCGCTCTCACCTGCCCAGAATGCGCTGCGCCGTTTGCCGTCGACCAGCGCTACTGCACCGAGTGCGGCCACCGCGTCCGGCCGCTGCCCCGCCACGTGGCAGGCACGCTGGCGATGATGTCCGGTGCCCGGCGAATCGGCCCGGACCGGCTCTCCACCACCGCCGCTGAGGCCGGTGGCGCCGCCAGCCCCACCGGCGGGCCACGCCTGATGCTGTTCGGCCAGCCGCTCGAGCTGCCCTCGCCACGCGTCATGGCGGTCGCGGTGATGGCCCTGCTCGCCTTCGGCGTGATCGTCGGCAGCAACAGCTCCAGCCTGGCCTCCTCCCCGCTGCTGGTCACCGTCAACCGGCCGGCGGAGAGCGCCGCGGCCACCGCGGCGC